>NZ_JBQQBV010000030.1:0-88033 GCF_052246355.1 Streptomyces sp. 3N207 | reverse complement strand
CCCCCCACCCAGACCTCCCCCGCCGCCGGCCCTGCCACCACCCCCGGCTACGGCTACCCGCAGTCGCCCCACGGCGGCACCTCCACCCCGCCGCCCTACACGATCGGGGCACACGGCTCCGGCCCGGGGAACGGCGGCTCCGGCAAGAAGTTGTCGACCGGTGCCATGGCCGGCTACGGCCTGGCCGCCGTGGCCGTCATCGTCGCCCTGGTCTTCGTGATCATCGGGCTCACCAGCGGCGATGACGACCCCGACCCCAAGCCCACCGCCAAGCCGAAGCCCACTCCGACCGCTGAGAAGGGTGGCACCGGCGGGGACGACGGAGGGGACGACAGCGGCGGCTTCAAGGGCCCCGACAAGACCAAGACCGTTGAGACCGACAAGTGCACCGACGCCACGGACTCCTACTCCGAGAAGGGCAAGGTCCTGATGCCCGATCTGACGCAAAAGGACCTCACCTCCGTCAAGGCGTGCCTGCGCGCCGCGGGCTGGAAGCTCGGCGAGGTGACCAGAGAGGACGAGAACGTCTGGGGCAAGGACATCGTCATGGACCAGAGCCCCGGCTCCATCGAGGAGTTCGACCCGAAGAAGGACAAGGTCGACCTGACGGTCTCCACGGGCCAGCCCGCCGACTGAGGCCGAACCCCTCGGAGGGTCGACCGGCTCCCTCAAGGGCCGGCCCCACGAAGTGCCGATCACATGCCCCCGGGTGCACCGCCCGGGGGCGCTGTGCTGTTCAGTGCCCCCTCACTGCTGTGCCATACGCCGCACCTCCACCACTCGGAACCGGCCGGAGACGAAGTCGCCGTCGCACAGGGCGCAGTTGGCTGCCGGGTTGCCGCCCGAGCCGTGGAAATCGCTGAAGGCGGCCGTCTGATTGACGTAGACCCCGCCCGTCAGATTGAGCGAGAGCTGGGCGGGCTCGTCGAAGCAGACCTCCTCCACCTGGCGCGCCACCTCGGGGGAGGTGGTGTACGCGGAGACGGTCATCGCGCCCTTGGACTGGAGGGTGTTGCGCAGAAGCTCCAGCGCGTCCTCCGTGGAGCCGACGGCCACCGCGAAGGAGACCGGGCCGAAGCACTCGTTCTGATACGGCGCATCGGCCTCCGGCTTGGTGGCGTCCAGCTTGACGATGGCGGGGGTGCGGACCGTGGCGTCGGGGAACTCCGGGTTGGTCACCACGCGGGAGGGCAGGGCGACCTCGCCCAGTGTGGAGGCTGCCTCCAGGCGCTCCCGTACCTGGTCGTTCACGATGGCGCCCAGCAGCGCGTTGGCCCGCATGTCGTCGCCGAGGAGCTTGCCGACGGCCGTGGCGAGGTCGGCGACCACTTCGTCGTAGGACTTGGGGCCGGACTCGGTGGTGATGCCGTCGGCCGGGATCAGCAGGTTCTGCGGCGTCGTGCACATCTGGCCGCTGTAGAGGGAGAGGGAGAAGGCGAGGTTGGCGAGCATGCCCTGGTAGTCGTCGGTGGAGTCGATGACGACCGTGTTGACACCGGCCTTCTCGGTGTGGACCCGGGCCTGGCGGGCGTTGGCCTCCAGCCACTCGCCGAAGGCCGAGCCTCCCGTGTAGTCGATCACCCGGATCTCGGGGCGGGTGGCCAGGTCCTTGGCGATGCCGTCGCCCTCCGCCTCGGCTGCCAGCGCCACCAGGTCGGCGTCGAAGCCCGCCTCCGCGAGCACTTCGCGGGCGATCCGCACCGTCAGGGCGAGCGGGAGCACGGCCCGCGGGTGCGGCTTGACCAGCACGGCGTTGCCGGTCGCGAGGGAGGCGAAGAAGCCGGGGAAGCCGTTCCAGGTGGGGAAGGTGTTGCAGCCGATCAGCAGCGCGATGCCGCGCCCGACAGGGGTGAACTCCTTGGTGACCCGCAGCGGTTCGCGCTTGCCCTGCGGCTTCTCCCAGAGGGCTCGCTCGGGGGTGCGCGCCTGCTCGGCGTAGGCATAGGCCACCGCCTCCAGACCGCGGTCCTGCGCATGCGGGCCGCCCGCCTGGAAGGCCATCATGAACGCCTGGCCGCTGGTGTGCATCACGGCCTGGGCGAACTCGTGGGTGCGGGCGCTGATCCGCGCCAGGATCTCCAGGCAGACGGCTGCGCGGGTCTCGGGCCCCGCCTTGCGCCAGGCGGGCAGACCGCCGCGCATCACCGACAGCAGCGCGTCGACGGCGCCCTCGTCCGCGCGTGGGTAGGAGATGCCCAGCTCGAAGCCGTACGGCGACACCTCGGTGGCCACCCACTCGCCGGAGACCGGCTGGCCGGGCAGCTCGAAGCGGCTGCCGCGCAGCGCATCGAAGGCGGCCTTGCCCTCCTCGGCCGCTCCCTCGCCGTACGCCTTCGGGTGCTCGGGGTGCGGGGTCCAGAACTCCCGGCTGCGGATCGTTTCCAGCGCGCGGTCCAGGGTGGAGCGGTGCTTGTCGATGAGCTGGGCAGTGGTCGTTCCGATACCGGTGGTCACGCGGGACCAACTCCTCGCTGAGCTGGGACGGAATGCTGGTGGTGACGGCTTTGCCGCGGCCGGTCACCTGATAGATACTGCTACCGAACGATCGGTCGGTGCAAGGGGGCCCCGGAACCTGTGGATAACTTCGTCCAGCGCCAGGCAGACCCTGCGGAGGGCCCGGCTAGCATCGGCCGCATGCCCACGGTCAAGCGCGACACCTACACGCCCGACTCGCTGCTCTCCGTCGCCGTGCGGGTGTTCAACGAGCGGGGCTACGACGGCACCTCGATGGAGCACCTGTCGAAGGCGGCCGGGATCTCGAAGTCCTCGATCTACCACCACGTACGCGGCAAGGAGGAGCTGTTGCGCCGGGGCATAAGCCGGGCGCTGGACGGCTTGTTCGCCGTGCTGGAGGAGTCCCCGGCGCGTGAGGGGCGCGCGGTGGAGCGGTTGGAGCACGTCACGCGGCGCACGGTCGAGGTGCTGATGGCCGAGCTGCCGTATGTGACGCTGCTGCTGCGGGTGCGCGGCAACACGGACACCGAGATCTGGGCGATGTCCCGGCGCCGCGAGTTCGACCAGCGGGTGGCCGAGCTGGTCAAGCGGGCGGCGGCCGAGGGGGACCTGCGCTCGGATGTGGACGCGCGGCTGGCGACCCGGCTGCTGTTCGGCATGATCAACTCGATCGCCGAGTGGTACCGCCCCGACCGGGCAGCGCACAACGGCGCCCGGGACGAGGCCCCCGCGCCGGGCGGCGGCACCGGCACCTCCGCCGGTGCCGCTGCCAGCACCAGCGCCGAGGTCGCCGAGGCCGTCGTCCGCACCGCCTTCGCGGGCCTGCGCACCGGCTGACGTGGCGGGCCGGACGAGCTTCCGCGGCCCCGGCCCGGCCCCGAACCCGGGCGCCCGTGCTTACGGCCCCGGCTCCAGATCCGTCTCCTCGAACACCAGCAGCGTGCGGGTGCTGAGCACCTCCGGCATCGACTGGATGCGGGTGAGGACGAGGTCCCGCAGCGCCCTGTTGTCCGGGGTGTGCACCAGCAGCAGTACGTCGAAGTCCCCGCTGACCAGCGCCATGTGGGCCGCGCCCGGCAGCTCCTGGAGCTTCTCGCGGACGCTGCGCCACGAGTCCTGGACGATCTTGAGGGTGATGTAGGCCGAGGCGCCGTGGCCCGCGCGCTCCTGGTCGATGCGGGCGCTGAACCCGCGGATGACCCCGTCGTCGATCAGCCGGTTGATACGGGCGTAGGCGTTGGCACGGGAGACGTGCACACGTTCGGCGACCGAGCGGACGGAGGCTCGCCCGTCCGCGCGGAGCAGCCGCAGGATGTCACGGTCGATGGAGTCCAGCGGCCGGGCCGGAAACCGGTGCCCGTCGGGCTGTCCCGCTTCATCGGGCCCGTCGGCCATCTGTTCACCCCGCACGGTCCCTCGCCTCCCCTGGATGGACACTCTGCGGCCATCGAACGGTTTTGCGGACCAGTTGTCCACAGGCCGAGGCCACCCATAGCCAAAATGTGCCGACGACCGAACAATCGGTAGGGGTGGCCCACTCGGTCACCGGCCCGGCCTGCCGGTGGTGCGGCCATCGGCAGGCCGGTGCGCCAGGAGGCCGGTGTGTCAGGCGTACCCCGCCTGCCCGCGCCGCAGCCCGCCCACGAGGAGGTGCTCGTCATGACGGTCCTAGAGCAGCCAGGTGCCTACGCCCCCGTGCCGCCCCCCTCGTGGCGCCCCCGTACGGATGCCGCGCCCCTCCTCCCCGACGCCGAGCCGTACCGCGTCCTGGGGACCAGTACGGCGGACCGGGAGGCGACGGGTTCGCATGCGGGTCCGGACGGGGAGCTGCTGCGCCGGCTGTACGCCGCCGTCGTGCACGGGCGGCGGTTCAACGAGCAGGCCACCGCGCTGACCCGGCAGGGGCGCCTCGCGGTCTACCCGTCGTCGCGGGGGCAGGAGGCGTGCCAGGTCGCCGCCGCGCTCGCGCTGCGCGAGCACGACTGGCTCTTCCCCAGCTACCGCGACACCCTCGCCGCCGTGGCGCGGGGTCTGGACCCGGTCGAGGTGCTGTCCCTGCTGCGCGGCGACTGGCACCACGGCTACGACTCGCCCGGCACACGGGTCGCGCCCCTGTGCACGCCGCTGGCCACCCAGCTGCCGCACGCGGTGGGGCTGGCCCACGCCGCGCGGCTCAAGGGCGACGAGGTTGCGGCGCTCGCGCTGGTCGGCGACGGCGGCACCAGTGAGGGCGACTTCCACGAGGCGCTCAACTTCGCCGCCGTATGGCAGGCACCGTGCGTCTTCCTGGTGCAGAACAACGGCTTCGCGATCTCCGTGCCGCTCGCCAAGCAGACCGCGGCGCCCTCCCTGGCGCACAAGGCGGTCGGCTACGGCATGCCGGGGCGGCTGGTGGACGGCAACGACGCGGTGGCGGTGCACGAGGTGCTGTGCGAGGCGCTGGCCCGCGCCCGGACAGGCGGCGGCCCCACCCTCGTCGAGGCGGTCACCTACCGGCTGGAGGCCCACACGAACGCCGACGACGCGACCCGCTACCGCACCGACAGCGAGGTCGAGGCGTGGCGGGCGCACGACCCGGTGACGCTCCTGGAGCGCGAGCTGCGCAGCCGCGGACTGCTGGAGGAGAAGGCCGTACGGGAAATCGAGGAGGCCGCGGAGCGGCAGGCGGCCGAGCTGCGCGAGCGGATGCACCAGGACCCGCCGCTGGACCCGACGCAGCTGTTCGCCCACGTCTATGCAGAGCCGACGCCACAACTTCGCAACCAGGCGGACCAGTTGCGGGCCGAGCTCGCAGCGGGGGAAGCGGGGGAGGAGAGCCGATGAGCACAGCAGTACGGCAGCCCGCCGCGGCGGCCGTGGACCGGAAACCCGCCACCATGGGACAAGCGCTGCGCCGCGCCATGCGGGACGCCATGGCCGACGACCCGGACGTGCACGTCTTCGGCGAGGACGTCGGCACCCTGGGCGGCGTCTTCCGGGTGACGGACGGGCTGGCCGCGGAGTTCGGCCCGGACCGGTGCACCGATACGCCGCTGGCGGAGGCGGGCATCCTCGGCACGGCGGTCGGGATGGCGATGTACGGACTGCGGCCGGTCGTGGAGATGCAGTTCGACGCGTTCGCCTACCCCGGTTTCGAGCAACTGCTGTCGCACGTCTCGCGGATGCGCAACCGCACGCGCGGCAGGATGTCCATGCCGCTGACCGTGCGCGTCCCGTACGGCGGCGGCATCGGTGGCGTGGAGCACCACAGCGACTCCTCCGAGGCGTACTACATGGCGACCCCGGGGCTGCACGTCGTCGCCCCGGCCACGGTCGCCGACGCCTACGGGCTGCTGCGCGCCGCCATCGCCTCCGACGACCCTGTCGTCTTCCTGGAACCGAAACGGCTGTACTGGTCGAAGGCCGACTGGAACCCGGAGGACCCGGAGCCGGTGCCGGGTATCGGCAGGGCCGTCGTACGCCGGCGCGGCAGCTCCGCGACGCTGATCACCTACGGCCCGTCCGTTCCGGTCTGTCTGGAGGCCGCCGAGGCAGCGCGCGAGGAGGGCGCGGAAGGCTGGGACCTGGAGGTGATCGACCTGCGCTCCCTGGTGCCGTTCGACGAGGAGACGGTCGCCGCCTCCGTACGGCGCACCGGGCGGGCCGTGGTGGTGCACGAGTCCCCCGGTTTCGCCGGTCCCGGCGGCGAGATCGCGGCCCGCATCACCGAACGCTGCTTCCACTACCTGGAGGCGCCCGTACTGCGCGTCGCCGGGTTCGACATCCCCTACCCGCCGCCGATGCTGGAGCAGCACCACCTGCCGGGCGTCGACCGGATCCTGGACGCCGTCGCCCGGCTCCAGTGGGAGAGCAGCTTCACCGAGGGCCGGGTCGGAGGTGCCGTCTGATGGGCGAGGTACGCGAGTTCGCCCTGCCGGACCTGGGGGAGGGGCTGACGGAGGCGACGATCGTCAGGTGGCTGGTCGCGGTCGGCGACACCGTACGGGTGGACGAGCCGGTGGTCGAGGTGGAGACGGCCAAGGCGCTCGTCGAGGTCCCCTGCCCCTATGCGGGCGTGGTCACCTCGCACGCCGCCGAGGAGGGCGCCGAGGTCGCCGTGGGCGCCCCACTGGTCACGGTCGCGGTCAGCCCCGGTGGCGGAGCGCCCGCAGCCCGGGACGCCGGGAGCGGCGAGCGGGACGCGGAGACCGGCCCGAGCCCGGAGCCGGAGCAGGTGGGCGGCTCGGGCAATGTGCTGGTCGGCTACGGGACAGCGGAGCCGCCCGGGCGGCGGCCCCGAGCTGCCCTGCGGCCGCCCGGGGTGGGGCCAGGGGAGGAGCCCCGGTCCGCAGCCGACCGGGGCGGCCCCGCCCCCGGAGCGGGCCAGGACACCGGAACCGCCGAGGGCGCGAACGGCAGCAGCCGTACGCCCGTCCCCGTGATCTCCCCCCTGGTGCGCCGCCTGGCCCGCGAGCACGGCCTTGAGCTGCGCGGGATGACGGGCAGCGGACCGGACGGGCTCGTCCTGCGCGCGGACGTGGAGCGGGCCGTACTCGCGGCGCAGCAGGACGCGGCACAACAGGACGCGGCGCAGCAGGGCGCTGCACAACCGGGCGCTGCGCAACAGGGCCCAGCGCGGCAGGGGCCGGGGCGGGAGCGCCGGATCCCGCTGCGCGGCATGCGCGGTACGGCGGCCGAACGGCTCGCGCGCAGCCGTGCCGAGATCCCCGACGCCAGCTGCTGGGTGGACGCGGACGCCACCGAACTCCTCGCAGCGCGTAAGGAGATGAACGCGCCACCCACCCACGGAGAGCCGACGGCGCCCGTCTCACTGCTCGCCCTGCTGGGCCGGGTCTGCACGGCGGCGCTCGCCCGCTTCCCGGAGCTCAACTCGACGGTGGACACCGAGGCACGGGAGATCGTCGTACTGCCCGAGGTGCACCTGGGGTTCGCCGCACAGACCGACAGAGGGCTCGTCGTCCCGGTCGTCCGCGACGCGCACACGCTGAGCGCCGAACAGCTCACCGCCGAACTGGCCCGGCTCACCGAGGCAGCACGTGCGGGCACGCTCACCCCGGCCGAGCTGACGGGCGGCACATTCACACTGAACAACTACGGCGTCTTCGGCGTGGACGGCTCCACCCCGATCATCAACCACCCGGAGGCCGCGATGCTCGGCGTCGGCCGTATTGCACGCAAACCCTGGGTGGTCGGCGACGAGCTGGCGGTCCGCAGCGTCGTACAGCTGTCCCTCACCTTCGACCACCGGGTGTGCGACGGCGGCACCGCGGGCGGCTTCCTGCGCCATGTCGCGGACTGTGTGGAGCATCCCGCCAGGCTGCTCCGTACGCTCTGACTCCGTACGCTCTGAGGCGTGACCCAGGCTCCAGAACCACCACCACCACCCGCCGCCGGACCGCCAGCGGGCTCCCCGACCCCACAGGGCGCCGCCCGGAATCCGTACGTTGCCGAGCGCCCGTACGCCGCGCTCGTCCTCGCGGGCGGCGGCGCGCGGCGGCTGGGCGGGGCCGACAAGCCCGGCGTCACGGTCGGCGGCAGGACGCTGCTCGACCGCGTCCTCACGGCGTGCGCCGACGCGGCGGCCACCGTGGTGGTGGGCCCGCGCCGCCCGGCGTACCGCCCGGTGCTGTGGGCCCGTGAGGAGCCCCCCGGCAGCGGCCCGCTCGCCGCACTCCAGGCGGGCCTGGACGCGCTGGAGCGCTCAGCACGGGACCGCCCTGCAGGGGAAAGGGACCCCGTACTCGTCGTCTCCGCCGATCTGCCGTTCCTCTCGGCGCGGGCGGTGCGCGCGCTGGTGGCCGTACCGGACGGGTACGACGCCGCGATCGTGCACGACGGGCGGGACCAACCGCTGCTGGCCGCCTACCGGGTGGAGCCGTTGCGCCGCGAACTCGCGCTGCTGCGTACCGAGTACGGCACCCTGTCGAGCCTGCCGTTGCGCATGGTGCTCCCAGGGCTGATGCTGCACCGGGTGACCGAGCCCTCCATCACCGCCGCCGCACTGGACTGCGACACCTGGGACGACATCGCCACAGCGAGGGCCCGCATCAGGGAGCATGAAACCGTGCTGGACGAATGGATCTCCGCCGTCAAGGCCGAACTCGGCATCGAGCTCGACGTCGACACCTCCGCGCTGCTCGACCTCGCCCGGGACGCCGCGCACGGTGTCGCACGCCCCGCGGCGCCGCTCACCACCTTCCTGGTGGGCTATGCGGCGGCGCAGGCGGGCGGTTCGCCGCAGGACGTCGCCCGGACCGCGGAAGCGGCGGCCCGGCTGGCCCGGCGCTGGGCCGACGAGACGGCCCGGACCGACCAGGGCGACAACGCCGGGAACCGGGACGCCAACTCCGGGGACACCGACAACCGATGAGCGGCGCCGACGAACTCGACGAGGCCATCGCCCTGGCCAACAGCGGCCGGACCCGCCCGGAGCCGCCTCCCGCACCACGCCTGAAGCGCATCCGCCGCATCCAGTGGAGCGAGAGTCCCGACAACCCCCAGAACGCCGGGAACAACGTGGACCCCGCAGCAGAGCCCCCCAACGGCCACCCCTCCGACCAGGCCGCGGGCCACGGGGGCCATGAGGGCCACGCGAACCACGGGGGCTACGCAGGCCACGGGGGCACCGGAAGCCACGAAGGACGCCACGAACGCGGCAGCAGCGGCGGCCACGGCACCGGCAGCCCCGGCAGCGGCACCGGCGGCCCCGGCCCCCTCCCTCCCGGGAACCCCGGAGAAGCCCCCGGCGGCGCCCGGAGCGGCCCGCAGCAGCACTCCCCGGGCGACCCCCAGGATCCGCGGCGGGGCCCGCAACAGCACCCGCAGAGCCAGTCCGGTGACAGCGCGCGCAAGCCCCCGCCCAGCTGGTCCGAGGCCGTCGCCCTGGCGTCCTCCGCGGCAACCGCGCTCCCCGCGGAAAACGTGCCCCTCGCGCACGCGCTGGGGCGCACCCTGGCGGCGCCGCTGCGGGCCCTCACCGATCTGCCGCCCTTCGACACCTCCGCCATGGACGGCTGGGCGGTGTCCGGACCGGGCCCCTGGGAACCGGCCCGCGCGGCGGACGGCACCGAGCGCCCCGGCATCCTGGCGGGCGACCGTTCCGAGCCGACGCAGCTCGCCGACGGTGAGGCCGTCCGCATCGCGACCGGCGCCCGCATCCCGTCCGGCACCAGTGCCGTACTGCGCTCCGAGGCCGCCCGGCGGACCGGCACACGGCTGCGTACCGCCACTCCCCCGCAGCCCGGCACCGACATCCGCCCGCGCGGCCAGGAGTGCCGCAAGGGCGATGAACTGCTGCCCTCCGGGCCGGCCGTCACCCCGGCCGTGCTCGGGCTCGCGGCGGCAGCGGGCTACGACGAACTGCCGGCGGTGCCGCGCCCGCGGGCCGAAGTGCTCGTCCTGGGCGACGAACTGCTGCACCGCGGCCTGCCACGCGACGGCCGGATCCGGGACGCGCTCGGGCCGATGGTCGAGCCGTGGCTGACGGCTCTGGGCGCCGAGGTGACCGTCACCCGGCTGCTGGGCGACGATGCGGAGGCGCTGTACGAGGCGCTGGCCACCACGACGGCCGATGTGGTCGTCACCACGGGCGGTACGGCGGCCGGGCCCGTCGACCACCTCCAGCCGACGCTGCGCCGCCTGGATGCCCAACTGCTGGTGCACGGAGTACGCGTCCGCCCCGGGCACCCGATGCTGCTGGCCGCACTGGGACCCGCAACAGCGCAGCACAGTGCCGGAAAGAAGCCACGCCGCAGATTCCTGGTGGGCCTGCCCGGCAATCCGCTGGCGGCGATCTCCGGACTCGTCACACTGGCCGCGCCACTGCTGCGCGCCCTGGCCGGCCGCACCGAACCGGAGCCCCGGGAGGCCACACTGGGCGCCGAGGTGTCCGGCCATCCGCACGACACCCGGCTGGTGCCCGTACGGTACGAGGGTTCCGGCATCCGGGCACGTATCCGGCCGCTGCGGTACGCGGGTCCGGCCATGCTGCGCGGAGTGGCCTCCTGTGACGCGCTGGCCGTGGTCCCGCCCGGCGGCGGAACGCCCGGAACGGACGTACCCGTACTGGAGCTGCCGTGGTGATGCGGCCGGACGGTCCCCGGCGGGCGGGCAACCGATGGTCGGGTGCGGCGGAGCGGCAGGGCTCGGTACTGCTGCCGCGCCCGGACATCAGTCCGCAGCTGCAGGTCGTACGGCGACTGCTGGCCGCGCTCGTCGTCCTGTGGGTGACAGTGATGCTGGTCTATCTGGACCGGAGCGGCTATGTGGACAACTCCGACAACGACGTGTCGTTCCTGGACTGCCTCTACTACACGACCGTCACGCTCTCCACGACCGGCTACGGCGACATCACTCCAGGGTCCGACAGTGCGCGCCTGGTCAACACTTTCGTCATCACGCCGCTGCGCGTGCTGTTCCTGATCATCCTCATCGGCACCACACTTGAGGCCCTCACCGACCGCACCCGCCAACAGTGGCGCCTGAACCGCTGGAGGTCCGCGTTGCGCGACCACACTGTCGTCGTCGGATTCGGCACCAAGGGCCGCTCGGCCGTCCAGACCCTGCTCTCCACCGGGCTGGGCCGCAACCAGATCGTCGTCATCGATCCGCAGCCGCAGGCCGTCAGCACCGCCACCGCGGAAGGGTTCGCCGGGGTCGAGGGCGATGCGACCCGCAGCGAGGTGCTGACCCGGGCCGAGGTGCAGCGGGCCAAGCAGATCGTGATCGCGCCGCAGCGGGACGACACCTCGGTGCTGGTGACGCTGACGGCACGGCAGCTCAACCCGCGCCTCAACATCGTCGCCGCGGTGCGGGAGGAGGAGAACGCGCCGCTGCTGCGGCAGTCGGGCGCCGACCAGGTCATCACCAGCGCCAGCGCGGCGGGCCGGCTGCTCGGCCTGGCGATGCTCAGCCCGAACGCCAGCTCGGTGATAGAGGACCTCATCCAGCAGGGCACCGGACTCGACCTCAAGGAGCGCCCCGCCACCAAGGCCGAGGCAGGACGCTCCCCGCGCGACTGCGCCGACCTGGTCGTCTCCGTGGTCCGTGGCCACCGAATACTCGCCTTCGACGATCCGGAGGCCGCCACCCTGAAGCTCACCGACCGGCTGGTGGTCATCCACCGCGCTTCCCGTACACGTCCCGAACCAGGCGAGCGGCGGGGCGAGTTGCGGTAGCCGGACAGCCCTTCGCTGCCTGCTCTCACCTCTTCAGGTGACTGCGGTGTGCCTGGCGGGCCGCGGCGGGACCAGCGCGTGACGATGACGCGATGGACCCGCCGCCCACCTGTCCCAACTGTCCCGACCGCCTCCTGTGGAAGGACACCCGCGAGACGGGGCCCGGCAAGGAGGACTCCTGGTTCTGGTTCTGCACCGGCTGCCACCAGGCGTATGTACCGACCCCGGACCAGAAGCTCCGCTTCACCTACGCGGCTTGACCGGCCGTCCGCGTCCCGCAAGGAGTGCGCCGCCCGGGCCGGGGTGCGGGCGGTGCGGGTAGCGTCGGCCGTATGCATGCGATCACGATTCCCGAACCCGGCGGCCCCGAGGCGCTGGTCTGGGCCGAGGTCCCGGACCCCGAGCCCGGGGAGGGCGAAGTCCTCGTCGATGTCGTAGCGAGCGCCGTCAACCGTGCGGACGTCCTGCAACGCCAGGGCTTCTACGATCCGCCGCCGGGAGCGAGCCCCTACCCCGGCCTGGAGTGCGCGGGCCGGATCTCGGCCCTCGGCCCCGGGGTGTCCGGCTGGTCGGTCGGCGACAAGGTGTGCGCGCTGCTCGGCGGTGGCGGCTACGCCGAGAAGGTCGCGGTGCCGGCCGGTCAGCTGCTGCCCGTACCGGACAGCCTCGACCTCGCGACAGCGGCCGGTCTGCCGGAGGTCACCTGCACGGTCTGGTCGAACGTCTTCATGGTGGCTCATCTGCGCCCGGGGGAGACCCTGCTGGTGCACGGCGGCTCCAGCGGCATCGGCACCATGGCCGTACAGCTCGCCAAGTCGGTGGGCGCGCGGGTCGCGGTGACGGCGGGCACGGCCGAGAAGCTCCAGCGGTGCGCCGAGCTGGGTGCCGACATCCTGATCAACTACCGGGAGCAGGACTTCGTCGAGGAGCTGCGCGCCGCGACCGACGGAGCGGGCGCCGACGTCATCCTCGACAACATGGGCGCCAAGTACCTGGAGCGCAACGTCAGGGCCCTCGCGGTGAACGGTCGGCTGGCCGTCATCGGTATGCAGGGCGGCACCAAGGGCGAGCTGAACCTGGGCGCGCTGCTGGCCAAGCGCGGCGCGGTGACGGCCACCTCGCTGCGGGCGCGGCCCCCGGCCGAGAAGACGGCGATCGTGGCGGCCGTACGCGAACATGTGTGGCCGCTGTTCTCGGACGGCCGGACTCACCCGGTGATCGACAGCACGGTCCCGATGCGGGAGGCGCCCCGGGCGCACCGCACGCTGGAGGAGAGCACCCACATCGGCAAGATCCTGCTGACCACGTCCGGCTGACGCCCGCCGTCAGCCCCGCCGCGGGCCCCGCCCCCTGGCCGCCTTCCGGTGGTGGGGGCGGGGCCGACGCGTTCGTGGCCGCGTCCGCGGTGCAGCTTTCTCCGTGGCCGCCTCCTCCGTGCCGGGCTCCTCCGCATCCGGCTCCTCCGTACCTGCTCCTCCGTACGGCGCTCTCCGTCACCCGTTCTTCCTGTCCGAAATGCCGATCTTATCCCTTCATGTGACGCTGGTCGGGTCTGCGGACCATCCAGCTCGGAAGGGTCACGGTCGTGCGGCAAACCCAGCGACGGAGCACCGCTGTCACCTTGTTGACCTGCGCTCTTCTTGCCTTTCCCGCGCCTGTCGCCACTGCGGAGGACCATCCCGGCCCCGGGAGGGACCAGGCGGAGACCGGGGCTGCCCCGGCCCCCTCCGAAACCCTGTCTCCGGGTGCCCTGCCCTCCGGAGCCACCCTGAGCGCGACCCCCAGCCTGACGCCCCCCACCACGAACCCTGGCACCCGCACCTGGGCACCCCTTCCGGAGGCAGCAGGACCGCCCGGACCACCCCGGCCACCTGCGCCGCCCCAGCCGCCCGAGCCCCCGGAGCCGCCCGAACCCCCCAAGTTCCCCGATCCCCCCACGCTCCCCGGTCCCCCCGAAGCCCCCGAACTCCCGGGACCTCCCGAGCCGGACTCCCGGCCCCCGGAGCCCAGCGGCCTGGACACCCAGACGCCCGACGACAGCAAATGGCACCAGGAGCGAGCCGCCCGGGAGGAAGAGAGCAACCGGCAACGGGAGCAGCGCCACCAGGAGGAGCGGCGCGAGGAAGAGCAGCGGCAGGAAGAGCAGCGTCAGGAAGAGCGGGAAAAGGACGCTGAGCAACGGGAACAGCGGCGGCAGCAGCAGCGCGAGCAGCAAGAGGCCCTACAGCGACAAGAGCAGCGCCATGAGCAGCGGCAAGAGCAGCGACAGGAGGCGCGCCGAGAGCGCGAAGCACGGGAGGACCGCGACGCCCGGCAGCGGGAACAGCAACGGCGCGAACAGCGGCAGCGGGAACAGAGAGAAGCCAAACGGCGCCAAGACGAACGGCGACAAGAAGAGGCACGGCGGCAACAGCAAGAGGCACAGCGGCAGGAAGAACGGGGCCAAGAGAAACGGCGAGAAGGCGAGCAGCGGCAGCGGCAGCGGCAGCGGCAGCGGCAGCGGCAGCAGGAACGGCAGCAGCATCACGAGGAGCGCCGGGACGGGCGGCGCGACCACACCCGCAGTCCGGACCACCGGTCCGCCCTGCGGCCCCCGTCCGCCTTCGGGAACCCCATCGCACCGCGCCCGTCCGGGCAGGCGATCGGCAAGCACGACCTGTACGGGTCCGACGAGGCGAGCCCCGGGGACGCCGACGGGCGGGGCGACCGCGTCGACACCCGGCAGTCCGGACAGGTGCTGCCCGTACTGCCGCTCGGCACGGGCATGACGCTCATGGGGCTGGGACTCGCCTTCCTGGCCCTGCGGCTGCGCCGCCGCTGACGTTCCGCCCTCGCTCGGCACCGGTGACCTGACGGATGCAGAATGGGAGGCATGACACAGCCGAGCAACGAGAAGTCGCAGGAGAGCCCGCAGGTCCTGGTCGTGGGGCCGGACGGAATGGCTCTCGGGGGTACCGCCAGGGGCAACGGTGACGGCGAGGGCGATGAGCAGGCTGAGGTCCCCGTGACGGAGATGGTGGAACAGCCCGCAAAGGTCATGCGGATCGGCAGCATGATCAAGCAGCTGCTCGAGGAAGTGAAGGCAGCACCGCTGGACGAGGCCAGCCGGGCGCGGCTGAAGGAGATCCACACCAGCTCGATCAAGGAGCTGGAGGACGGGCTCGCACCGGAGCTGATCGAGGAGCTGGAGCGGCTCTCCCTCCCCTTCACGGAGGGGTCCACCCCCACCGACGCCGAGCTGCGCATCGCACAGGCCCAGTTGGTCGGCTGGCTGGAGGGACTCTTCCACGGCATCCAGACCGCGCTGTTCGCCCAGCAGATGGCGGCTCGCGCGCAGCTGGAACAGATGCGCAGGGCGCTGCCGCCCGGCGCCATGCCGGACGAGGGCCAGGCCGGCGAGGCGCACCACCGCACGGGCGGCCCCTACCTGTAGACCGCTGAGCCACTGGGCCGCCTGGTCCACCGTGCCGCTCACCGGCTCGGCCGCCCGCCCACCTCGGCCGCCGCCTGTGGAGCGCGTACGTCAGCTGGGGCGGGCCAGCCAGTGGTACAGCGCCATCGCCACACTGGTGGCCAGGTTGTAGCTGGAGACCTGGGGGCGCATCGGGAGGGCGACCAGGCGGTCCGCACGGGCGCGCATCTGGGCCGAGAGCCCGCGCCGCTCCGAGCCGAAGGCCAGCATCGCCCCGGTGGGCAGGGTCACGGAGCGCAGATCGGCGCCCTCCGGATCGAAGGCGAGGAGCGGGCCGTCCGGCAGCTCAGCCACCGGGCGCCGTTCGACCGGAGTGGCGAAGTGCAGCCCGGCGCCCGCCCGTACCGCCGCCGGGTGCCAGGGGTCGACGTCACCAGTGGTGAGTACCCCGCCGGCGCCCGCACCCGCCGCCAGCCGTACAACGGCTCCTACGTTGCCGAGGTTGCGCGGGTTGTCCAGGACGACGAGCGGCGCTTCCCGGTCGGGCGCCGCCGGGAGCGTGACGGCGTCCCGTAGTGCGAGCGCCGCAACGCCCGTGGGGTGCGGACGGGGCACCAGGGCGCCCAACGTGGTGGCCGGCACCTCACGCAGCAGCCCGTCGATCGTGCCGGTCAGATCCGGCGCGAGGTCCTCGGCCAGCGCGAGCGCGGCACGCCGGTCGGTGGTGAGCGCGACCGGCACCCGCGCGCCGAACCGCAGCGCATGCTTCAGCGCGTGGAAACCGTCCAGCAGCACGCCCTCCGCCGCATACCGCGCCCACTGGCTCTCCGCCGTCTCACCCGTCACCCGGCCAACCCTACGACCGCCGGAACACCACCACCGGCCCGCTTCCAGCGGGGGGGACGCGCCCCGTCAGGGGCGCGGGGAACTGCGTGACCAGCCACAACGTAACCCGCAGCCTGCGAGCATCGCGCAGGGGCACCCCCTGACCGGAACAACAGGAGAGGGCCGCACAAGATCCGCCGGACAAGCCCTACGCGGCCAGCCCTACGCGGACACCTTCGTCGCCGCCTCGTCGGCCGCCTCCGGCGCGGGCCGGGGCACTCCGGGGCCGCCGCCCGGCAGCAGGCCCCGTACCCGGCCGCCCAGCGCTGCGGAGTGGCGGCCGAACCACACCAGGAAGGCCGTCGGCAGGAACACCGCGTCGGCCGCGATCATCGCCAGCGAGAAGAACGGCAGCCCGAGCAGGACGGCGATGCTTAGATGCTCCAGGATCATGAAGGTCAGCAGCACGTTCTTCGCCCGCCGGTTGAGAAGCGTGAAGGGGAAGGCGACCTGAATGGCGACGGTGCCGTAGGTGGCCAGGAAGACCAGCACGCCGTTGCCCGCCAGCAGGTGACTCAGCTCCGGCCAGGGCGTGAAGTAGTCCAGGTTCATCGGGTAGTAGACGGCGGTGCCGTCCTGCCAGCGGGTGCCCTGGATCTTGAACCAGCCGGCCGTCGAGTAGACCAGGCAGACCTCGATCATGATGACGAGCAGCACGGCGTTGTGTGCCAGATTGGCGAGGATGTCGCACACGTCGCGCATCTCCCGCACCGTCGCACCGCCGCGCGCCGCTGCCCGGTTCACGGCCCACCACAGTCCGTGGGCTGCCCACAGCGCCCAGTAGAAGACGGCCCAGCCGGCACTGAAAGCGCCCGCGACGCTGCTGCCCAGCAGTACGGCGCCGAACACCGTCCACAGCACCACACCCACGCCACCGGCCACGGCGTCGACGTCGGCTCGCACGGGTGCTTCGCCGCCCTCGGTGAGGGACTCTCGGCGCTCCCCCGTCGCCTCGTGGAGATCCCCCGTCACCTCCTGGAGATCCGCGGTCGCCTCCTGGCGCTCCCGGGCGCGCTTGGCCCGCCGGGCGTCCAGGGACCACACCTGCGCACAGCGGATGAAGACGAGGTACATCGCCATCAGATGGATGATGTTGTCCCCGCCGTCACCCATGAAGACGCTGCGGTTCTGCAGCGAGAGCACCCCGACCATGAACAGCACGGTGGCGGCCCTGGTGTGCCAGCCGAGCAGCACAGCGACGGAAGCCGCGACAGCGACGAGATAGACCAGCTGGAACCAGCTGTTGCTGCTGGACCACATCAGAACTGTGAAGGCGTCGTTGTCCTCGATCAGCTGCCGGGCCAGCCCCCAGGTCCACGGACTGTCCGGCCCGTAGAGCTCCTGCCGGTGCGGCCACTCCCGCAGCAGGAAGAACAGCCATGCAGCGCCGAAACCGATCCGGACGATCGCCGTCTGGTAGGGGCCGAGCGCCTGTGCGGTGATCCTGGTCAGGCCGTGCGAGACGCACCGCTCGATCCGCGCGCGCGGTCCGTCGATCCCCATGTACCGTCCCTCGTCCGTCACTTGCCGCCTCCCGGAAGGTCGGCGCTGGTGACCTGCCACCAGGGCTGCACGGTGTACCTGGTCTTCACGACGTACCGTTCGTCGCTCCACTCGGGCGGCGCGACCGGGGTGACTGCGGAGCGCACCTGGATGCGCTCGACGCTGCCACCGTTGAGTTCGGGCCCGAAGCGCCGCATCACGATCCGCTTGATGTACTGCTCGGAGAGCCGGCCGCGCAGACCGAAGGCTTTGCCCTTCTCGTCGTGGTTGTCGACGTAGAACTCCCAGGCGCGGCGCAGCTCGTTCTGCTGGGTGTGGCTGGGGGCCGGATTGCCGTGGATGGCCTCGCCGTCCATGGCGCTGAGGTTGACCCAGCCGGTGGTCTGGGTGGTGCCGTCGAGCTCGGCGACGGTCGCACGGGCGTGAACAGCGACGTTCTGCTGGAGGGGGTTGGGGGCGAACAGCTTCCAGTTGCGCTCGAATTCCGGGAGGACGTACGAGTCGACGAGCTCCCCGTGCCGTTTGCTGATGGTGTTGTCCGGGGCCGTCTGCAAGAAGACCATCGCCACGTGGAACGCGATCCCGACCGTGACGACGGCCACGGCTATCGCGACGAAGATCCGCGCGGGCAGCGAGAGCGCGGCGATCCCGCGCATGCCTTCCCCCCCGGGCGCCTGGTGCGCCGCTGGCTCCATGCCCTACCCCTGCTCCCCATGTTCTCCATGCCCATGACCGGGCCGGTCCGCCTCAGAGACTCTCAGAGGGTACTGGGGCGGGCGCTGCTGGCCCCGCCGGTCCGCGGCATTCGCCCTTGACAGGCCCGGAACCCGCACCCATGCTTGATTGAACCGAACGATCGGTCGGTAGGCTGGATGCCGAGGGATCAGGGGGCACGTATGACATCGGTGACATCGCCGCCGCACGGCAACGGAGCGGGGAGGGGCGCGGACGGGGCGCCGGACCCGGCCGGGCCGGGGCGTACGGCGGACCCCGAGGCCGAACGCGCCCTGCAGGCCGCCTTCGACGCGGCCGTCGCCGCCGACGAGCGGATCGAGCCGAGGGACTGGATGCCGGACGCCTACCGCTCCACTCTCGTCCGCCAGATCGCCCAGCACGCGCACTCCGAGATCATCGGCATGCAGCCGGAGGCCAACTGGATCACCCGCGCTCCCTCGCTGCGCCGCAAGGCGATCCTGATGGCCAAGGTGCAGGACGAGGCGGGCCACGGCCTGTATCTCTACGGCGCGGCCGAAACGCTGGGCACGGGGCGCGACGAACTGCTCGACAAGCTGCACGCGGGCCGCCAAAAGTACTCCTCGATCTTCAACTACCCCACGCTGACCTGGGCGGACATCGGCGCCATCGGCTGGCTGGTGGACGGCGCCGCCATCACCAACCAGGTGCCCCTGTGCCGCTGCTCGTACGGCCCGTACGCCCGCGCCATGGTCCGGATCTGCAAGGAGGAGTCCTTCCACCAGCGCCAGGGCTACGAACTGCTGCTGGCCCTGGCCCGCGGCACCGAGGCACAGCGCGCGATGGCGCAGGACGCGGTGAACCGCTGGTGGTGGCCGTCGCTGATGATGTTCGGCCCGCCGGACGACGAGTCGGCACACAGCGCCCGGTCCATGGCATGGAAGATCAAGCGGCATTCCAACGACGAGCTGCGGCAGCGCTTCGTGGACATCTGCGTCCCGCAGGCGGAAGCGCTGGGCCTCACCCTGCCCGACCCCGAGCTGCGCTGGAACGAGGAGCGGGGCCACTGGGACTTCGGCGCCATCGACTGGCAGGAGTTCCGCGAGGTGCTCAAGGGCAACGGCCCCTGCAACGAACAGCGGCTGAATCAGCGCCGTACGGCCCATGAGAACGGCACCTGGGTCCGCGAGGCGGCCGCGGCGCACGCCGCCAAACAGGCAGCCCGCGCGGCCCAGGACCGGACGACCGCCCCCCGGGCAGCGAGGAGTT
This sequence comes from Streptomyces sp. 3N207, assembly GCF_052246355.1. Taxonomy (NCBI): domain Bacteria; kingdom Bacillati; phylum Actinomycetota; class Actinomycetes; order Kitasatosporales; family Streptomycetaceae; genus Streptomyces; species Streptomyces sp. 3N207. Next base: position 68,641 of record NZ_JBQQBV010000030.1, on the reverse strand, counting down.
GAGCCATGAGCGCCGACTGGCCCCTGTGGGAGGTCTTCGTACGCAGCAGGCGCGGCCTCTCGCACACCCACGCGGGAAGCCTGCACGCGCCGGACGCCCAGATGGCGCTCCGCAACGCACGGGACCTGTTCACCCGCCGCAGTGAGGGCGTCTCCCTGTGGGTGGTGCCCTCCAGCGAGATCACCGCCTCCTCGCCGGATGAGAAGGACCCCTTCTTCGAGCCCGCCGCCGACAAGCCCTACCGCCATCCGACGTTCTACGAGGTCCCGGAAGGGGTGCGGAACCTGTGACGGCCACAGCACCGCAGGCCCTGGCCACCCTTCCCCTCGGCGACGACGCGCTGATCCTCTCCCACCGCCTCGGCGAATGGGCGGGCCACGCCCCCGTCCTGGAGGAGGAGGTGGCGCTGGCCAACATCGCGCTGGATCTGCTGGGCCAGGCCCGCGCGCTCTACGCCGGGCTCGCAGACGTACTGGGCAGCGAGGACGAGATCGCCTTCCTGCGGGAGGAACGCGCCTTCCGCAACTGCCAGCTGGTGGAGCAGCCGAACGGCGACTTCGCGCTCACCATCGTCCGGCAGCTCTACTTCTCCACCTACCAACTGCCGCTCTACGCCCAGCTGTCACCGGTGCTCCCGCTGGCGGCCAAGGCGGTCCGCGAGACGGCCTACCACCGCGACCACGCCGAGCAGTGGACGCTGCGGCTGGGCGACGGCACGGAGGAGAGCCACGCCCGCACCCAGCGCGCCGCGGACACACTGTGGCGGTACACGGGCGAGCTGTTCCAGCCGATCGAGGGCCTGGAGGTGAAGTGGCAGGAGCTGACCGAGGAGTGGAACGCGCGCATCCATGAGGTCTTCTCCCGCGCCGGGCTCACCGTCCCGGAGGGCCCCAGCGAAGGCGCCTGGTCCGCCGGTGCGGGCCGCCAAGGGCTGCACACGGAACCGTTCGGCCGACTGCTCGCCGAGATGCAGCATCTGCACCGCAGCCACCCGGGGGCGACATGGTGACGCCGTCAACCGCCGCCGGACGCCGCTCCCGGACCGCGTCACTCGCCGAGCTGGCCGGATCCGTGCCCGATCCCGAGCTGCCGGTGATCAGCCTCGGCGAGCTGGGTGTGTTGCGCCGGGTGGTGGAGCCGGAGCCCGGACAGGTGCTGGTCGAGCTGACCCCCACCTACACCGGCTGCCCGGCGATCGAGGCGATGGCGGCCGACATCGAAAGCGTGCTGCGCCAGGAAGCCGGCGCCGAGCGGGTCGAGGTCCGTACGGTGCTCGCGCCGCCCTGGTCGAGCGACGACATCAGCGCGGAGGGCCGCCGCAAGCTCGCCGAGCACGGCATCGCGCCGCCCCGCGCCGGAGCCCGTGCCGCGGGCCCGGTCCTGGTGGGCCTCTCCCCCACCCGGCATGCAGCCCCCCGGCCACCGCAGCACTCGGCGCCCCGACCGTCGGCGCCGGAGCCCTCCGCACTCCAGCCCACCGCACCGCCCTCCGCGCCGCCACCCTCCGCCCAGGAGCCGGAGCCGGTGCGCTGCCCGCACTGCGGTTCGGCCGAAACGGAGTTGCTCAGCCGGTTCTCCTCCACGGCCTGCAAGGCGTTGCGCCGCTGCACCGAATGCCGGGAGCCGTTCGACCACTTCAAGGAGGTCTGAGGGTGCCGACAGTGCCGACCTTCCACCCACTGCGCGTCCGCTCGGTCGAGCGGCTGACGGACGACTCGGCCGCGCTCACCCTCGACGTCCCGCCCGAGCTGCGCGAGATCTTCGGCCATGCCCCCGGCCAGCACCTCACGCTGCGGCGGGTGAACGAGCGAGGCGAGGAGATCCGCCGCACCTACTCGCTGTGCGACCCGGCCCGGTCCCGTCCCCCGACACTGCGGGTGGGTATCCGGCTGGTGGAGGGCGGCGAGTTCTCCACGTACGCGCTCAAGGAACTGACCGAGGGCAGCACCGTCGAAGTGCTGCCGCCCATCGGCCGCTTCGTACTGCAGCCCGCCCCGGGCCGGTTCGCCGCAGTGGTGGGCGGCAGCGGCATCACGCCCGTGCTGTCCATGGCCGGCACGCTGCTGGCCCGCGAGCCGGCGGCCCGCTTCTGCCTGATACGCAGCGACCGCACCACGGCTTCGACGATGTTCCTGGAGGAGGTCGCCGACCTCAAGGACCGCTATCCCGACCGCTTCCACCTGGTGACGGCCCTCTCTCGGGAGGAGCAGCACAGCGGGCTGCCCTCCGGCCGGCTGGACGCGGAGCGGCTGACCGCGCTGCTGCCCGCCCTCCTCTCCGAGTCCGGGGTGCGGGAGACGGACGGCTGGTATCTGTGCGGCCCCCTGGGGCTGGTCGAGGGCGCGACCGAGGCACTGCGGGCGCTGGGCGTGTCCAGGGCCCGCGTCCACCAGGAGATCTTCCACGCGGACACGGCTGTTGCGGCCGCGTCCGCTCCGCCGCCGGGCGCCCGGGCGATATCCGGCTCCGCCACGGTGAGCGCCACCCTGGGCGGCCGCGGCGGCAGCTGGCCCGCGCACCAGGGCGAGACGCTGCTGGAGACGGTGCTGCGGAACCGGACCGACGCCCCGTACGCCTGCAAGGGCGGGGTCTGCGGCACCTGCCGGGCCCGGCTGCTCGGCGGGGAGATCCATATGGACCGCAACTTCGCGCTGGAACCGGAGGAGTTGGACGCGGGGTATGTGCTGGCGTGCCAGTCGCATCCGCTCACCGAGAAGGTGGAGGTCGATTTCGACGCATGAGGGCCAAGGCGCCCGCCCCCGATGAAGTCCGCCCTCTGGTGAGTTCAGGCATCCGCCCCTAACCTGACGGCGCGTCAGTTCAGCGTCCCGTTCAGAGGCAGCACCCGGGGAGAGCGCCATGGACTTCAGCTTCAGCGAAGAGCAGCAGGCGGCCCAGGAAGCCGCCAAGGCCGTCTTCTCACCGGTGTCGCCCGATGCCGTGGACAGCCCGGCGCTGACACCGGGAGCGGTCGCCGACGACTTCGACCGGGCGCTGTGGCAGCGGCTGGCCCACTCCGACCTGCTCGGTCTTGCCGTACCCCGCGAGCACGGCGGCCTGGAGCTCGACCCGGTGGCGCTGTGCCTGGTGCTGCGCGAGGCGGGCCGCGTGCTGGCGCGCGTACCACTGCTGGAGACCAGCGCGGCGGCCCTGGCCCTCGCCACGTACGGCACCGAGGAGTCACGCGCCGCGCTGCTGCCCCGGATCGCGGCGGGCGAGCTGGTGGTCACGGTCGCCGGGCAGGGACGTACGGGCCATGAGCCCGCCGAGCACGCCGTGACGGCGAGCGCGGCACCCGGCGGGGACGGCTGGGTGCTGGACGGCGTACAGACCGCCGTACCGTGGGCGGCCACCGCGGACCTCACCGTCGTCCCGGCACACACGGCCGAGGGCCGCCCGCTGCTGGCGTTCCTGGCGCCCGGCACCGAGGGCGTCTCCCTCGCCGAGCAGGCGTCCACCAACGGCGAGCGCTACGCCGAGACAGCGCTGGAAGCCGTACGCGTACCGTCGCGCGACGTCATCGACGACCCGGAGGCTCCCGGCCGGCTGCATCGGCTGCTGGCCACCGGCACCTGTGCGCTGGCGCTCGGCCTGGGCAGTCGGGTGCTGGAGATGACCAGCGAATACGTCAGCCACCGCGAGCAGTTCGGGTTCCCCGTCGCCACGTTCCAGGCAGTGGCCGTCCAGGCGGCCGACCGCTATATCGATCTGCGTGCGATGGAGGCCACCCTCTGGCAGGCGGCCTGGCGGCTCGACCCGGTCGATGTGGCGGTCGCCAAGATGTGGGCGGCCGACGGAGTACGGAGAGTCGTGCAGACGGCCCAGCACCTGCACGGCGGCATGGGCGCCGACACCGACTATCCCCTGCACCGGTTCCACGCCTGGGCCAAGCAATGGGAACTCTCCTACGGCCCCGCAGCCGCCCACGAAGCGGCTCTCGCCGACCTGCTGGCCACCGGCTGACCTCCTGGCCCGCAATGGCGCGGGGCTGCCCGACAACGGCAGGCGGAGGGGCGGCCGTCAGCGTACGAAGGCGGACTCCGTGTCGCCCTCCAGGGGGCGCCCCGCGGCGTGCCAGGCGAGCATGCCGCCGTCGACGTTGACCGCGTCCACGCCCTGCTGGGCGAGGTAGGCCGCGACCTGCGCCGAACGACCACCGACGCGGCAGACGACATACACCCGCCCGCCCTCGCCCAGCCGTTCGGTCAGCTCGCCCTGCCGCGCGACGAACTCGCTCATCGGAATATGCAGGGCGCCGGGAGCCCGCCCGGCGGCCCACTCGTCGTCCTCACGGACGTCCAGCAGCAGCGCGTCGGCCGGTACGGAAGCGGCGTCCGTCTGCGGCACCTGCCCGGGAAGGGCGTTCATTCCTGCTCTCCCTCTCTCAGCCGGGCGAGCTCGCGCTCGCGCTCGGCCACCTGCCCGAGCAGTTGCTCGGCGATCTCTTCCAGCAGCGTGTCGGGGTCGTCGGGCGCCAGCTTCAGCATTGCCCCGATCGCACACTCCTCCAGCTCCGTGGCCATCGCGGCGAGCATCTCCTTGCGCTGCGCCAGCCACTCCAGCCGCGCGTACAGCTCTTCGCTGCGCAGCAGTTCGGCCACGGGTTCGGGCAGCGGGCCCGCTTCCCACTCCTCGGCGAGCGCGGCGAGCGCGGGCGCGTCGCCCTCCGCGTACGCCTTGTTCACCCGCACGAGGAACGCCTCCCGCCGCTCGCGCTCCGCCTCGTCCTGGGCGAGGTCGGGGTGTGCCTTGCGGACCAGGTCCCGGTACGCCTTACGGGCCTCCTCGCTGGGCCGTACCCGGCTCGGAGGGCTGACGGGCTGCTCGTTGAGCATCGCCTGGGCCTCGGGAAGCATGCCGTTCGAGTCGATCCAGCCGAAGAAGAGCTCATCGACCTGCGGCATCGGCAGCACGGCGCCACGTGCCGCGTCGGCCTTGCGGATGTCCTCGGGATCCCCGGTACGGGCCGCGATCGCCTCGGCGATCTGCGCGTCGAGCTCGTCGAGCCGGGCGTAGACGGGGCCGAGCCGCTGATGGTGCAGCCGGGAGAAGTTCTCCACCTCGACCCGGAAGGTCTCGACCGCGATCTCGTACTCGATCAGTGCGGTCTCCGCGGCCCGCACCGCCTTCTCGAGGCGCTCGGTACCGGGCTCTTCGCCTGCTGTGGGGCCTTCGCTCACCGTCGGGTCTTCGCTCGCCCTCGGATCTTCGCTCGCCTCGGCGGGGGAGTTGGCGTTCATCGCCACCACCCTACGACCGCGACGCCCCGACCCACCCCCGGAACGCCTCCGGTCACTCCCGGAACGCCTCCGGACAGGAAGCGGCCGACAGCGGAAGGTGACCGTCCGCCCAGCGCGTGAGCTCGACCATGGCGGGCCGCAGGGCGTGCCCGGAGTCGGTGAGGCTGTAGCTGACCCGCAGCGGCGGGCCCTCCTCGACGGACCGGGAGACCAGGCCGAAGGCCGCAAGCTCGGTGAGCCGGTCGGAGAGCATCCGCTCACTGATGCCCGGCACAGCACGGCGCAGCTCGGCGAAGTGTCCCGGGCCGCTCATCAGCGCAGCCAGGATCAGCCCCGTCCACCGCTTGCCGAGCAGGTGAAAGACGCGCGTGATGGCGCTCTCCGGCTCGGTGCAGACCGCAGCGGCCGTGGCGCGCTCCGGCGGCAGGTCGCGCATCTCTCCAAGCTCTGACATGCCACCAGGGTACTGCGTGCGGGCAAGTAGGTGCAGAAAAGTAAGTGGCTGTGTTATAACTAGTTACGTCGGAAAGTTCGACAGCTTACGAATCACTAGGAGTCCCCCATGGCCACCCTCCTGCACATCGACACCTCGGTCCACCCGGACGGTGCCTCCGCCTCCCGCTCCGTCACCGCCTCTTTCCGCGAGGCATGGGAGGCCCAGCACCCGGACGGAAAGGTGATCTACCGCGACCTCAACGCCGACCCGATCCCGCATCTGCAGGACGTGGTCGCGGCCGCAGGCTTCATACCTCCCCAGAACCACACCGCTGAGCAGGCTGCCGCCTTCGCACTGCGCGAGCAGCTGACCACCGAGCTGGAGCAGGCGGACGCGGTGCTGATCGGCGCCCCGATGTACAACTACACGGTTCCCTCGACCCTCAAGGCGTGGCTGGACCACGTGATCATCATGGGCCGCACCGCCGGCACGGAGAACCCGACGGCAGCCGGCAAGCCGGCCACGGTGGTCGCCAGCCGCGGCGGCGGCTACGGCCCGGGCACCCCGCGCGAGAGCTTCGAATTCGTACTGCCCTACCTGGAGAAGGTGCTGGGCGAGGGCACCCTCGGGCTGGATGTCGAGTTCATCGTGCCGGAGCTCACGCTGGCCGAGACGACGCCCGGCATGGAAAAGCTCATCGACCTGGCCAGGGAGTCCCGCGCCAAGGCGCACGAGGCGGCCCAGACCCGCGGCAAGACCCTCGCGACCCAGCTCGCCGCCTGAGACGGCAGGTTCGCCCGGGGCCCCAATGCGAAGGGTCACGGCGCGAGCACTGCGAGCAGACAGAGATAAGGCCCCCACCGGAACCCGGTGGGGGCCTTCTTCTGTGCGCGAGGGGGGAGTTGAACCCCCACGTCCTTTCGGACACTGGAACCTGAATCCAGCGCGTCTGCCTATTCCGCCACCCGCGCATCGGGTGTTGTCGCTTCGCCCGGTGGGGCGCCTGCCGACATCCAGAAGATTAGCACGCTGTCCGGGGTGGACTCACATCCGTATTCCGCCCCTGCTCGGACCCCCTCCGCAGGACACTCGGTGCGGGACCCAGCGCGGGCGCTCTACTATCCATGCGAGGGTGTAGAGCGGTACGAGCGACTGTGGGCGGGGGCACGCGCGGACCACTGTGAGGGGCAACACTTGAGCACCGGGCCCCGGTGGGGAACCAGTCGATTTCCTCGCGCGTGGATACGATCAGTAAGCAGTACCGCAGAAGCGTCGTGCCCGGATCCCGGACACTGGGAAACAGGTACGAAGCACGGCACCAGGCACGAAGCAGGCATGCGAGCAGGCACCAGGCACTAGGCACGAAGCAGGCACTAGGTCGGAGAGCATCTGGGAAGGAGGTGCGTCGTGGGAGTACTGAAGCGGTTCGAGCAGCGACTCGAGGGTCTCGTGAACGGCACCTTCGCGAAGGTGTTCAAGTCCGAGGTGCAACCCGTGGAGATCGCGGGCGCCCTCCAGCGGGAGTGCGACAACAACGCGACAATCTGGAATCGCGAGCGCACGGTTGTCCCCAACGACTTCGTCGTCGAACTCAGCCCGCCGGACTACGAGCGACTCAGCCCTTACTCGGGCCAGCTCGGCGACGAACTCGCCAGCATGGTGCGGGATTACGCCAAGCAGCAGCGCTACACGTTCATGGGCCCGATCAAGGTCAGTCTGGAGAAGGCCGACGATCTCGACACCGGCCTCTACCGCGTACGCAGCCGCACCCTCGCCTCCAGCACCTCGCAGCCACAGCAGCGCGGTGGCCCGACGCAGGCCGGCGCCGCAGGTGCGGGTGCGGGTGCGGGCTATCCGCCGCCGCCCGCTTCGGCGCCGCCCGCGCCCACGGCCCCGCCCACCTATGCGCCGGGTCCGTCCAGCGGCGCGGGCCCGCTGCCGGGCACCGAGACGCGGCGCTGGGTCGAGATCAACGGCAACCGCCACCAGATCTCCGGCCCGACCCTGGTGCTCGGCCGCAGCACGGAGGCCGACGTGCGGATCGACGACCCCGGGGTCTCGCGCCGCCACTGCGAGATCCGCGCGGGAAACCCCTCCTCGATCCAGGATCTGGGCTCCACAAACGGAATCGTGGTAGACGGACAGCACACCACGCGCGCTACGCTCCGCGACGGCTCACGCATCGTCGTGGGCAGTACCACGATCATTTACCGGCAAGCCGAAGGGTGAAGCGGGGGCAATGTCAGAGCTGACCCTCACGGTCATGCGGTTGGGGTTTCTCGCCGTACTGTGGCTGTTCGTCATCGTGTCCATCCAGGTCATCAGAAGTGACCTGTTCGGCACCAGGGTGACTCAGCGCACCGCCCGGCGGGCGGAAGCACAGCGCCCCGCGCAACGGCCCCAGCCCCAGCAGCCCCCGCAGAGCGGCGGCAGGCGCGGGCGCGGCCGGAACGCTCCCACCAAACTGGTCGTCACCGAGGGGTCGCTCACCGGCACCACCGTGGCCCTCCAGGGGCAGACCATCACGCTGGGCCGCGCGCACGACTCCACGATCGTGCTGGACGACGACTACGCGTCCAGCCGGCATGCCAGGATCTACCCGGACCGTGACGGAAAGTGGATCGTCGAGGATCTCGGGTCGACCAACGGCACCTATCTCGATCGGACCCGGCTCACCACACCGACGCCGATCCCGCTCGAAGCGCCGATCCGTATCGGCAAGACGGTCATCGAGCTGCGGAAGTAGTACCGACATGACGACCGGAGGGTGGGCACCGTGCGGATGTACCCGGAGCCGACGGGCGAGGTGCGCATGAGCCTGTCACTGCGCTTTGCGGCCGGATCACACGACGGCATGATCCGCGAGCACAACGAGGACTCCGGCTACGCCGGTCCACGGCTGCTCGCGGTCGCCGACGGGATGGGCGGCCAGGCCGCCGGCGAGGTCGCCTCCTCCGAGGTGATCTCAGCGATGGTCCAGCTCGACGAGGACATCCCCGGCTCGGACATCCTCACCTCCCTCGGTACGACCGTGCAGCGCGCCAACGACCAACTGCGCGTCATGGTCGAGGAGGACCCCCAGCTCGAGGGCATGGGCACCACGCTGACCGCGCTGTTGTGGACGGGCCAACGGCTCGGCCTCGTACACGTCGGCGACTCCCGCGCCTATCTGCTGCGGGACGGCCAGCTCACGCAGATCACCCAGGACCACACCTGGGTGCAGCGGCTGGTGGACGAGGGCCGGATCACCGAGGAAGAGGCCACCACGCACCCGCAGCGCTCGCTGCTGATGCGGGCGCTGGGCAGCGGCGACCATGTGGAGCCGGACCTGTCGATCCGCGAAGTACGGGCCGGCGACCGCTATCTGCTGTGCTCGGACGGGCTCTCGGCAGTCGTCTCGCACCAGACGATCGAAGAGACGCTGGCCAGTTACCACGGCCCGCAGGACACCGTGCAGGAGCTGATCCAGCTCGCGCTGCGCGGCGGCGGCCCCGACAACATCACCTGCATCGTCGCCGATGTGCTGGACGTGGACGCCCTCGGCCCCGAGGACACCCTGCACGGCCAGCTCAACGACACCCCCATCATCGTGGGCGCGGTCGCCGAGAGCCAGCAGCCGCTGGGCGGCGACAGCGCGGCCCGCAGCACCCCCGCGGCCCGCGCCGCCGAACTGGGGCGCGGCGGCGGAGTGCCGCAGCAGGGCCAGCCCGGCGCTCCGGAAGGGTTCGGCCCCCCGAACGCCGACCCGGGGGCGCCCCCCGGAGCCTTCGGCCCTTACACCGACGCGGACTTCGCCAAGCCCGGCAAGGGCAAGGGGCGCTGGCTCAAGCGCTCGCTGTGGATCGCGCTGGCGCTGGCCGTGGCCGGCGGCGGACTGTACGGCGGCTACCGCTGGACGCAGACGCAGTACTACGTCGGCTCCAACGAGGGCCACGTCGCCCTCTACCGCGGCATCAACCAGGAGCTGGCGGGCGTCAAGCTGCACAAGGTCGACCAGGACCACCCCGAGATCGAACTCAAGTACCTGGCCGGCTTCCAGCGCAAGGAGCTCCGCGAGACGATCGCGATGGGCAGCAAGGACGAGGCCCGCGACAAGCTGGACGAGCTGAGCGAGCAGGCGAAGGTCTGCAAGATCGTCGCCGAGGAGAAGAAGCAGCCCAAGGAGCCCGGGGACAAGGGCGGGAACAAGGACTCCGAAAAGCAGCGCAAGGACGAGCAGAACACGCCCGGTGACGCGGCCACCAACGGCGGCACCGGCACCGGCACCGCCGGTACGGGCACCGGTACCGCGGGCGTCGGCCAGGGCACCGCCGGTGTGGGCACCGCCCACAACGCCGCCTTCACCTCCGGCTCCACCAACGACACCACTGACGCCGCCTCCAGCACTCCCTCGCCGAGCCCCGAACTCTCGGAGAAGCAGCAGGAGCTGGCCAAGCAGTGCACCGGGCCGTAGGGGGCGGCACAGGCATGAGCAACCTCACCAACACGGGCAGCAACACCACCGTGTCCTCCGGCGGACTGCCGAGCCGCCGCAACACCGAGCTGGCGATGCTCATCTTCGCGGTGCTCGTCCCGGTCTTCGCGTACGCCAATGTGGGACTGGCCATCCACGACGAGTTGCCCTCGGGCATGCTCGGCTACGGCTGCGGGATGGTGCTGCTGGCGGGAGTCGGCCATCTGGTGGTGCGCCGGTACGCGCCGTACGCCGACCCGCTGCTGCTGCCGCTGGCGACCCTGCTCAACGGGCTCGGCCTGGTGCTGATCTGGCGGCTGGACCAGTCGGAGCGGCTGCAGCAGCGCGCCGAGGACCTGTTCGGCGCCTTCACGCCGGACGCCCCCAAGCAGTTGCTGTACTCGGCGATCGGGCTGGCGCTGTTCGTGGCGATCCTGATGTTCCTCAAGGACCACCGGGTGCTGCAGCGCTACACCTACATCTCCATGGCCGTCGGCCTGGTCCTGCTGGTCCTGCCGATGTTCTTCCCGCCGGTGAACGGCGCCCGGATCTGGGTGAACCTGGGCTTCATCAACCTCCAGCCCGGCGAGTTCGTGAAGATCATCCTTGCGGTGTTCTTCGCGGGCTATCTGATGGTGAAACGCGATGCGCTGGCGCTGGCCTCCCGCCGCTTCATGGGGCTGTATCTGCCGCGTGGCCGGGACCTGGGGCCGATCCTCGTCATCTGGGCGCTGAGCCTGATGATTCTGGTCTTCGAGACGGACCTGGGCACCTCGCTGCTCTTCTTCGGTCTCTTCGTGATCATGCTGTACGTCGCCACCGAGCGCACGAGCTGGATCGTCTTCGGTCTGCTCCTGTCGGCGGGCGGCGCCACGGCGGTGGCCACGTTCGAGCCGCATGTGCAGGACCGCGTCCAGGCGTGGCTGCACCCCTTCGCCAAGGAGACGATGGCGCAGAGCGACCAGATCGCCCAGGCCCTGTGGGCATTCGGCTCCGGCGGGGTGCTCGGCACCGGCTGGGGCCAGGGCAACTCGGACCTCATCGGCTTCGCCGCCAACTCCGACTTCATCCTCGCCACGGTCGGCGAGGAGCTCGGGCTGACCGGCATGATGGCGGTTCTCGTCATCTACGGGCTGATCGTCGAGCGCGGGGTCCGTATCTCGCTCGCCGCCCGTGACCCGTTCGGCAAGCTGCTGGCGGTCGGCCTCTCGGGCGCGTTCGGGCTCCAGGTCTTCGTCGTCGCGGGCGGCGTGATGGGCCTGATCCCGCTGACCGGTATGACCATGCCGTTCCTGGCGTCCGGCGGCTCCTCGGTGCTCGCCAACTGGGCACTGCTCGGCATCCTGATCAGGATCAGCGACACCGCCCGCCGTCCGGCGCCCGCGCCCGCCCCGTCACCCGACGCCGAGATGACTCAGGTGGTCCGACCGTGAACAAGCCCCTGCGCCGCATCGCGATCTTCTGCGGTCTGCTGGTTCTGGCCCTCCTTGTACGGACCAACTGGCTGCAGTTCGTCCAGGCCGACGAGCTCAAGACCGACCCGAAGAACAGACGGGTCGACATCGCGCGCTACGCCCAGCCGCGCGGCAACATCATCGTCGACGGCAAGTCGGTCACCGGTTCCACGGTCGTCAACGGCAACGACTTCAAGTACAAGCGCACCTACAAGAACGGCAAGCTGTGGTCGCCGGTCACCGGCTACGCCTCGCAGGCGTTCGGTGCCAACCAGCTGGAGAAGCTGTACGACCCGATACTCACCGGCGACGACGACCGGCTGTTCTTCAACCGCACCATCGACATGATCACCGGCAAGCCGCAGAAGGGCGGCAACGTCGTCACGACGCTCAACGCCAAGGCCCAGAAGGCCGCCTACGACGGGCTCGGTGACAAGAAGGGCGCGGTCGCGGCGATCAACCCGAAGACCGGCGCCATCCTCGCGCTGGCCAACAAGCCCTCCTACGACCCGTCCGCCTTCTCCGGCACCAGCAAGAAGGACAGCAAGGCGTTCAACGGGCTGCAGAAGAAGAACAACGAAGACGACCCGATGCTCAACCGGGCGCTGCGGCAGACCTATCCGCCCGGCTCGACGTTCAAGGTCGTCACCGCGGCGGCGGGGCTGGAGAGCGGCAAGTACGACCTGGACTCCAAGACCGACTCGGAAGACCCGTACAGGCTGCCGCAGACCCAGAAGAACCTGGGCAACGAGGGCAACAACCCGGCCTGCAAGAACGCCTCCGTCCGCGTCGCGCTCCAGTGGTCCTGCAACACCGTCTTCGCCAAGATGAGCGACCAGCTCAGCAACGAGGAGATGATGAAGGAGGCCGAGAAGTTCGGCTTCAACCGCGACCAGAACGACGACTCGCAGGACACCCCGGTCCGGCCGGCGCCCAGCATCTACCCCAAGGACAACCGGCCGCAGAACGCCATGGCGGGTATCGGCCAGGCGTCCAACCGCGCCACTCCGCTCCAGATGGCCATGGTCGCCGCCGCCGTCGCCAACGACGGCAAGCTGATGAAGCCCTACATGGTGGACCAGCTCGTGGCGCCGAACCTGAACGTGGTCGAACAGACCAAGCCCAAGGAGCTGAGCCAGCCGGTCTCGCCGGAGAACGCACAGAAGCTTCAGTCGGCCATGGAGACGGTCGTCGAGAAGGGCACCGGAGAGTCGGGCAAGATCCCCGGCGTCACGGTCGGTGGCAAGACCGGTACCGCACAGCACGGCGAGAACAACAAGGACAATCCGTACGCCTGGTTCATCTCGTACGCGAAGACGAGTGACGGATCTCCCGTCGCTGTCGCTGTCGTGGTGGAGAGTTCCGACACACTCCGCAGCGACATTGCAGGCGGCAAGCTGGCAGCCCCCATCGCCAAGAGCGTGATGGAGGCCGTCCTCGACGGGAAGCAGTGACGCACGCCAGCAGCATCGGGTGAGCCCGGTCACCACGGCCACATCAGGCACGCACCCTGTGGCGGGTACCGTATGCCGAGCAGCACACCGCCGTGTCGCAAGCCTGGGGGCACCGCCCGGCCGAAGGCTGGGGGAGTTTCACGCGCCGCGGCACGGAAGACCGGAGAGGGCTGGAGACTATGGAAGAGCCGCGTCGCCTAGGCGGCCGGTACGAGCTGGGCTCGGTGCTCGGCCGCGGAGGCATGGCCGAGGTCTACCTCGCGCAGGACTCCCGGCTGGGCCGTACGGTCGCGGTCAAGACGCTCCGCGTCGACCTCGCCCGCGATCCCTCGTTTCAGGCCCGCTTCCGCCGCGAAGCCCAGTCGGCAGCCTCGCTCAACCACCCGGCGATCGTCGCGGTGTACGACACGGGCGAGGACTACGTCGACGGGGTCTCCATCCCGTACATCGTCATGGAGTACGTGGACGGCTCCACGCTGCGGGAGCTGCTGCACTCCGGCCGTAAGCTGCTGCCCGAGCGGGCCATGGAGATGTGTGTCGGCATCCTCCAGGCGCTGGAGTACAGCCACCGCAACGGCATCGTCCACCGCGACATCAAGCCCGCGAACGTCATGCTGACGCGCAACGGCCAGGTCAAGGTCATGGACTTCGGCATCGCCCGCGCCATGGGCGACTCCGGTATGACGATGACGCAGACGGCCGCCGTGATCGGCACAGCCCAGTACCTCTCGCCCGAGCAGGCCAAGGGCGAGACCGTCGACTCCCGCTCCGACCTGTACTCCACCGGGTGTCTGCTGTACGAGCTGCTGACCGTACGGCCGCCGTTCATCGGCGACTCCCCGGTCGCGGTCGCCTACCAGCACGTACGGGAGGAGCCGCAGCCGCCCAGCGCCTTCGACCCCGAGATCTCGCCCGCCATGGACGCGATCGTGATGAAGGCGCTGGTCAAGGATCCGGACTACCGGTACCAGAGCGCCGACGAGATGCGCGCCGACATCGAGGCGTGCCTGGACGGCCAGCCCGTCGCCGCCGCCGCGATGGGCGCCGGCGGCTACCCGGAGGACCAGCCCACCACAGCACTGCGCGCCCAGGAGCCGCAGACCTCCATGCTGCCGCCGATGCGCTCGGAGGACGGCGGCTACTACGACGATCAGCACAGCCGTCGCAGGGGCAGGAACCCGTGGTCGACCATCCTGCTGGCGCTCGCCGTGATCCTGGTGCTCGTCGGCGCGATCTTCGTCGGCAAGGCGCTGCTCGACTCGCCCAACAACGATGTGGATGTGCCCAACGTCACAGGGCTGTCCGCGTCCGAGGCCGAGGACCAGATCGGCAACTCCGGGCTGAAGGCCACCAAGGGCGACAGCATCTTCTGCGACGAGAAGAAGGGCACCGTCTGCAAGACGGACCCGGGGGTCGGCGAGAGCGTCGAGCCCGACACCACCGTCAACATGATCATGTCCAAGGGACCGCGGGACAAGGCGCCCCGCAGCGTTCCGGGCGTCGAGGGCGATGTCTACGCCGACGCCAAGCAGAAGCTCCAAGAGGCCGGCTTCAAGGTCGCCAAGAAGCAGCAGGAGTCCGAGGACCAGCAGGCCGGTACGGTCATCGGCCAGGACCCCGGCGCCGGTGAGAAGGCCAAGAAGGGCTCCACGGTCACGCTGACCGTGGCCACCGAGTCCCGGCCCACCGTGCCCAACGTGGTCGACCAGCCCTACGACAAGGCCAAGTCCCAGCTCGAAGCGCTCGGCTTCAAGGTCTCCAAGACCGAACAGGACGACGAGACCAAGGCCGCCGGCACCGTGCTGAAGCAGAACCCGGGGCCCGGCACCAAGCAGGCGGAGGACAGCACCGTCACGCTGACCGTCGCCAAGGCGCCCGCCGACGAGCCCGCCACCGTGCCGGACGTCACCAACCAGAAGCTCCCCGCCGCCAAGAAGGCCCTCCAAGACGCCGGGTTCACCGTCGGCACCATCCATGGTCCGCAAGGCGGCAACGCCCTCGTCGTGACCACCACCCCGCCCCCCAACTCCCAGGGCAAGAAGGGCGACAAGATCGACATCATGACCCGCCCCGGCGGCCCCGACGAGGGCGACGGCGGCGGTGGCGGCGACGGCGGCATCTTCGGCTAGCTCCGCCGCTGAGGGCTTCGCCCCCTCACCCCCTTCGTCTCAGGATATGAGGGGGCGAAGCCCCCTCATATCCCCCAGCGCGACGGCGCGCAATCACGGCGTACAGGGTCCGGCGGAAAAAGCGACGGCCTCAACACCGCGCTCGCTCAACGGATCTCCGCAGGGGGCGTGCGGTCCTTGTCGACGTCTTCCGTGCGGACCAACTCGCCCCAGACGATGTAGCGGTAGCGCGAGGTGTAGACGGGCGTGCACGTCGTGAGGGTGATGTAGCGGCCCCGCTGCTTCATGCCCGAGCCCTTCGGGATCGGGTCCAGCACGTCGACGTTGTACTTCGACGTCTGCGGCAGGGTCTTGAACACCTTGTACACGTACCAGGTGTTCTTCGTCTCGAAGACGACCGGATCGCCCTTGTCGATCTTGTCGATCTTGTGGAACTTCGCCCCGTGCCCGTCCCGGTGTGCGGCGAGGGAGAAGTTGCCGGACTGGTCCTGCGGGAGCGCTGACTTGACGGGCTTGGTGTAGTAGCCCGCGATGCCCTGGTTCAGTTCCTTGGGGTCGGTGCCCTTCTTGACCAGGATGTCGTCGGACGACATCGACGGCACGTGCAGGAAGCCGATGCCGTCCCGGGTGTCGAGGTTTCCGGGGCCGCGGTCGGCGGCCCAGTGCTCGCGGACGCGGTCGCTCTCCTTCCTGGCCTGCCGGTCGGCGAGGACATTCGTCCACCACAGCGAGTAGACGACGAACAGCGCGAGCACCAGCCCGGCGGTGATGAGGAGTTCGCCGAAGACGCCGACCGCGCCGGCTATCAGCCCCCGGCGCGGCGTCGACGCGGACGGACGGCCGGATCCCGCGGAGTCGGCGCCGGGCTCCGCGGAACCGGCGCTGTCAGAAGCACCGGAGCCCTCACCGGAGGTGAACTCCGCCTCCTCGGCGGTCTCCTCAGCGGAAGTGTTCCGCTCGCCCTCGCTCACCTGTTGCCGCCTCCGCCGCTTTCTCGCTGGTCATCGCCCCGGGCCCGCCCGTCGTCGGGGTTCAGTCGACGAGCGCGTCCGGCTTGCCCTTGCTGCGCGGACGTTCGTCCACCATGATGCCCCAGACGATCAGACGGTACTTCGAGGTGTACTCCGGTGTGCAGGTCGTCAGCGTGATGTAGCGACCGGGCTTCGTGTAGCCCGACTTCGGCGGAACCGGGCCGATCACCCCCGTGTCGGACGGGGAGGTGGACGGAAGCTGGCGCGTCACCTTGTACGTGTAGTACTTGGACTGCGTCTCCACCACGACGACATCCCCGTACTTCAGCTTGTTGATGTAGCGGAACGGTTCGCCATGGGTGTTGCGGTGCCCGGCGAGCGCGAAGTTGCCCTTCTTGTCCCACGGCATGGCGGTCTTCAGGGGCTTCTCGTCGTAGTGGCCGACCATGCCCTTGTCGAGCACCTTCGTCTTGGAGATGCCCTGCGCGATGGGCGCGGTGACGTCGATCTTCGGCATGTGGATGATCGCGAAGCCCTCGCCCGGTTTGAAGGCACCGGCCTTGCGCGGATCCGTGCCGTCACCCGGCTTGTGCTCGTCCCACTGTTTGTGGAGCTGGTCGGTGGCGCCGCCCGCCTGCTGGTTGGCGAGGACATTGGTCCACCACAGCTGGTAGGCGACGAAGAGGAGCATCAGCACACCGCAGGTGATGAAGACCTCGCCGATGGCACGACTGGCGATGATGCCGGGCCCGGGCCGCAGCGCGCGGGCCGCCCTGCGTGCCTCCAACCGCGAGGGTCCGGGCGGGCGTTCGGTGTGCGGGCGCCCGCGGGGTGCCTCGACGCCGGTCCGCCGCGCCAACGCCTCCAGATGCGGCCTCCGCAGCCTCACGGTGGTGCCGTCCTCCGTGCGGCCCCGCTCCCCGCCGAGCGCCGTCTCGGGCTCGGAGGGCTGATAGCGCCCGGCCGCATACGGGTCGTGCCCGCCCTCCGGCACCTGCGGCCGGCCGAAGTCGGGTTCCTGTACGAACTGCTGCGGGTCCGGCTGCCGCGGAGCCGGCGTCGGTACCTGCTGAGGCGGCTGTACCGGCTGAGGCTGCTGCGGCTGCGGCTGGGGCTGCTGCTGCGCCTGCTGTACGGGCTCCACGTACGCCTCGTACGGCTGGTACGGCTCGTCGTACGCCTCGCGCGGTGCCGCCGCGTACCAAGCGGGTTCCTGGTCCGCCTCCGCCCCGTACAGGGCGTCAGCCGCCACCGGGCCCGGCTGCGGCGTCACCTCCGGCTGCGGCGGCTGCTGCTGCGGTTGCTGGCCCGGAAGGGGGTCGTTGAGCGGGTCGGCGAGGGCGTCGACGGCCGCACGGTACGGGTCGTACTCCGAGTCGGAGCCGTACCCTCCCGCCCCTGTGCCGTCACCGTGGCCCGTGGTCACCCCGTGACCGTCCCGAATCCGGCTCCGCGCGGCACCCCCAGTCCCGCGGAGCGCTCCACAGCCCCGGCGTCCCCGCACCGCACCAGCCAGTTGGCCAGCATCCGGTGGCCGCCCTCGGTGAGGACGGACTCGGGGTGGAACTGCACGCCCTCGACCGGGAGCTCGCGGTGGCGCAGCCCCATCACCAGATCGGCACCGTCGACCGCTGCGCCACCGGGCGCCGTCCAGGCGGTGATCTCCAGCTCGGCGGGGAGTGTGCCGCGTACGGCCAGCGAGTGGTAGCGCGTCGCGGTGAAGGGCGAGGGCAGCCCGGCGAAGACGCCCGCGCCCTCGTGGGAGACCACCGAGGTCTTGCCGTGCAGCAGTTCCGGGGCCCGGCCGACGACACCGCCGTAGGCAACGGCCATCGACTGCATGCCGAGGCACACTCCGAAGACCGGGATCTCGCGGGTCGCGCAGTGCCGCACCATGCCGATGCAGACCCCGGCCTCCTCGGGCGCGCCCGGGCCGGGGGAGAGGAGTACGCCGTCGAATCCCTCTTCGGCGTGCTGCGGCTCGACCTCGTCGTTGCGCACCACCTCGCAGGTGGCGCCGAGTTGGTAGAGGTACTGGACGAGGTTGAAGACGAAGCTGTCGTAGTTGTCGACTACCAGGATGCGGGCGCTCACGCCGTACCTCCGGGGACTGTGCCGGTGAGTCCGGTGATGTGGTCGGCCGCGCCGTCCACCGTCACGTCGTTGAACGGGAGCATCGGCTCCGCCCACGGGAAGACGTACTGGAAGAGCAGGAAGACGACCCCGACCACCAGCACCATCGAAATCAGTGCGCGTACGTACACGTTGCCCGGCAGATGCCGCCAGATCCAGCCGTACATCCCGCGATGCCGTCCTCTCTCCTCCTGCGCCACACCGGGCACGCGTGCCGTTCGGCCCACCCAAGAGTACGGCGTCAGGGTACGGCGTCAGCCCTGGAGCGCGTCCGGCCTCCCCTCGCCGGCCGGGCGGGTGGCGTCCAGGCGGGCCCAGGCGATCAGCCGGTGGCTGCTGCCCCACTCCGGATCACAGGTCGTGAGGGTGAGGTAGCGGCCGGGGCGGTCGAAGGGGGTGGCGGCTTTGTTGACCGGCGCGGGAACGGAATCGAGCACTCCGGTGTCCCCTGGCAGGGTGCGGTAGGGGCGCCGGGTGAGCGTGTAGGTGTACCAGGTGCCACCGTCGGTGACGTAGACATGGTCGCCGGGGCGCAGCCTCGGGAAGTCCTTGAAGGGGTCTCCGTAGGTACGGCGGTGGCCGGCCACCGCGAAGTTGCCCCGCTGTCCGAGGCCCGCCGTGCGGGTGTAGTGGCCGAGGCCCTTGCGCAGCGTCGTCGCGCGGGTGTTCTCCAGGACGGGCCGGGACCAGTCGCGGCCGAAGCGGGGGATGTACATGACGGCGAAGGACCTGCCGTCCCGGTAGCCGACGCCTGCCGCGCTCCGCCCGGGTGCACCGGTGCCGCTGCCGTTGCCCTCCCGTGCCTGTCCGCCGTCCTGGCCACCATTGGGTGACGCGTCCGCGCCGCCGGTCTCCCCCTCGCCGGAGCCGCCGTCCACGGGGCCGGACGACCACTCCTTCTGGAGCCGGGCGATCTCGTCGTCGGAGGCACTGTCGGCGCGCAGTCCCGTCCAGTAGAGGAGATGGACGACGAAGAGCACGATCAGGATGCCGACGGTGATGCACAGCTCGCTGAGGCTTCGAACGACCGCTCGTAACGCCACGCCGTCTCACTCCCGCACGGTCACTCCAGGGGCTTGGCCTGCCGGAGATCCACTGTGCCGGAGTAGCCGGGAAGAGTCAGTGCCTTGTGCTCGTCGACTTTCCAGCCGAGTCCGTAGGCATCCACGTATTCGAGGTAGTTGCGGATGGCCGGGGCCTTGTCGAGGGCCGCGTGCAGCTTCTCCCGGTCGCCGACGGCGCTGACCTTGTAGGGCGGGGAGTAGACCCTGCCCTGCAGGATGAGGGTGTTGCCGACGCAGCGCACGGCGCTGGTGGAGATCAGCCGCTGGTCCATGACCTTGATGCCCTTGGCCCCGCCCTGCCACAGCGCGTTCACGACGGCCTGGAGGTCCTGCTGGTGGATGACCAGATCGTTGGGTTCGGGGTCGGGGAGCCCGGGGACCTTGGCGGTGGCGTTGGTGGGGGCGTCGTCGAGGGTGACGGTCAGCCCCTGGCCGGAGAGCTTCTTGAGGCCGGCCTGCTCCTCCAGCGCGCCGAGTTTGCGGTCCTCGTCCCGGGTGCTGCCGTCGTCGCGCCTGGCGAGTCTGTCGACCTGACGGCGGAGCCCTGCGGCCTGGCTGTCGAGCTCGGTGTTCTGTCTGCTGCGCTCCTGGATGAGGTCGGAGAGCCGCAGCATGGAACTGTCGCTGCGGATGTTCGTCCCTTGCGCCGTGTTGAAGCTGACCCAGAAGATGAGTCCCGCGAGGGCGAAGACGCCTATCGCGGCCAGCCGTGCAGGCCGGATCAACGATCTGGTCACCGTACCCTTGTCTCCCTCCGCCCTGGGAAAGCACTACGCTAACGGACCACCGTCCCGTGGGCCGTACGGCGGTCAGCAGAGCATCGACAGGAGAGTCTCTCGTGCCGAAGTCACGTACCCGGAAGAAAGCGGACTTCACGCCCCCGCCGGAGAAGCAGGCCACCAAGATTGATCTGAGCAGTGGTGGTGGCCGCCGCTGGGTGGCGCCCCTGATGCTGGCGATGTTCGGGATCGGCCTCGCCTGGATCGTGGTGTTCTATGTCACCAACAAATCGCTTCCCGTCGAGTCGCTGGGCAACTGGAACATCGTGGTCGGGTTCGGCTTCATCGCCACCGGCTTCGTCGTCTCCACCCAGTGGAAATAAGAGTTATCCACAGGCTGATCCACAGCCTTGGAAAACTCACAAGATCTGTGGATAACTTTCCGGGCGTTGACGCCGATGTGATCGCTTGGGCCGCACGGAGAGTCCTGGTCGGCCAAGCAATCGCAAGGGAAACGCACACCTGAGCGAGGGTGGCCCCGGACGGGCCACTCCATGCACAAGATTCCGCACTCGCTGTGGACAACCCGGGGCCGGGCCCTCTTTCGAGCACCTTACGAGGGGTCCGGCACCCGGTTGTCCACCGGGTCGGCGGCAGCCGCAGGCGCCGGGCTCCGCGCCTGCTCAGCGGTGCTTCAGCCGAGCTGGAGCGTCCGGATCACCAGCAGCATCACGACCAGCCCCAGCACCAGCGCGAAGGCGCCGTACTGCACCAACGCCCTGCGCTCGCGGGGCGCGTGGACCATCGCGTAGGCCAGCAGTATGCCCGTGACCAGGCCGCCGACGTGCGCCTCCCAGGCGATGTTCTCCCAGGTGAAGGTGAAGACCAGGTTGATCGCCAGCAGGATCAGGATCGGCCGCATGTCGTAGCGCAGCCGCCGCATCAGCACGGCCGTCGCGCCGAACAGTCCGAAGATCGCGCCGGAGGCGCCCAGCGACGCCTGCTGCGGCGCCACCAGCAGATAGGTGACCGCGCCGCCACCGAGCCCGGAGAGCAGATACAGCCCCAGGAAGCGCACCCGGCCCAACGCCGCCTCCAGCGGCGGGCCCAGGAACCACAGCCCGAGCATGTTCATCGCGATGTGCCAGATCTCCTGGTGCAGGAACATCGAGGTCAGCAGTCGGTACCACTGCCCCTCGGCGACGCCCTCCAGCGGGCCGTACGGCTCGGTCACCGCCTTGCCGAAGAGCAGCAGCTCGTCCAGCAGCCGGTCGCCGACCGAGAGCACCGCGATGAAAACGGCGACGTTGATGCCCAGCAGCACCTTGGTGACCAGCCGCGAGTCCTCCGTGACGTGGCCGCCCGCTACCGTCCTGGGCCGATTGGCGCCCGGCCGGTGTCCGGTCCCCGAGCCGGAGCGGACGCACTCGGGGCACTGGAATCCGACGGAGGCCGGCACCATGCACTCGGGGCAGATCGGCCGCTCGCAGCGCGTGCACGAAATTCCCGTCTCCCGGTCGGGGTGCCGGTAGCAGTGCTGCGGCGCCCGCCCTTCGGCCCCGCCCCCGGGTTGTCCGTCCTGCTCCACGCTCACCCCTCCAGTGTCCGTACGCACCAGCCCCACCCGCCCTGAATACGGACGGGTGGGGCGTGCGGTTCCCCGCCGTTCGCTTGCTGCCGCTCGGTGACGACTCCGGTGACGGCTACTGCCGCTCGATGACGACGGATTCGAGCACGACGTCCTGGAGCGGACGGTCGGTGCGGGGGTTGGTCTGAGTGTTACTGATCTTGTCGACCACTTCCTGGCCGGCCTTGTCGCTGACCTCGCCGAAGATGGTGTGCTTGCCCGTCAGCCAGCTGGTGGCGCCGACGGTGATGAAGAACTGCGACCCGTTGGTGCCCGGCCCCGCGTTGGCCATGGCCAGGAGGTACGGCTTGGTGAAGGCGAGATCGGGGTGGATCTCGTCGCCGAACTCGTATCCCGGGCCGCCGGTGCCGTTGCCCAGCGGGTCCCCGCCCTGGATCATGAATCCGCTGATCACCCGGTGGAAGACGGTGCCGTCATACAGCTTCGCCGTGGTCTTCTCCCCCGTCTCCGGGTTCGTCCATTCGCGGGAGCCCTCGGCGAGCTCGACGAAGTTCTTGACCGTCTTCGGCGCGTGGTTCGGGAAGAGCTGAACGCGGATGTCGCCGTGGTTGGTCTTCAGGGTGGCGTGGAGTTGCTCAGCCACGATCTACCTTCCATCTGTCTGCATTGACTCCCCCGATCCTCCCACGGACGCTGGAGCAAGCGGCTGACCCGGATGCCCGACCGGGAGATGCCGGGCAGAGCACAGGCAGGCATGATCTTCGAAACAGGTGGAAAAACGACTTCCTGTCCTCCGTAGCCGCAGAGGCTGCCGGAGAGACTGCACCCGAGTCATGAGCCACCGAGGAGGAGGAACCGTGACCGCCAGGAAAAGCGTGCGCGCTGCGACCGGCACCGCCAAGGAGAGCGTGCGCCACGCCGCGGAGGTGGTGAAGCCCCATGCGGGCCAGGCCAAGGACACCGCGGCGCGCTACGCGCAGGAGGCGAGTGCGCGGCTCGGGCCGAAGGTCTCCAAGGCCGCCGAGCAGGCCCGCCACTCCGCC
Organism: Streptomyces sp. 3N207; assembly: GCF_052246355.1. NCBI lineage: Bacteria > Bacillati > Actinomycetota > Actinomycetes > Kitasatosporales > Streptomycetaceae > Streptomyces > Streptomyces sp. 3N207. Next base: position 45,957 of record NZ_JBQQBV010000030.1, on the reverse strand, counting down.
CGCGAAGGATACGAACATTACGTCGGCCCCCGGGTCGCCCAGGCTCGTGACGCCCTCCCGCCCGAGGTCGAGGTCGCCGCGGGCCGCGCGGCCAGGCGCACCCGTAAGGCCGCCCGCAAGGCGGCGGACTACGCGGCTCCACGCATCGAGAGCGCGGTGACGGAGGCCCGCGCCGCCGCCGGACCAGCCCGGGAGGAAGCGGTGCAGCGCGGGGCCGCCGCCGTGGCCGCGCTGCGCGGTCAGGTGACGGTCGAGGAGATCGAGAAGCTCTCGCGCCGCCGCCGCAGGCGCTCCAGCACCGGCCGGTTCCTGCTGCGTGCGGGCCTGGTCGGACTGGTGGCGGGCGGCGCCTATGCCGCCTGGCGCTGGTGGGACCGGCAGGCGAACCCGGACTGGCTGGTCGAGCCGCCGGCCGCGACGGAGGTCGGTGATCGGGCGTCGCTCTCAAGTGTGAACGGCTCACCCGCCGAGAGCGGGGAAAGCGGGCTCGATCCGGAGGTCAAGGCCAAGCAGGAGGACGCGGAGTCCGAGGACGGCCACAAGAAGAAGTAGCGGCCGGTGACGCCAGGGGGCGGGAGATTCAGCTCTCCCGCCCCCTGGCTGTGACCTCGCCGTCCTCCGCGTCCCTCGGGTCCCACGGACTCATCGGGCCCCGCGCGCTCCCCGGGTCCTTAAGGGACGGCACCGGGGCCAGCACGTCCGACAGCCCCGTGATCTGCAACAGCCGCAGCACCCGTGAATCGGCGCACACCAGGGTGAAGGTGCCGCCGCTGGCCAGCACCCGGGAGCGGATGTCCACCAGGAGGGCCAGACCGCTGCAGTCGATGAAGGTGACGGGCCGCAGATCGGCGACGAGTCGTGGGGCAGCAGCGGTGGTCAGCGCGTACAGCTGGGGCGTGGTCTCGAGCACCACCGCGAGGTCGATCTCCCCGTGCAGCTCGACCACGGTACGGCCGTGCTCCGTACGGGTGAGCACCGTGCCGGCCGGGCCCTCTTCCTCGTCGGCGGCGTCCGCGGCCCAGCGCTCCTCGCCCGCCGCCCAGGGCTCCTCTCGTTCGGTGGAGGACAGCCTGCGGCCGCTCTCGTCCGGGTGCGGTGCCATCGGTGCCCTCACGTATGACCTTGTGACCGTAGGAGTCCGGGGGAAATCGGCCCGTAAGCATAGGCAGGGGCCTTGGGGGTGGCGCTGCGCCACCCCTGCATCGTCACCCGAACGAGTGTAAAAACCCAATTCTGCTTGCGAGTTGACGCCTCACTCTCACGAGTTCTCCGCATCCGGAGAAACACCGAAGTGGCGGACTACGGGCCGACCGGCCGTGAAAACTGAACCTGTGCAGCAGCAGAACATCCTTGAGGAAACGAGTTCGTTCGTCGGAAGGGCGGCCGAACTGGCGCGGCTGACCGGAGCGCTCAGGGAGCACCGACTGGTGACCCTCGTCGGCGGAGCCGGAGTGGGGAAGTCCCGGCTCGCGCTGCACGCCCTGAGCGCCGCCCCGCCCGAGGAGTCCCGGAGCATCTACTGGGCCGACCTGTGGCCGCTGCGGAGCGACGAACTGCTCGCCGCCACGGTGGCCGACGCCCTCGGCCTGTCGGACCACACCCCCCGCATACCGCTGGACGCGCTGTGCGGCTGGGTGGCCGACCGTGCAGTGCTTCTCGTACTCGACTCCTGCGAGCACCTCGTGCCGCACTGCCGGCACCTGGTCGGCGAGCTGCTGACCGCGTGCCCGAACCTGACGGTGCTGGCCACCAGCCGGGAGCCGCTGGGCATGCGCTGCGAGGCCGTGCTGCCCGTACCGCCGCTCGCGCCCGCCACCGAGGCGGTGACCCTCTTCGGACAGCGCGCCGAAGCCGTCGGCAGACCGCTGCGCGAGGTCTGTGACCAGCGGCTCGCAGCTCGGCTGTGCGCCCGGCTGGAAGGGGTGCCGCTCGCCCTGGAGCTGGCCGCGGCACAGCTTCGGCACCGCACGCTGGCCGAGACGGCGGACCGGGTCCGCTCCGGCCTGGACCTGCCCGACGGCCCCGCGCACCCCGCCGACAGCCCCCGGCGGCCCGCACGGCACAGCGCGGTACGGACAGCGGTGGGCTGGAGCCACGAGCTGTGCCGCCCCACCGAACGGCTGCTGTGGGCCCGGCTGACCGTCTTCCCCGGCAGCTTCGACGCCGACCTCGCCGAACGGGTCTGCGCGGGCGGCCCGTTGAACCCCGCAGAGCTGCGCGCCTGCCTGGCCGGGCTGGTGCACAAGTCGGTCGTCATGGCGGAGGCCGGCCGCTACCGGCTGCTGGAGACCATCCGCGAGTACGGCCGGATGTGGCTGCGGGAGCTGGGCGAGACCGAGCACGTCGCCGACCGGCACGCCACAGCGGTGGTGGAACTGTCCCGGCAGGCCCGTACCGAATGGCTGGGGGCCCGCCAGCAGGCGTGGTACGAGCGGCTGGAGGAGCTCTACCACGACGTGCTGGAGGCGCTGCGGTTCCTGCTGGGCGTCCGCCCCGCGGCGGCCTTGGAGCTGGCCGGAAACGTGGCGTTCTTCTGGGTGTGCTGCGGCCACCTCTACGAAACCCACCACTATCTGGAGCTGGCGCTGGGCTGCGCCCAGGGGCCGAGCGCGGCACGGGCGCGAGGGCTGTGGTCACTGGGGCTGGCCAGGCTGCTGCAGGGCGACCATGAGGCGGGCCGCACCTTCGCCGAGCTGAGCCGGCAGGCGGCAACCGATTCCGGCGACGAGGACGGGCTGCGCCAGGCCGCCTATCTGGAGGCCCTCGCCGCGCTGCTGACCGGACGCCCGCTGGCGGCCCTGGCGACGACCGACGCGGCGCTGCGGGACGCGGACGCCGAAGACCGCCGGCCGCCCGCGTTCGGCGACGTCCTGTGCCGCCTGGTGCGGGCCTTCGCGCTGACCGGCGCGAGGCGGCTGAAGGAGGCCCGCCGCGAGGCCGAGGCGCTGCGCCGGGAGTGCGTACGGCTCGGGGAGTACTGGACCCGCTCGTACACCGACTACCAGCTGGCACTGATCGCGCTGTTCGAGAGCCGCGCGGGTGCGGCCGGTGCGCATGCGCGGGACATGCTCGACGCCAAGCGGCGGATCGGCGACCGCTTCGGTATCGCTCTCGGCCTGGAGCTGCTGGCAACCGCCTGGGCCCAGCAGGGCGAAGCGGAGCGGGCCGCCCTCGCGTACGGCGCAGCGGTGCAGCACTGGGAGATGGTGGGGCACCCGCAGCGCGGCACCCCCGAGGTGGCCCCGCTCCGCGACGAGGGCCAGGCCGCGGCCCGGGCCCAGCTGGGCGACGCCGCGTACGAGGCGCTCTTCCGCAGCGCACTGCATGCCGACCGCGACCACGTGGTGACCTGGGCGACCCGCCCCGACCCGGAACCACACCTGTGAGGGCCCGACCGTTCTGTGAGGGCCCGACCGACGTCCAGGGGGTGCGGGTGGCGAAGCCCCCGCAACGCGAGGCGAAGCCGAGCAAAGACAACGAGGCCGACGAGGTCCGCGCTCTGCGCGGACACACGTCAGCCTCAGCCGAGTGGAGCCAAGGGGAGTCGAACCCCTGACATCTGCCATGCAAAGACAGCGCTCTACCAACTGAGCTATGGCCCCGTCGGGCACCAGCGTACCGGCTCCTGTGGGCGAATTCCGACCGGGTATCGCCCCGCCCCTGTCACCGTCCGTAGGATGCACGGCAAGTTCGCGCGAGCGAAGTGAAACAGGGCAGCCCAGGGGAGACGCCATGGACGCAGCAGCACAGGACCCGACAGCGAAAGCGCGCGAGCTCCAGAGTCAGTGGTACGGCGAGCCGTTGGGGACTCTCTTCCGCCGCCTGATCGAGGACCTGGGGCTCAACCAGGCGCGCCTCGCAACAGTGCTCGGACTGTCCGCGCCTATGCTTTCGCAGCTCATGAGCGGGCAGCGGGCAAAGATCGGCAACCCCGCCGTCGTCCAGCGCGTCCAGGCCCTCCAGGAGCTGGCCGCCGAGGTATCGCGCGGCGATGTCAGCGCGGCCGACGCGACCAACCGGATGGACGAGATCCGGCGCACCGCGGGCGGAAATGTGCTCAACCACACCACGCAGACCTCCTCCTCCGGCGCCTCCCAGACCCCCGTCAAGCGCGTCGTACGGGAGATCCAGGCCCTGCTGCGCTCGGTCTCGGACGCAGCGGACATCATCGAGGCGTCCAACGCGCTCGCCCCCTCCCACCCGGAGCTGGCAGAGTTCCTCAGGGTCTACGGTGCGGGCCGCACTTCGGACGCCGTCAAGCACTACGAAGCGCACCAGAGCTGATCAACGGTCGAACCCCGACTGATCGGACAGAACGCACAAAGCGGAAGCAAGGGGCAGGCGCAGCACCATGGGAGAGATCTTCGCCGGCAGATACGAGCTGGTCGATCCGATCGGACGCGGCGGCGTCGGCATGGTCTGGCGGGCCTGGGACCACCGGCGCAGACGGTATGTGGCCGCCAAGGTGCTCCAGCAGTCCGACGCCCACACCCTGCTGCGCTTCGTCCGCGAACAAGCCCTGCGCATCGACCACCCGCACGTGCTGGCACCCGCGAGCTGGGCGGCCGACGACGAGAAGGTCCTGTTCACCATGGATCTGGTGCGCGGCGGTTCGCTGGCCCATCTCGTCGGCGACTACGGACCGTTGCCCCCCACGTTCGTGTGCACTCTGCTCGACCAGCTGCTCTCCGGCCTGGCCGCCGTGCACGCCGAGGATGTGATCCACCGGGACATCAAACCGGCCAACATCCTGCTCGAGCCCACCGGCACCGGACGGCCACATCTGCGGCTGTCCGACTTCGGCATCTCCATGCGCAAGGGCGAGCCCCGGCTGACCGAGACCAACTACGTGGTCGGTACGCCCGGCTACTTCGCGCCCGAGCAGATGCTGGAGGCCGAAGCGGACTTCCCCTCCGACCTGTACGCGGTCGGGCTGGTCGGGCTCTATCTGCTCACCGGCCGAAAGCCGGACTCACAGGCGCTTTTCGAGCAGTACGAGAACGGGATGCCCGCCGCACCGGAGGGCGTTCCCGAGCCGCTGTGGCAGGTGCTGGGGCAGCTGTTGCAGCCCGACCCCGCCGGGCGGTTCCGCACCGCGACAGGCGCCCGCAAGGCGCTGGCGAGCGCGGCGGAGCTGTTGGACCGGGACGCGACGCTGGAGCAGGAGGCGGTCGAGGTCTTCGACCATCTCGGCCCGTTGCCCGAGGGCTTCGGCCCGGACGGGCCGCTGCGCGCCGCCGCCACGCCGGAAGCGGGCACCCCGGGCGCCCCGGACACCGCGGTTCTCGGCACCGCGGCTGTCGCCCCCGCCGCTTCCGCTGGTGGTGGTGCCGCGGCTGGTGGCGGTGCCGCTGGTGGCGGTGCTGCTGGTGGCGGTGCCGCCCCTGGCGGTGCTGCCGTCGCGCCTGCTGCGGAGCCCGCGCCCGGGCCGCTGCAGCCCTCGCCTGCCCCGCCGCAGCCCTCGCCCACCGGCAGCTTCCCGCTGCAACCGCCGGTGCCACCGGCCGCCATACCCACCGGTGAGACGCAGGCCCATCCCTACGCCCCCGACGCGGGCGACGGCACCCGTCCCTACACCGGCTACCAGCCGCCCGCCCCGGCCCCCGCCCAGCAGCCCGTCGCCGGGCAGCCGAACCCGCCGGCACCGGGCACGCCGCCCGCACCCGCGCCCGCGCCGCCCGCAGCGCCCATGCGTAAGCCCGGCCCGCCACTGAAGATCGCGGTGCCGGTGCTGATAGTCGCCCTCGTCTGCCTGGCGGCAGGTGTGTGGGCCCTCACCTCTGCGAGTTGACGCGGCCCCGCCAGTTGTGGGCTCAACAGGCGGGGCCGGTCGGTCAGTTGTGGGGATAGCCGCCGTAGGGGGGCTGAGGGGGCTGGGAGGGCCAGCCGCCCGGCTGGGGAGCCGCACGGCGGCGAGCAACCAGCAACCACACGGCGAGGACGAAGAGCAACCCGGCGCCCGCACCGACGCCGACCCACCCCAACAAACGCAGGGACGAATCGTCGTCGGCCTGCGCTTCGGTCAGGCCCTTGTCGGCCATCTCCCGGTCCTGGTCGTCGACCCCGAACCCGGCGGCCTTGGCGTCCCCGGCGTACTCCGGGCCCTTCTTCGTACGGCCCTCCACACCGATCCGCAGCGTGACGGGGGTGCCCTTGGGGAACGGCTTGACCATGTCCGGGCTGGCGGTCACGGCCACGTAGTACCAGCCCGCGAAGCGGGTCCCGGTGACGGTGTCGCCGTTGAGGAAGCGGTTCTCGTAGCGGACCGGGTTGCTGTACCGGTCGAACTTGGCGCCGTCTCCGTCGTAGCTCTGGAAATCCTCGTCGTAGAGGGAGCGCCGCGCCGGGTTGTAGATGTTCATCCGGAAGCCGTTGGGCAGGAACATGCTGCCCGTCTCGTCCTCCCGTGCCGCGTTGGGCACCTCCATGCGCGCGTACAGCCGCCGGCCCCAGTCGACGGGCACCCGGAAGTAGCGGGTCTCGCCCGGGCGGAGGCGGTCCTTCCAGACACCGTCGCCGATGGCGCGGGCGTCGTTGAAACCGGTGCCGCCCTTGCGGGACTTCGGCGTGCCCGAGGGCGGCGCCGGGCGGGTGTTGTTGTCGTCGGTCTCCTCCTCGCCGCCCGGCGGGGGCGCGGGGATGCTGCCCTTGAGGCCGGGCTCCTTCATGACCGACAGCTCCAACGGCCAGGAGCTCGGATCCGAGGTGTCGCCCTCCTCGCGGACGACATGCACGAGGTACGGGCCCTTCGCGCGGCACGCCTCGACGGCGGTGTCGCCCACCAGCCGGGCAGCGTAGGCGGACAGCGGGAAGGCGGTGTCGCCGTCGCCGTCCGCCTCTCCCTCGTCGCAGTTGCTGCCGTCGGTGGTCTGGAGCGTCACCGTCAGGCCGTCCTCGTAGGTGACCTTGGTGCCGGGCTCCGGGACGCCGGTCGCGGTGACGTGGACATCGGACTTGGCGTCCAGGTCGAGGGCGTAGTACTTCTCCTCGCCCGGCTTGATCCGGTCGGTGAACAGTCCGGGTTTCAGCTTGGGCGCGTCGGCGCTGCTGGTGGTGCCGGTGACCTTCTTGGCGTCCTCGGACATCTCGTAGAGGCGCGGCTTGCCCGCCGCCCAGGCACCCGGCGCGGACATGCCCAGCGCCGCGGCGGTCACACACAGCGCGGCTGTCCATGCGCCTGCGCGCCCGGCCCGGCCGCGCCCGCGGCTCCAGCGGCTCCAGTTGTGGCGAGTCACCACGTCCCACCCCTCATCCCGTTCATGCTCCGGACCCTGGCACGCCGCCGCAGCGCGAGCCAGGCCCCTCCTGCCACCAGCAGCACGGCTGCGGCGCCGCCACCGGCCAGCACGACCGGGGGCAGCCCGGATTCCCCGGCGTGCTTCCCGTCGCCGCCACTGGACCCGGCAGACGCGCCGTCGCCCAGCGTGGCACCCTTGGCGTCGACGAACGGGGCGTCGTGCTCGGGCCCCTGCTTCGCCTTGCCCTTGACATCGACGCGCAGGACGACACGGACCGCGGCGTTGTCGGCGATCCTGGCGGCACCGGCGCCCAGCGTGACGGCAATGTAGTAGTTGCCGCCGCGCCGCACAGGCTGCACGGAGCTCTGCGACTCCGCGCGGTTCTTCCAGGCGACGGGCACCGTACCCTGCGACACCTTCACCGGGTCACCCCGGTAGGGCTGACGGGAGCTGAACTCCAGGCCGTCCGGGACCGGCAACCGCCCAGGCGCGTACATCTCCGTCCATACGTACGAGGTGGAAGGGCTGAGCTCCCGGCGCTTCGGCTCGTTGGCGAACTCCACGTCGTAGCGGAGCTGTTGGTTCCAGCCGACGGGAACCCGGTACCAGCGGGTCTCGGCCGGCAGCAGGGTGTCCCGCCACACGCCCTTCTTGAGCTTCTTCGCGTCGTTGAAGCCGGTGCCGCCCTCGATGTCCCTGGGCGTTCCGGTCGGCAGCGTGGCGTCCTTGCCCGCGTTCCGGTACGTGGTCTCCGAGCGGGCCGGGACCGCGCCCTTCGGCAGCGCCCGCTCGGCGCCGAGCCGCAGCTCCACGGGCCAGCGTGCCTGGTCGGAGTCCTTGTCGGTGTCGCGGGTCAGCTCGAAGGTGTACCGGCCCGGCTTGTCGCAGACGCGGCTGCCGTCCTCGCTGGGAATCCGGCTGACGGCGGTGGTGATCGGGGTGCCGCCCTCGTCCTGCTGGAACCAGGTCCGGTCGTCCCCGCACATGCTGCCGTCGGAGCTGCGCATCGTGAGCTTCAGCCCGTCCAGCCTGCCGACCCGCGCCCCGGGCTGCGGCACACCCGTGGCGGCGAGGTCCACTGTCTTCGCGGCGGACCGGCTGTCCAGCTCGGTGCTGTACCAACGGGTCTCGCCGGGCCCGATGGTGTCCAGATACTGGCCGGGGGCGCGCAGCGTGGGGGCGTCGGCGGAGGACCGGGTACCGGTGACGCGCTTGCCCTTGAGGCGGTAGCCCGCGGCCGACTGTCGGCCTGCGCGCTCCAGTTCACGGGCCAGGTCGTCGGCCTTCGGCGCGTCGTAGTACTTGCCGTGCCCGGCCTCGGCGATGCACTCCAGCTGCTTGCGGGCCTTGCCCTTCACCTGGAAGCCGATGGCGTCGATACGCAGATCCAGGCCGTCGCGGGACAGCTGCTCGGCGACCTCGCAGGGCTTGGGCGTCCCGCAGGTGTCCTCGCCGTCGGAGACCAGCACGATGGTGCGGCGGCCGAAGCCGTTCTCCGACTCGCGGGGCAGGTCGGCGGCGGCCTTCTTGAGGGAGTAGCCGATGGGGGTCTCGCCCTTGGGCCGCACCTTGGCGACGGCCTTCTTGATGCTTCCCCGCTGCAGCGCCCGGACCGGTTCGGCGAGCCGGGTGTCGGTGCAGCTGTCGGCCTTGTCGGCGCCGTAGACGCGCAGCCCGGTCGGGTAGCCGTCGGGCAGGCTGTCGACGAGCGTGCCGACCGCCTTGCGTGCGGACTGCATCCGGGGCTGTCCCGAGTCGTCCTTCTCGGCCATGGAGCCCGAGGAGTCCAGCAGGATCTCCATCGAGTTGGCACCGGGCGCTTCGGTACCGCGGCCGGCCGGGGCCGACGTGGCCGCGCCGGTCGTCGCCGTTCTGGTCGGGGCCGCCGTGGCGGTACCGGTCGTGGCCGCCGTCAGCGGTCCGGCCAGGAGGGCGAGCAGCGCCCCTCCTGTCACCCCCTTCGTCAGGCGGCTTCGCACTGATCCCATGTCCTTCGTCCCCCTCGGACCGCTCGGGTCTCGGCAACTTTGCTCCCGCACGGTATTTGTTTGCTACAGCAAGCAACAAGAGGAAGGGTGTCACGGTACGGCAACAGGAGGCACCCTCTTACGCCGCCTGTTCCAGGGACCGGACGAGAGAGGCCCCGGCCGCCTGTGGCGGCCGGGGCCTCTCGTTCACTGTTCGCTGGGGCTACACGCCCGAACCTGCGGGCACGGAGTCGGTCGCCTCCGTCCACAGATCCTGCTCGGCGCGGTCCGCCTGGATCTGGCGGTACACGAGGAGACCGCCGATGGCGGCCAGTGCGACCAGGAAAAGCTTCTTCACCGCGCTACCTCGTCCTTCATAGACATTGGGACCTCTCTGGCGGCCGATGATACCCAACAGCCTCCCCGTACAGCCGGGTCGGCCCGGCCGCGCCCTCGCGCGGCGTCAAGCGGTCCGGGAACGCTTCTTCCGCTCGGTCTTCGAGCGCTCGTCCAGCTGGATCTCGCGCTCGGCGCCGAGCACCCCTGCGCTCAGTTGCCGTCCGCGCTCCCGCTCGGCGTTGAACTCGGCGCCCAACGCGATGGCCAGGTTGGTGAGCCACAGCCACACCAAGAAGACCACGACCCCGCCCAGCGTCCCGTACGTCTTGTTGTACGAGCCGAAGTTCGCCACGTAGAACGCGAAACCCACCGAGGCGACCAGCCAGACCACCAGCGCCAGTACGGCACCGGGCAGCACCGAGCCGAAACCGCGCAGCCGCGCGTTGGGCGAGGCGTAGTACAGCACGGCGATGATCAGAATGACGACCAGCACCATCACCGGCCACTTGGCGAAGTTCCACGCCGTCACCGCCGCGTCCCCGGCGCCCAGCGCATTGCCGAGCTTCTTCGCCAGCGGCCCGCTGATCACCAACGCGACCAGCACAGCAGCCTGGAGCAGCACCGCGATCAGCGTCACCAGCAGTTGCACCGGACGCAGCTTGAAGAAGGAGCGGCCCTCCTCCACCTCGTAGATCACGTTGGATGCGCGGATGAAGGCCCCCACGTAACCCGAGGCCGTCCACAGCGCGCCCAGTGCGCCGACGATCAACAGCGCCGTGGAAGTACCGGCGCCGGCCGCCATGGACTCGATCGGCTTCTTGAAGGTCTCGACCGCAGACGCCGGACCGATCGAACTGACCAGATCGTTCAGGGTGCTGACGATCTTTTTCGGGCTCATCACCAGGCTGACGAGCGAGATCAGCGCGATCAGCGCCGGGAAGATCGACAGCACCGAGTAGTAGGTGAGGGCGGCGGCCGAGTCGGAGAGATTGTCCTCCTTGAACTCGGTCAGGGTGCGCTTGAGCGTCTGGCCGAGAGTTCCCTCGCGCGGGTGCGGTGGCCCCTCGGGCCGTCGCCCGGACGTCTTCTCCCGCTCGGGCTCGGGCTCGGGCTTGGCCTCGGGCTCGGGCTCGGGCTCGGGCTTGGCCTCGGAATCGGGCTCGGGCTCGGGCTCGTTCTCTGGCCGGGGTCCGGGATCGGAACTGGTCATCGCAGCACTCCGCTCACCGAGGGGCGCCGGCCGACGCCGGCGTCAGGTCGGGCTACCGGTACCAGAGCCGAAGTCGGTGTAAACGTCACCACAAGGCGTGACCCCGGCTCCACCGGGCGGCGGAGGCGGACGGGCCCAACGGTGGATGTCCCGGCAGCAGCGGCGTCCGACGCTGGGAACGCCCGCAAGGAAAGGGGTCACCGCCGTCGCAGCAGACGCCGGCATGCTCGCAACGCTGACCCCGGGGACACCGCATCCGGTGCCCCCAGGGCGGCCGTCTCAGCGCAGCGGGGTCAGCTCATGGACCTGCGGAGCGCCGGGGTCAGCGGACGTCGACGCAGTCGCCGGTCGAGGTGACCGCAGGAGTGGTCGAGGTGCCCGCGAAGGAGTGGCGCCGGCAGGTGTCCTTGCCTGCGGTGCGGGTGGTCCCGACGACCCCGGCGGACCGCAAGGCGCACCAGGCGCCGCCGGGACACCGGGGAACGCCACGCGCCCTACGGGATGTTGAGGGTCACCTCGCACCGCACGGCCACATCGCGGTTGCCTGCTTCACCGTCGCAGTCGTCGGCCTGCAGCCCTCCGTCGAGGCGGTCGTTGTCCGGGCCCGCCCGCAGGGTGTCCTCCCCGGTGCCGCCCAGAAGCCGGTCCTCGCCGCCCACGGTGCCGATGGTCATGGTGCCGTCGGCATCCACGTTGTCGCCGAAGAGCTTGTCGTTGCCGCCGCGGCCCCGGATCCGGTCCTCGCCCGCTTCGCTGACGTTCTTCGCCGCACTGTCGCCGATGAGGGTCTCGCCCGCCGATCCGCCGATGAGCTCGTCGTCGCCCCCACCGACCGCCGTACCGTCCGGCGGGACGGTGTTGTGGTCCCCGACGGCGAAGGCCCCGCCGTCAGCGCCCAGGTCCAGGACATCGTCGCCGTCCCTGCCGGTGGCGCGTACGGCCGCGATGCCGTCGCCCCGCAGGCCGTCGAAGCCCATGCCTCCCTCGACGAGGTCGTCGCCGGCACCCGAGGCACTGCCCGTGAGGGACGTGCTGTCACCCGCCGCTCCGTCATCACCGGGCCCGCCGAAGATCAGGTCGTCGCCCCCTCCCGAGGCGTTGCCGCGGAAGGTGATGCTGTCGCCGCTCGCGCGGTCGGCGCCTTCCCCGAGGAGCAGCAGGTCCTCTCCTCCGCCGGAGACGTCGCCGTTCTTCGCGAAGACATCGCCGGACACGGTGTCGTTGTCGGCGCCGGAGCTGATCGCGTCGTCTCCGCGACCCCCGCTGACGTTGTCGCCTCCCGCGAGACCGCAGATCAGATCGTTGCCGCCGTTGCCGTCGATGGTGTCGGCGCCGGGAGAGCCGACGATGACGTCGGCGCCCCTGGTTCCGTTGACGATGCCGGCACCGGTGATGGTCGCCGGGCGGCCGAAGCAGGTGGCCTCCTGACCCGGCTCGGCAGCAGTGGCCGCGGGGAGCCAGAGGGTGAACAGTGCTGTGGCTGCGAGGCCGACGGGGAGAACCCGCCGGACTCGCCGCTCTGCCGCGCGGCAGGATCTGTGCGCCGACGGCGATGGGGAAACGCGATCCACGGACATACAAGACCTCCGATTGCTGGACGCCGCCGGTCGCGCCGACCTGGAGCAGGACAGCAAGCCCCTGCTGATGTCGCCCGGCCGGCTCAGGAGGCGGTAACCATTGAATATTTGTGACTATACGGAGGGTTATCGCCCGATATGCGGAACGACGCTGCCGAAGTCCGCGAACATCACCCGTCCCGCCGGAAGGGCCCGCGAACAACGCCGCCCCACGCACCGTCGCGGGCCCGGACATGCGGAAGGCCCGGTCCCTCATGAGGGACCGGGCCTTCCGATCTGGCGTTCCGCCACTGTGCGGCTACCAGGACTTGAACCTGGGGCCTCTTCCTTATCAGGGAAGCGCTCTAACCGTCTGAGCTATAGCCGCGCGCTGCACGGAAAGGTTAGCGCACTTCAGCCGTCGTCCCAAATCGGTTCCGCGAGGTCCGGAGGGCGGTTTCCGCGGGTCCGGGCGGGCCTACTCGTCCTCCGCCAGGGTCAGCTCGACGCCGCCCACGAAGCCGGCCGAGAGGTTGTAGATGAAGGCGCCCAGGGTGGCCAGTGCGGTGGCCAGGACGACGTTGATCACCGCGATGAGCGAGGTGAAGAGCAGGACGCGGGGCAGCGAGAGGAAGGTCTCCAGGTCGAAGCCGCCACTGCCCTCGGCGCTGGTGGCCTCGCTGACGGTGCCGCCCAGGGTGGAGAAGACGCCCATCGCGTCCATCACCATCCACAGCACGGCGACCGCCACGACGGTGCACACCCCCAGCGCCACCGCCAGCAGGAAGCTGACCTTCATCACCGACCACGGATCGGCCTTCGCCACCCGCAGCCGCGCCTTGCGCGTCCGCGGCACCGTACGCGCCCCGGTGCGGGGCTTGCGTACGGTGTCCGACCCGGCAGTGTCCGACCCTGACGACGGCCGACCCGACGGGCCCGGCCGGCCGCCGTCCGGCGACGGATACGCCTGCGGCGGCCGGTGCGGCTGCTGCTCGCCTTTCTGCGGCTGCGGCTGCGGCTGGGCCGGGGACGGGGGCTTCGCCTGCGGCTGCGGCTGCGCCTTCGGCTGCGGCTGAGCACCACTCACGCCCTGCTCCTAGTTGTCCTAGTCGTCGTCCGGGTCGGGCGCGTCCTGCTGCTCCCCCTCGTGGGGGGTACCCGCCGCGGCCTCCACTTCCTCGGCCTCCCGACCGGCTTCGGCGTTACGTGCCACGCCGACAACCGCGTCCTTCTTGCCCAGGTTGATCAGTTGGACGCCCATGGTGTCACGGCCGGTCTCCCGCACTTCGTTGACCCGCGTACGGATCACACCGCCGCCGAGCGTGATGGCGAGGATCTCGTCGGTCTCCTCGACCACCAGCGCGCCGACCAGTGATCCCCGGTCTTCCACGATCTTGGCCGCCTTGATGCCGAGACCGCCGCGGCCCTGGACCCGGTACTCGTCCACGTTGGTCCGCTTCGCGTACCCGCCGTCGGTGGCCGTGAACACGAACGTACCCGCCCGCACGACATTCATCGAGAGGAGTTCGTCGTCTTCACGGAAACTCATCCCCTTGACGCCGGAGGTGGCCCGGCCCATCGGGCGCAACGCCTCGTCGGTCGCGGTGAAGCGGATCGACTGCGCCTTCCTGCTGACCAGCAGCAGGTCGTCGTCGGGGGAGACCAGCTCGGCGCCGATCAGTTCGTCGTCGCGGCCGTCCTCCATCTCGCGGAGGTTGATCGCGATGACGCCGCCGGAGCGGGGCGAGTCGTAGTCCTTGAGCGGGGTCTTCTTGACCAGACCCGATTTGGTGGCCAGCACCAGATAGGGCGTTGCCTCGTAGTCCCGGATGGCGAGGATCTCGGCGATCTGCTCGTCCGGCTGGAAGGCCAGCAGGTTCGCCACGTGCTGACCCCGTGCGTCCCGTCCGGCGTCCGGCAGTTCGTACGCCTTGGCCCGGTAGACGCGGCCCTTGTTGGTGAAGAACAGCAGCCAGTGGTGGGTGGTGGAGACGAAGAAGTGGTCGACGATGTCGTCTTCCTTCAGCTTCGTCCCGCGCACGCCCTTGCCGCCGCGCTTCTGGGCCCGGTAGTCGTCGGTCTTGGTGCGCTTGACGTAGCCGCCACGGGTGATCGTGACGACGATGTCCTCCTCGGCGATCAGGTCCTCGATGGACATGTCGCCCTCGAAGGGGATCAGCTTGGTACGCCGGTCGTCGCCGAACTTGTCGACGATCGCCCGCATCTCCTCGCCGATGATCTGCCGCTGCCGCTCGGGCGAGGCCAGGATCGCCTTGTACTCGTTGATCTTCGCCTGGAGCTCGTCGTGCTCGGCGGTGATCTTCTGCCGCTCCAGCGCGGCCAGCCTGCGCAGCTGCATCTCCAGGATCGCGTTGGCCTGGATCTCGTCGATCGTCAGCAGCCCCATCAGACCCTCGCGGGCCTCCTCGACGGTCTGGCTGCGCCGGATCAGCGCGATGACCTCGTCGATCGCGTCCAGCGCCTTGAGCAGACCGCGCAGGATGTGCGCGCGCTCCTCGGCCTTGCGCAGCCGGAAGCGGGTACGCCGCACGATCACGTCGATCTGGTGCGCGACCCAGTGCCGGATGAAGGCGTCCAGCGACAGGGTGCGCGGCACGCCCTCGACCAGGGCCAGCATGTTGGCGCCGAAGTTGGTCTGCAGATCGGTGTGCTTGTAGAGGTTGTTGAGGACGACCTTGGCGACCGCGTCCCGCTTCAGAACGATGACGAGACGCTGGCCGGTCCGCGAGGAGGTCTCGTCGCGGACGTCCGCGATGCCGCCGATCCGGCCGTCCTTGACCAGGTCGGCGATCTTCAGCGCGAGGTTGTCCGGGTTGACCTGGTAGGGCAGCTCGGTGACGACCAGGCACTGGCGGCCCTGGATCTCCTCGACCTCCACCACGGCCCGCATGGTGATCGAGCCGCGCCCGGTGCGGTACGCCTCCTCGATGCCCTTACGGCCCACCACCAGCGCGCCGCTGGGGAAGTCGGGGCCCTTGATGCGCTCCATGAGGGCGTCGAGCAGCTCCTCGCTGGAGGCTTCCGGGTGGTCGAGGTACCACTGGGCGCCGGCGGCGACCTCGCGCAGGTTGTGCGGGGGAATGTTGGTCGCCATGCCGACGGCGATCCCGGCCGAGCCGTTGACCAGCAGATTGGGGAAGCGCGCCGGCAGGACCGTCGGCTCCTGGTTGCGGCCGTCGTAATTGTCCTGGAAGTCGACGGTCTCCTCGTCGATGTCCCGGAGCATCTCCATGGCCAGCGGCGCCATCTTGCACTCGGTGTACCGCATGGCCGCGGCCGGGTCGTTGCCCGGCGAGCCGAAGTTGCCGTTGGAGTCGACCAGCGGCATCCGCATCGACCAGGTCTGCGCCAGCCGCACCAGCGCGTCGTAGATCGAGGTGTCACCGTGCGGGTGGTAGGTGCCCATGACGTCGCCGACGACGCGGGCGCACTTGTAGAAGCCCTTCTCGGGGCGGTACCCGCCGTCGTACATCGCGTACAGCACCCGGCGGTGCACCGGCTTGAGGCCGTCGCGGATGTCGGGCAGCGCGCGGCTCACGATCACGCTCATCGCGTAGTCGAGGTAGGAGCGCTGCATCTCCGTCTCGAGGCTGACGGGCTCGACGCGCGCACCCGCCTCGGTGTCCACCAGCGCGCTGTCGGGCGCGGGGGCGTTCTCGGGCGTGGGCTCGGGTGTGATGGGGGTCTCGTCGGCCATGGTTAAAGATCAAGTCCTTCTCTGTGTGCGGCACTTCGGGTCCTGGTACGGCAACCAGGGGCCGACGTCAGATATCGAGGAAGCGGACGTCCTTGGCGTTCCGCTGGATGAACGAGCGGCGGGCCTCGACGTCCTCACCCATCAGGATGGAGAACAGGTCGTCGGCGGCGGCCGCGTCGTCCAGCGTCACCTGGCGCAGAACGCGGTGCTCGATGTCCATGGTGGTGACGCGCAGCTCGTCCGCGTTCATCTCACCCAGACCCTTGAAGCGCTGCACCGAGTCGTCCCTGATCCGCTTGCCCTGCTCGCGGCCGAGCTGGATGAGGCTGTCGCGCTCGGGGTCGGAGTACGCGTACTGGAACTCGTCCCGGCTCCACTTGATCTTGTACAGCGGCGGCTGCGACAGAAAGACGTGTCCGGCCTCCACCAGCGGCCGCATGAAGCGGAACAGCAGGGTGAGCAGCAGGGTGTTGATGTGCTGACCGTCGACGTCGGCGTCCGCCATCAAGATGATCTTGTGGTAGCGGAGCTTCTCGATGTCGAAGTCCTCGTGCACACCGGTGCCGAACGCCGAGATCAGCGCCTGCACCTCGGCGTTCTGCAGGACCTTGTCGATCCGCGCCTTCTCCACGTTCAGGATCTTGCCGCGGATCGGCAGGATGGCCTGGTACTCGGGGTCACGCCCCGACTTGGCCGAGCCGCCCGCCGAGTCGCCCTCGACGATGAAGATCTCGCACTTGACCGGGTCGTTGGACTGGCAGTCCGAGAGCTTGCCCGGCAGCGAAGCCGTCTCCAGCAGGCCCTTGCGGCGCGTCAGATCCCGCGCCTTGCGCGCGGCGACCCGGGCCGTGGCCGCCTGGATGCCCTTGCGGATGATGTCCGCGGCCTCGTTCGGGTTCCGGTCGAGCCAGTCGGTCAGCTGCTCGTGGACGATCTTCTGGACGAAGGTCTTGGCCTCGGTGTTGCCCAGCTTCGTCTTCGTCTGACCCTCGAACTGCGGCTCACCCAGCTTGACGGAGATGATCGCGGTCAGACCCTCGCGGATGTCCTCACCCGTGAGGTTGTCGTCCTTCTCGCGCAGCAGCTTGCGGTCCCGCGCATACCGGTTGATCAGCCCGGTCAGCGCGGCCCGGAAGCCCTCCTCGTGGGTACCGCCCTCGTGGGTGTGGATGGTGTTGGCGAAGGAGTAGACCCCCTCGCTGTACTGGCTGTTCCACTGCATCGCGAGCTCGACCGAGAGCATCCGCTCGGTGTCCTCGGCCTCGAAGGAGATGACGGTGTCATGGATCAGCTCGCCCTTGCGGGAGTTGAGGTAGCGGACGAAGTCCGCGATACCGCCCTCGTAGTGGTACCGGACGGTGTTGGGCCTGCCCTCCTCGTCGACGTGCCCCTCGCGCTCGTCCGTCAGCGAGATGGTCAGGCCCTTGTTGAGGAACGCCATCTCCTGGAAGCGCCGGGAGAGCGTCTCGAAGGAGTAGTCCGTCGTCTCGAAGATGTCGCTGTCGGCCCAGAAGGTGACCACTGTGCCGGTCTCGTCCGTGGCCTCGTTACGGGACAGCGGCGCCGTCGGCGCACCCAGCTTGTAGTCCTGCGTCCAGCGGTAGCCGTCGGTCTTGACCTCGACGGCCACCTTCTGCGACAGCGCGTTGACGACGGAGACACCCACGCCGTGCAGACCACCGGAGACGGCGTACCCTCCGCCGCCGAACTTGCCGCCCGCGTGCAGCACGGTGAGCACGACCTCGACGGCCGGCTTCCCCTCGGACGGGATGATGCCCACGGGGATACCGCGCCCGTTGTCGGTCACCCGTACGCCGCCGTCGGCGAGCAGCACCACCTCGATGGTGTCCGCGTGCCCGGCCAGCGCCTCGTCCACGGAGTTGTCGACCACCTCGTACACAAGGTGATGAAGACCACGCTCACCGGTCGACCCGATGTACATGCCGGGCCGTTTGCGAACCGCGTCCAGCCCCTCCAGGACAGTGATCGCGCTCGCGTCGTACGACGGCACCTCGGCACCGTCTTCGGGGACGTCAGGGACGGAAGTGGGGATTGCCTCCGCGGTCTGCGGCGGAGTCGTCTTGTCGTTCTCGTTGAGATCGCCGGAATCGGCCACGAAGCGCCCTTTCTGGCACAGCACAGGCCGTCTCCAGGGCAAGGCGGAGCGGCTGCGTCGTTCGACATGTCCCGCAACGGTGCGGTAGTCCCCCAGTGTACCGGTGGCTGCGACAGGAGTGGGGGTTTGCCGGTGCCTGAGTCCACATGTGGCGCCCTGAACTGGCGTCGTTCGACTCCCCATATCTGGACCGGGGGGCCAAGAGCTTCACAGTGGCACTGAGCGCTTCGATCCGTCTCCGGCTGTCCCGGCCCGCATACGCACGGCGACCGGAGGGCCCGAAGCCTCACCCGTACGTGTCGCCCGGCCCTCTGCTGCCGGGCGCCCGCAGCGGCCCGTACCCCTTGCGCGGAGCCTCCGGGCCGCGCACCTTGATCATCCGTACGGTGCCCTGACCGAGGTCCTCGTTCAGCCGCGCCACCAGCCGCGGCGCCAGCAGCCGCAGCTGCGTCGCCCATGCCGTGGAATCGCAGCGCACCAGCAGCGTGCGCTCCTCCTCGTCGTACCGCTGCGGCTCGCAGTGCTGCGCCACCTCAGGGCCCACCAGCTGCGGCCAGCGCCCCATCACCCCGCCGACCGCCGCCGGGGTCTCCCAGCCGCGCTCCGCGATCAGCCTGTTGACGGCGGCGCCCAGCGGCAGCGGGTCCCGTCCGTCCCGCCGCGCGCCCGAGCGCAGCCCGCCGCCGCGCCGGGCCTGCCGCCGCTGCTGCGCCTCGGCCCCGCGCGCCCGCGCCTGCTCCTTGGCAGCACGCAGCGCGACCCGCGCCAGGTCGACACCACTGGTCGCGGGCGGCTCAGCTGCTGCGGGGGCCTTCCCCGGCTCCTCCGCGGACTCGCTCATGACGGCGTCACCTCCCCGTCCGCCACCGCGAATCGCGCCCCCGCCAGCACATCCGGTACGTCCTCCGGCACGGCGGCGGTCACCAGCACCTGCTCGGCCGGGGCCACCAGCTCCGCCAGCCGCGTACGGCGTCTGGTGTCCAGCTCGGCGAAGACATCGTCCAGGATCAGCACCGGCTCATGCCCCTCGCTCTTGAGCAGCTCGTACGCGGCCAGCCGCAGCGCCAGCGCGTACGACCAGGACTCGCCGTGGCTGGCGTACCCCTTCGCGGGCAGCTCGCCCAGCCGCAGCAGTACGTCGTCGCGGTGCGGGCCGACCAGCGTCACGCCGCGCTCGATCTCCTGCTTACGTGCTTCGCCCAGCGCCGCGACCAGCCCCGCGTACAGCTCTTCCCGGGCCGCGCCGTCCACCGGGCTCCGGTACTCGAACGCGACCGGACCGCCGCCCGGCGCCAGCCGCTCGTACGCCTTGTCGGTCAGCGGACCCAGCACCGCCAGCAGGTCCAGCCGCTGCGCCAGCAACTCGGCGCCCGTACGCGCCAGATGCTGATCCCACACATCGAGCGTGGAGAGGTCCACGCCCCGGCCGCCGTGCCGCCGCGCCATGGCGGCCGATTTGAGCAGACTGTTGCGCTGCTTGAGCACCCGCTCGTAGTCCGAGCGCACTCCCGCCATCCGCGGGGCACGCGCCGTCACCAGCTCGTCCAGGAAGCGGCGCCGTTCGCCCGGGTCG
The DNA here is from genome assembly GCF_052246355.1 of Streptomyces sp. 3N207. Taxonomy (NCBI): domain Bacteria; kingdom Bacillati; phylum Actinomycetota; class Actinomycetes; order Kitasatosporales; family Streptomycetaceae; genus Streptomyces; species Streptomyces sp. 3N207. The sequence continues at coordinate 26,240 of NZ_JBQQBV010000030.1, read as the reverse complement.
CCCTTGACCAGCGTCAGGTCCTCCGGCGCGAACAGCACCGTGCGCAGGATGCCCAGCACATCGCGGGGCCGCACCTGCGAGGAACGGTTGATCCGCGCCCGGTTGGCCTTGCCCGGGTTCAGCTCCAGCTCGACCAGCTGCTCGCGCTCACCCTGCCGCACCTGGGCCCGTACGACGGCACGCTGGGCACCCTGCCGCACCAGCGGCGCATCCGCCGAGACCCGGTGGCTGCCCAGCGTGGCCAGATAGCCGACGGCCTCGACCAGGTTGGTCTTGCCCTGGCCGTTCGGACCGAGAAACGCCGTCACGCCCGGACCGAGCGGCACCTCGGCCCGGGCGTACGAGCGGAAATCAGCGAGCGAGAGATGCGTGACGTGCATCGCCTGGCCGTCAGCCTCCGACGGGCGGAGTGACGTCGGCGCCGGGGGAATCGGCACCCCGCTCCCCGGCCTTGTCCGCGGCCGTCACCGCGTGCCCGCCGAACTGGTTGCGCAGCGCGGCGATCATCTTCATCTGCGGGGAGTCCTCCTGCCGGGAGGAGAACCGGGCGAACAGCGAAGCGGTGATCGCGGGCAGCGGCACCGCCTTGTCGATCGCGGCCTCCACCGTCCAGCGGCCCTCACCCGAGTCCGCCGCGTAGCCGCGCAGCGCGTCCAGGTGCTCGTCGCTGTCCAGCGCCTTGACGGCCAGGTCCAGCAGCCAGGAGCGGATGACGGTGCCCTCCTGCCAGGAGCGGAAGACCTCGCGCACGTCGGTCACCGAGTCCGCGGCCTCCAGCAGCTCCCAGCCCTCGGCGAAGGACTGCATCATCGCGTACTCGATGCCGTTGTGGACCATCTTCGCGAAGTGGCCCGCACCGACCTTGCCGGCGTGGACGGAGCCGAACTCGCCCACCCGTCGCCCGCCACCGCCCCGAGTGGTCGCGCTTCGCGCGTCAGATTCATTGGGCTTGAGCGCGTCGAAGACCGGCTGCACCTTGGCCACATCCTCGGCGGAGCCGCCGTACATCAGCGCATAGCCGTTCTCCAGGCCCCACACGCCGCCGGAGACACCGCAGTCGACGAAGCCGATGCCCTTGGCCTTCAGCTCCTCGGCGTGCTTCTCGTCGTCGGTCCAGCGCGAGTTGCCGCCGTCCACGACCAGGTCACCGGGGGAGAGCAGGTCACCGAGCTCGTCGATGGTCGACTGGGTGGCCGACCCCGCCGGCACCATCACCCACACCACGCGCGGCGCGCTCAGCGAGTCCACCAGCTCCTTGAGGCTGCTCACGTCGGCGACGTCCGGATTCCGGTCATACCCGATGACCGTGTGGCCCCCGCGGCGGATGCGCTCGCGCATGTTCCCGCCCATCTTCCCGAGACCGACCAGACCGAGCTCCATCACTGCCCCTTAGCTGAGTTTCTTGCTGATTCGTACCTGGATACGACCCTACGCTTCCACAGGCTGTGGGCAGGCTGCCGCCGGGGACGCCCTCGGCAGGCGTCAGCCCGAGAGCCGCACGGGCATGATCAGGTACTTGTACGCCTCGTCAGCCTCGGCGTCCTTGGCCGGACGGCCACTGAGCAGGGCGGGCTTGGTCGAGGTCGTGAACGACAGCTGGGCGACGGGCGAGTCGATGGCACTCAGCCCCTCCAGCAGGAACCCGGGGTTGAAGGCGATCGAGACGTCGTCGCCCTCCAGCTCCGCGTCGACCCGCTCCACAGCCTGTGCATCGTCGCTGGAGCCGGCCTCCAGGGTGAGCACCCCCTGCTCGAAGCTGAGCCGCACCGGAGTGTTCCGCTCCGCGACCAGCGCCACACGCTTGACGGCCTCCACGAACGGCGCCGTCTCGATCACCGCGACGGAGTTGAACTCCGTCGGGAACAGCGTGCGGTACTTCGGCAGGTCGCCCTCCAGCAGCCGCGTCGTCGTCCGCCGCCCGGCGCCCTCGAAGCCGATCAGCCCCTCGCCGGAACCGGAGCCGGACAGCGCCAACGTCACGCTGTCCCCGCCGCTGAGCGACTTGGCGGTCTCCAGCAACGTCTTGGCGGGCACCAGGGCCACCGCGGAGGCGTCCGGCGTCTCGGGCTTCCACAGGAACTCGCGGACCGCGAAGCGGTACCGGTCGGTGGAGGCCAGGGTGACGGTGTCGCCCTCGATCTCGATCCGCACACCGGTCAGCACCGGCAGGGTGTCGTCCCGCCCGGCCGCGATGGCGACCTGCTGCGCCGCCGCGGCGAAGACCTCGCCGGGAACGGTGCCGGTGGCGGACGGCATCTCCGGCAGTGCCGGGTACTCCTCCACGGGGAGGGTGTGCAGGGTGAACCGGGAGGAGCCGCAGACCACGGTCGCCCGTACACCGTCTGTGGAGATCTCCACCGGGCGGTTGGGGAGGGCGCGGCAGATGTCGGCCAGCAGCCGGCCGGAGACCAGCACCGTGCCGTCCTCCTCGACCTCCGCCTCGACCGAGACCCGTGCCGAGACCTCGTAGTCGAAGCCGGAAAGGCTCAGTGTGCCGTCTTCCGCCTTCAACAGCAGGCCCGCGAGCACGGGCACCGGCGGGCGGGCGGGGAGGCTCTTGGCCGTCCAGGCCACCGCCTCCGCGAGCACATCGCGTTCAACCCGGATCTTCACGTTCAGCCGCCTCCTGCTGCTGCCTCTGCTCGTGCTTTGCCGGGCACCAGTCTGACGCACCGGACTGACAGCAGGTGCGGGTGCGGGTCAAGTCGGCGCGATCGGGGTCGGGGCCCGCGGCGCCGAGTTGTGCACAGCCCCCACTTCGAAGCGAATCCCGGGCTCTCTCCGTGTGGTCGTAGTAGTAGGGCCTGTGGAAACGGTGGAAAAGCGCGTTTCCGCAGCTCAGCCCGGGAATTTTGTCCACCGCGCCTGTGGGTGGACCGGTGGAGGAAGCGGGGTTCGCTGTGGACGCGGAAAAGTTCTGCACACCCCGCCCACAGGCAGAGGTGGTTTCCCCACAGCGGCGCCCACAGTTTTACCCGCCTTTCCCACAGCCCAATCCCCGCCCTCGATGTGACGGCTTTCACTCGGACCGGTGAGGAGGCGCGTTGGGTTACCGAACAGTGGACAGCTCTGTGGAGAAGTAGCCGATCACTGGGGAAAAGCAGCCCCAACCTGTGGGCGGCCGGTGGACAAGCCACGAGCCGCCTCGCGCCCTGTCCCGCCCTCCACATCCTGTGGACGTCGCGCGCCCACAAGTACACAGCCGAGTGACCTCGGTAAACCGCCTTCCCACCGGGGCAGTTGTGGACGCCCTTGGGACAACGGAAAAGGTCCCCAGGGTGTGGAAGCGGCAAACCGCCCGTCGCTGTGGACCGGGCCGCTTCTGGACCCATGATTCGAACAGCGAAGGGCCCCCGGGGAGTTGTCCCCCGGGGGCCCTTCGCCTCACGGAGCCTGCGCCGACCGCGCACAGCGGCTGTGTGGTCGGGCGGCTGTGGCCGTTGTGGCCGTTGTGTGGTCGGGCGGCGTCGAGCGGCTGTGTCAGCCGGGCGGCTCGTATCAGCCGGGTGGCTCGGCGGCTCGTGTCAGCCGTTCTTGATGCGGTTGGTCAGCTCCGTGACCTGGTTGTAGATGGAGCGCCGCTCGGCCATGAGCGCGCGGATCTTCCGGTCGGCGTGCATCACGGTGGTGTGGTCGCGGCCGCCGAACTGGCCGCCGATCTTCGGCAGCGAGAGATCGGTCAGCTCCCGGCACAGATACATCGCGATCTGCCGTGCTGTGACCAGGACCCGGCTGCGTGAGGAGCCGCAGAGATCGTCCACCGTCAGCCCGAAATAGTCGGCCGTCGCAGCCATGATCGCGGGCGCGGTGATCTCCGGCGTCGCGTCCTCACCGCCGGGGATGAGGTCCTTCAGCACGATCTCGGTCAGGCCGAGGTCGACGGGCTGCCGGTTGAGGCTGGCGAAGGCCGTCACCCTGATCAGGGCGCCCTCCAGCTCCCGGATGTTGCGGGAGATGCGCGAGGCGATGAACTCCAGCACCTCGGGCGGGGCGTTCAGCTGCTCCTGCACCGCCTTCTTACGGAGGATCGCGATCCGCGTCTCCAGCTCGGGGGGCTGGACGTCGGTGATCAGGCCCCACTCGAAGCGGTTACGCAGCCGGTCCTCCAGCGTTTCGAGGGCCTTGGGCGGCCGGTCGCTGGAGAGGACGATCTGCTTGTTGGCGTTGTGCAGGGTGTTGAAGGTGTGGAAGAACTCCTCCTGCGTCGACTCCTTGTCCGCCAGGAACTGGACGTCGTCGACGAGCAGGATGTCCATGTCGCGGTAGCGCTTGCGGAACGCGTCCGCCTTGCCGTCGCGGATGGAGTTGATGAACTCGTTGGTGAACTCCTCCGAGCTGACGTAGCGCACCCGTGTGCCCGGGTAGAGGCTGCGCGCGTAGTGGCCGATCGCGTGCAGCAGATGCGTTTTGCCGAGCCCGGACTCGCCGTAGATGAACAGCGGGTTGTACGCCTTGGCCGGTGCTTCCGCCACGGCGACGGCCGCGGCGTGCGCGAAGCGGTTCGAGGCGCCGATCACGAAGGTGTCGAAGAGGTACTTCGGGTTCAGCCGTGCGGTGGGCTCCCCCGGACCCGTGGCCGGAGCCGGCTGCGCGGCCAGCGGCCCGGGCGCTCCGCTGGGCGCTGGCAGCTGCGCCGGGCTGTCGTAGTGCGGGGCGGGCGGCCGACCCTGGGGCGGCACCTGCGGGCGGGGCCGCTGCGGGGGCTGCTGGTGCTGCTGCTCGTACGACTCGAAAGACTGCTGGTCGTAGCCCTGCCCACCGCGCTCGTAGGTCTGACTGCCGGCGCGCTCGTAACCCTGTCCGCCGCTGTAGCCCTGGGCACCCTCGTAGCCCTGGCCGGTGTCGTAGCCGCCGCCCTGCTGGTCGTAGGACTGCTGCTGCTCGTAGCTCTGCTGGTCGTACGGCTGCTGCTGGCGCTCGTAGGGCTGGCGGGGCTGGTGCTGCTGCGGGGGATACGGCTCGCGCGGCTGCTGCCAGTGGGAGTAGTCCGTCGGGTACGCGGAGCGGGCACCGGGGACATCGCGGCTCTCGTACTGCTCGTACCGGTCCTGCTCGTATCTGTCCTCGGCGTATCGGTCCGGCTCGTAGCGGTCCGGCTCGTAGCGGTCCTGGTGGCCGTGCTGTTGCGGGGGCTGGGGGTGCGAGGGCTGCTGCGGCTGTGACGGCTGCTGCTGTTCGGGGGCCGGTGTGGGGGACGGGATGGCCGGGGCGGGTGGGGCGGTTGCCTCGGGGGCGGGGCCCGTCACCGTGATCGCCAGCCGGATGGGCTGCTGGCACTCCCTGCTGAGGGCCTCGGTGATCAGCGGTGCCAGGCGGCCCTCCAGGACCCCCTTCGCATACTCGTTCGGAACGCCGAGCAGTGCCGTACCGGAGACGAGGACGAGGGGCTGGCAGTCCCGCAGCCAGCGCTGGTCCTTGGCCTCGACACCCTGCCCCTCGCGCAGGAGCTGGTCCAGCACCCGTGGCCACACTGCGGCAAGATCGGCAGGTAGGTCAGCCACGGGGCACGCTCTCTCACTCGCTGGGTGACGGGTCACTCGCTGGGTGACGGTCGTCCGGTGATCGACCAGGTCCCACGAATGCATGTTTCTCGGGACGGTCGGGAAGGAAGGGAAGTTCGGCCACGGTAGTCACGCGGACGTGCCCCGTTCAAGTCGTTGTCCACAGGCTGTGCACGAGTGCAGTAGCCGGGCAGCGGTGGGCGGAGCGGCCCCCGGGCGGGGCCGGGCGCCCCGCTGGCGCTGGTTTGACCGGATGGCGTAGGCGCGCGTACCGTAACCAGGTCGAGTGTCGACGGCTGCTGCCGCCTGCCTCCGATGGGCAAGATCGGCGGGTTCTCCCGCTCGATCATGAAGCGGTGCACACTCGGGCGTTGCGAGCTACTCGTGGGCGCACGGTGACAGCCGGTCGACTCCCCACACCCAGTCCCGCGGTGATCGTGGGACACGAAGCATCTCTGGAGCCCCCGAGTGAGCAAGCGCACCTTCCAGCCGAACAACCGCCGCCGCGCGAAGACCCACGGCTTCCGGCTGCGCATGCGGACCCGCGCCGGCCGCGCGATCGTCGCGAACCGCCGCAGCAAGGGTCGCGCCCGCCTGTCGGCCTGAGCAGCCTGACCACAGGTCCATGACGTGCTGCCTACCGAGAACCGGCTGAGGCGGCGCGAGGACTTCGCGGCCGCGGTACGCCGAGGACGCAGGGCTGGCCGCCCGCTCCTCGTCGTCCATCTACGCAGTCGAACGGACCCGCATGCGTCGGGGGGAGAGGTTCCCCCGGTGCGTGCGGGTTTCGTCGTGAGCAAGGCCGTCGGCAATGCGGTGATCCGTAACCGTGTGAAGCGGCGCCTGCGGCATCTGCTGCGGGACCGCCTGTCCCAGCTGGCCGCCGGTAGCCTTGTCGTCGTACGGGCGCAACCCGGCGCGGCGGAGGCGGACCACGTGGAACTGGCCCGCGATCTGGATGCCGCGCTGCGGAAGCTGCTCAAAGGGTCCCCTCGCTCAGCTGCCTCGGGGGACAGCCCCCGGATTCCCGGCCGTGAACCGGGAGGGAGAGCTCAGTGAAGTACCCGCTGCTGTGGTTGATCAAGCTGTACCAATGGACCATCAGTCCGATGCTCGGCCCGGTGTGCCGGTACTACCCGTCGTGCTCGCACTACGGGTATACGGCCATCAACCGCCATGGCGCCGTGAAGGGAACGGCGCTGACGGCCTGGCGCATTCTGCGCTGCAATCCGTGGTCGCCCGGTGGCGTCGACCATGTCCCCGCCCGGAAGCACCCGGTATGGCACCAGCGGATCCGCTCCCGCTGGCAGCAGCACCGGACCCAGTCCAACGCCCAAGGAGCCTGATACGTGGACACGATCCTGAGTCCTCTCTATACCGCTGTCTCCTGGATCATTGTCCAGTTCCATTCGCTGTTCAGCCTGGTCTTCGACGAGAACAGCGGTTGGGCCTGGGGTCTGTCCATCTTCTGCCTGGTGGTGCTGATCCGGATCTGCCTGATCCCGCTCTTCGTGAAGCAGATCAAGTCGACCCGGAACATGCAGGCGCTCCAGCCGAAGATGAAGGCGATCCAGGAGCGCTACAAGAGCGACAAGCAGCGCCAGAGCGAAGAGATGATGAAGCTCTACAAGGAGACGGGCACCAACCCGCTCTCCAGCTGCCTGCCGATCCTGGCGCAGTCGCCGTTCTTCATCGCCCTCTTCCAGGTGCTCAACCACATTGCGGGCGACCGGGCGGTGGGTGTGCTCACCCAGTCCCAGGTCGACAGCGCCCGTAACGCCAAGATTTTCGGCGCCCCGATCGCCGCGAAGTTCATGGACAGCGCCGACAAGGTGCAGGAGCTGGCCGCCACGCTGACCGACGTCCGTGTCGTCACGGTCATCATGATCATTCTGATGTCGGCGTCGCAGTTCTACACGCAGCGCCAGCTGATGACCAAGAACGTCGACCTGACGGTGAAGACGCCCTTCATGCAGCAGCAGAAGATGCTGATGTACGTCTTCCCCATCATGTTCGCCGTCTTCGGCATCAACTTCCCCGTCGGTGTCCTCGTCTACTGGCTGACCACCAACGTGTGGACGATGGGCCAGCAGATGTACGTGATCAAGCGCAACCCGACCCCCGGCTCCCGCGCCTTCACGGAGCGCCAGGAGAAGCTGCGCGCCAAGGGCAAGCTCAAGGAGGACCCGAAGGAGGTCGAGGCGCGCGAGGCCGCCGAGGCGGCCCGGGTCCGGCGGCAGCAGCCGAAGCGGCAGCCCAAGGCGAAGCGTCAGACCGGCGGCGGCCCGGTCGCCACGGGCGTCAAGAAGGACGACTCCGCCCCGGCCGCCACGTCCATGCAGAAGACCGGCCAGAAGACGAACCAGAAGCAGGGCGGTCAGTCCGGTCAGTCCGGGCAGAAGCAGTCCGGGCAGAAGGGCGCCGGCCAGAAGCAGGGCGGCGGGTCGAAGGCGGCAGGCCAGGCCAAGTCCGGCCAGCAGAAGTCGGGCCAGAAGAAGTCCGGTCAGCAGCGCAAGGGCCCGCAGCGTCCCAAGCACCCCTCCAAGAAGTGAGCACCGAAGGAGCCCCCGCCGTGACGGACACGACTGCCCCAGAAGGCGCCGAAGCCGACACCGACACCCTGACCCGCCTGGAACAGGAGGGTGAGATCGCGGCCGACTACCTCGAGGGACTTCTCGATATCGCCGACCTGGACGGCGACATCGACATGGACGTCGAGGCCGACCGTGCCGCGGTGTCGGTGATCAGCGAGGGCTCGTCCCGCGACCTGCAGAAGCTGGTCGGCAGGGACGGGGAGGTCCTGGAAGCCCTCCAGGAGCTGACCCGGCTGGCCGTGCACCGGGAGACCGGTGACCGCAGCAGGGTGATGCTGGACATCGCCGGGTTCCGGGCCCGTAAGCGCGAGGAGCTCGCGGAGCTGGGCGCGAAGGCGGCGCAGGAGGCGACGAGCAGCGGGGAGCCCGTCAAGCTGCGTCCGATGACGCCGTTCGAGCGCAAGGTCGTGCACGACGCGGTGAAGGCCGCCGGACTGCGCAGCGAGTCCGAGGGCGAGGAGCCGCAGCGCTGCGTGGTTGTACTCCCGTGACGGAGCGGTCGGGGGAGACCCCGGAGCAGCAGGCGGAGCTGCCGCCCGCTCCGGAGGCGGCGCACAAGGCGTTCGGGGACAGCCTGCCCGCCGTCGAGCGGTACGCGGAGTTGCTGGCGGATGCCGGAGTACGCCGCGGACTGCTCGGCCCGCGCGAGGTGCCCCGACTGTGGGAGCGGCACCTGCTGAACTGTGTGGTGCTCTCCGAGGTGGTGCCCGAGGGCGTCACCGTCTGCGATGTCGGCTCGGGCGCCGGGCTGCCGGGCATTCCGCTGGCGCTGGTACGGCCGGATCTGGAGATCACGCTGCTGGAGCCGCTGCTCCGGCGGACGACCTTCCTCCAGGAGGTCGTCGAGCTGCTGGGGCTCGACCATGTGACCGTGATGCGGGGCCGGGCCGAGGAGATGCTGGGCACGCTGACCCCTGTCCATGTGGTGACGGCCCGCGCGGTGGCGCCGCTGGACCGGCTGGCCGGCTGGGGCGTTCCCCTGCTGCGGCCGTACGGCGAGATGGTGGCGCTCAAGGGCGACACCGCCGAGGAAGAGGTACGGGCCGCCCGGGATGCGCTGCACAAGCTGGGTGTCGTGGAGACGACGGTGGAGCAGATCGGCCGCGGTCTGGTCGATCCCCCCTCGACGGTTGTACGGGCCAGGGTCGGCGAGAGCCCCGGCGGGGTGCGTTTCGCGGCCCGCCGCGTCAAGGCCGAGAAGGCAGCCCGAGCGAGCGGCCGCTCCACGCGGGGCGGCCGACGGCGGCGCTGACGCACGGAGAGGGAGTGACCGGGTCGGCGGTGAAACGCTGATTCGGTTACTCCATAAAAACGCTTAAGACCCCGCGGAGCGGAGTGTCGCGGCGGTCACCGTCGGGTGCGTGTGCATCGTGTTTCACGTGAAACGCCGCTCTCTGTTGCACGGAATCATCAACCGAGGCCGCGCTGCCGCCAGCGCGCGCGGCCAGACCGCCCCTGAGCCCCGCTCGGACGTGGAGTTGTCCACAACTGAGCGGGGCTCGCTGGTTCACGGGACCGAAAGCATGGGAGGCTCTGTCCATAGCGAGCCTGATGTTGAGGAGAGTGAACCGTTGCGGTCCGACGCCAACATCGCGGGACCGATGGCCGACCCGGTCCCCGGTCCCCGCACAGAGCCGGGGGATACCAGCGCGGGTGGGGTCGCTCCCCGCGGTGACGCGGCACGTGAAACGCCACCGCCCATGGATGACACGCCGATCGGCCGCGCGGCCCAGCAGGCGGTCGAAGCGATGAACCGCGCCGGGGAGGGGCTGCCTCGGCCCGCCCAGACGAGGGTCATGGTCGTCGCCAACCAGAAGGGCGGAGTCGGCAAGACCACCACGACGGTGAACCTCGCCGCCTCGCTGGCCCTGCACGGGGGCCGCGTCCTGGTTGTCGACCTCGACCCGCAGGGCAACGCCTCGACGGCGCTGGGGGTCGACCACCACGCCGAGGTTCCGTCGATCTACGACGTTCTGGTGGAGAGCAAGCCGCTCTCGGAAGTCGTCCAGCCGGTGCCGGACGTGGAGGGGCTCTTCTGCGCGCCAGCGACCATCGATCTCGCCGGTGCGGAGATCGAACTCGTGTCACTGGTCGCGCGGGAGAGCCGCCTTCAGCGCGCCATCGAGGCATATGAGCAGCCGTTGGACTACGTCCTCATCGACTGCCCGCCCTCGCTGGGGCTGCTGACGGTGAACGCGCTCGTGGCCGGCGCCGAGGTGCTGATCCCCATTCAGTGCGAGTACTACGCGCTGGAGGGGCTCGGCCAACTGCTGCGGAACGTCGAGCTGGTGCGGGGCCATCTGAACCCCCGGCTGCACGTCTCGACCATCATCCTCACCATGTACGACGGCCGGACCCGGCTGGCATCGCAGGTGGCGGAAGAGGTGCGTAGCCACTTCGGCAAGGAGGTCCTGCGCACCAACATCCCGCGTTCCGTACGGATTTCGGAGGCGCCCAGCTACGGGCAGACGGTCCTCACCTATGACCCGGGCTCCAGTGGTTCGCTCTCCTATCTGGAGGCGGCGCGGGAGATTGCTCTGCGAGACCCGCACATTGAGCAGGCGCAGCAAGCACAGCAGCAGCTTCAGCTACAGCAGGCGCAGGCCCAGCAAGTACACGCACATCACACACAGCAAGCACAGGCGCAGCAGCACGGCAGCATGGCGGAGGGGACTCAGTGAGCGAGCGACGTAGGGGTCTGGGGCGGGGGCTCGGTGCACTGATCCCGGCGGCTCCAACGGGGACGGATACCGCTGACCCCTCCGAGAACGAACAGAAGCCGAACATGTCGGGGGGCTCCACCTCCCCCACCGCTGTTCCCGTGCTCACTCCCGAGAAGGGTGTACGAGGCGTGGCGGCGGCCAAGGTCGCCGCGCTCTCCCAGCGGGAGAACGAGGACGAGGTTTCAGGTGAAGACGCCGTTTCACGTGAAACGGAGCCATCGGCCACCGTGGAGGGCGGTGTTCCGGAGGAGGCGGGGGGTGCGTTCTTCGCGGAGGTGCCTCTCGACGCCATCACGCCGAACCCGCGGCAGCCCCGTGAGGTCTTCGACGAGGATGCGCTGTCCGAACTGGTCACTTCCATCAAGGAAGTTGGCCTCCTCCAGCCCGTGGTCGTCCGGGAGCTCAAGGCCGGCAGCTTCGAGCTCATCATGGGTGAGCGCCGCTGGCGGGCCTGCCGTGAGGCGGGGCTGGAGCGCATCCCGGCCATCGTCCGGGCCACCGAGGACGAGAAGCTGCTGCTCGATGCGTTGCTGGAGAACCTGCACCGCGCACAGCTCAACCCGCTGGAAGAGGCGGCCGCCTACGACCAGCTCCTCAAGGACTTCAGCTGCACCCATGACGAGCTGGCCGACCGTATCGGCCGCTCCCGCCCGCAGGTGTCCAACACGCTGCGGCTGCTGCGGCTCTCTCCGGCCGTGCAGCGCCGAGTGGCTGCCGGGGTGCTCTCCGCGGGGCATGCGCGGGCGCTGCTGTCCGTTGAGGACGGAGAGGAGCAGGACAAGCTCGCTCACCGCATCGTGGCCGAGGGACTCTCGGTGCGTGCGGTGGAGGAGATCGTCACGCTGATGGGCGGCAAGCCCAAAGGCAGCACCAAGCCCAAGGGACCCCGGGCCGGTGCTCGGGTCTCCCCCGCGCTGGACCACCTGGCGGGGCGGCTCTCGGACCGCTTCGAGACGCGGGTGAAGGTCGATCTCGGCCAGAAGAAGGGCAAGATCGTGGTCGAGTTCGCCTCGATGGAGGATCTGGAGCGCATCCTGGGGCAGCTCGCTCCGGGTGAGGGCCGGGTGCTGGAGCAGAAGCTCGCCGAGGGCGACAGTGGCGAGGACGCCGATGCCTCGTAGCGCTGGACCTGCGGAGAGCTGAATCCCCATAGACGGTGAGGGGCCCGGGCTGTCGCTCGGGCCCCTGCTTGTGCCCGTCACAACAGAAGAAACCCGCCGACGAGTTGTCGCCCCATGGATACGATGTCTGTCATGGGGCGACAACTCGTTCCGCTCACGCTGGACAACCTCCCGGATCTGCCGAAGCGCTGCCGTGGGTGCACCTTCTGGGAGCTGGACCCGGTCAGCGGTGAGGAGGCGAAGAAGGCGGGACGGCCGGATCTGGAGAAAGAAGCCTGGATCTCGGCGGTGCTGCTGGAGTGGGGTTCCTGCGGCCGGGTCGTCTATGTCGACGATGTAGCGGTCGGCTATGTGCTGTACGCGCCGCCTGCGTATGTGCCGCGTTCCTTCGCCTTTCCCACCAGCCCCGTCTCCCCCGATGCGGTGCAGTTGATGACGGCCTCCCTGCTGCCGGGGTTCCAGGGGCAGGGGCTCGGCCGGATGATCGTGCAGACAGTGGCGAAGGATCTGCTGCAACGGGGGTTCAAGGCGATAGAGGCGTTCGGGGACACACAGTGGACGGAACCGGCCTGTCTGCTGCCCGCCGACCATCTGCTGTCCGTCGGCTTCAAGACCGTCCGTCCGCACCCCCGCTATCCCCGGCTGCGGCTGGAACTGCGCTCCACCGTCTCCTGGCGCCAGGACATGGAACGGGCGCTGGACCAGTTGCTGGGCAAGGTGCACAGCAAGGAGCCGGCGCTGCGGCCGCTGTGAGGGCGCAACTCGGGGCTTTCGAGGGCGTCTCCGAGTACGTCTGAGGGGCGCGCCGTTTCACGTAAAGCGGCACGCCCCTCAGCCAGTGACGGGATGGTCCTCAGCCGATGAAGTCCGCGAGGTCCTTCTCGATGGCGGCCTTCGGCTTGGCGCCGACAATGGTCTTCACGACCTCGCCGCCCTGGTAGACGTTCATCGTCGGGATCGACATGATGCCGTACTTGGCGGCCACACCCGGGTTCTCGTCGATGTTGAGCTTGACCACCGTCAGCTTGTCGGCGTGCTCGGAGGCGATGGCCTCCAGCGACGGGGCAATCTGACGGCACGGGCCGCACCAGGCCGCCCAGAAGTCGACCAGCACGGGCTTGTCGCTCTTCAGGACGACATCGTCGAAGTCGGCGTCGGTCGCGGTCACGGTGGCACCGGCCATGGTGCTTCTCCTCATTCTCTGTTGACTGCGGGTCGGGTGGGGAGCTGGTGGGGGACAAGGGCGGGTCCCCCGTGGAGGGCTGTCGCGTCAGACGGCTGCTGCGGTCTTCTCCGGCTCCGGGGTCTCCTCGGTGGCCACATCGGTGAGCGCGGCCAGATACCGCTCGGCGTCAAGAGCCGCGGAGCAGCCGGTGCCCGCTGCGGTGATGGCCTGGCGGTAGGTGTGGTCCACCACGTCGCCCGCCGCGAAGACGCCGGGGACATTGGTGCGGGTGGAGGGGGCGTCCACCTTGAGGTAGCCGTCCTCGTCCAGGGTCAGCTCCTCCTTGAAGAGGTCCACGCGCGGGTCGTGACCGATGGCGACGAACAGGCCGGTCACATCCAGCTCGCGGGTCTCGCCGTTCCGAGTGTCCCGCAGCGTCAGACCGGAGAGCTTGCCGTCCTTGCTGTGGATCTCGGCGACCTCGCTGTCCCAGGCGAAGGAGATCTTCGGGTCGGCGAAGGCCCGCTCCTGCATCGCCTTGGAGGCACGCAGCGTGTCCCGGCGGTGGACCACGGTGACCGAGGCCGCGAAGCGGGAGAGGAACGTGGCCTCCTCCATAGCGGTATCACCGCCACCAACGACGGCGATGTGCTGCTCACGGAAGAAGAAGCCGTCACACGTGGCGCAGTAGGAGACGCCGCGGCCGGAGAGCTCCTCTTCCAGCGGCAGGCCCAGCGTGCGGTGCTGCGAGCCGGTGGAGACGATCACGGTCCGGGCGCGGTGGACGGTGCCGTTGGAGTCCGTGACGGTCTTCACAGGACCGGACAGGTCGACGGCGGTGACGTCGTCCGGGATCAGCTCGGCGCCGAAGCGCTCGGCCTGGGCCCGCATGTTGTCCATGAGCTCCGGGCCCATGATGCCTTCCTGAAACCCGGGGAAGTTCTCGACATCGGTGGTGTTCATCAGCGCCCCGCCTGCGGTGACGGAGCCCTCGAACACCAGCGGCTTCAGCGACGCGCGGGCGGTGTAGAGCGCAGCCGTGTATCCGGCTGGGCCCGAGCCGATGATGATGACGTTACGGACGTCGCTCACGGGAGTCTTCCTTGTCTGCCGACTGCTTCCGGGATCTTCTGCCGAGGCTTGCACCCCGTCCAACGGATCCTAAGGGGAAGACATTCCCGGGCCTGCGACCGCGTGTCACCCGCGCGGGTAGGTGCGTTTGAACAGCACCTTCCCGGGGCCCGACGGGTCGGCGCTGACACAGGAGGGGTCCACCAGGTAGGCGTCCACCAGGTTCGGGTCGCCGCCCTGGTGGGGCAGGACGACCAGATAGCCGGAGCGGCTCTCGAAGGTGGCGTCGGCGTCGACAGCCAGCGGGCTCTCCGTACGGTGGATCCCGTCGCGTACGCAGGACGGCATGCCCTGTCCGCCGCCCATCCTGTCGTCGCGAAGCGTCTTCTCGTCGGTGCTGGGGCTCCGCTTGGTGCCGACCGAGGGGGAGTCGCTGGGCGGCGTGGACTTTTGCGGCGCGTTCCGGGAGGGAGACGGCGACTTCTGGTCGGAGAGCAGGTGCTGGACGCGCTTGCGCAGCCGCTGGTCGTCGCTGCTGCCGCCGGCGTCGGTGTCCGTGGGGGCCGTGGAACTCGACGGTGCGTCGGGAGCCTGCTTGCCGGTCGTCGACTGGGCGGTGCCCGAACTCACCTCGGCGGGCGCGGGGTTGGACAGCGCCCGGATGGTGATCCCGCCGAGCGTGAGGACGGCGAGAGACGCAGCCGCCACGAGCACCATCGTCCGCCTCCTGCGTCGGGTGCTGAGGGGGACGGGGGCAGTCGCTGTTTCACGTGAAACGGGACTCTGAGCTGTCTCGGGAGCGGGATTCTCGGAAGATTCCGAAGCCGTTTCACGTGAAACAGCGCCGTCGCGAGAAGCGGCCTCCTCATCCGGGACAGCCTCGTCATCTGGGACAGCCTCGTCATCCGGGACGGTCGCGTCCTCTGAAGCGGTCTCGGTCTCCCCCGGCACCGTGGCTGACAGCAGCGCCTCCGCCGCCAGGGCCGCGTCGATACGACTCGCCACATCCTCCGGCATCTGGGCAGGCCCGGGCAGGGTCCCCAGCGTCTCGCGGATCCCCTCCAGGGAGGCGTACACGTCGGCGCAGAGCTCGCACTCCACCAGGTGGGCACGGAGATCCGCCTGGCGCTCGGTGGGCAGGATGCCCTCGCTGAGTGCGGAGATCTCGGTGACCTCTGGGTGCTCGCCGTACGGGAAAGGAGTGGATGTCATGCCTGCCCCCCTCCCTTCACGGCTCCAGAGCCTGTGGTGTCTTGCTGAGCGTTCCGTCGAGCCTTCCGTGGTTTCTTCGGTGGCACCCCTCTCGGTGTTGGGACGGAAGCGCCCGAGGACGGGTTCCCTTCGCTGCTGCCGCCGCCTTCGGCGCTGCCGCTCCCGCCCGCGCCACCGTTGCTCTCTTTGCTGCTGCCGCCGCCGGGACGCAGGTGGGAGACGAGCGGAAGCAGCCGGGCGCGGCCGCGGGCGCAGCGGCTCTTGACGGTACCCACGGCCACATCGAGCACCTCGGCGGCCTCGGCGACGGGGTAGCCCTGCATATCCACCAGCACCAGCGCGGCGCGTTGCTCGACGGGCAGTTCGGAGAGCGCGGTCACCACCTGCTGCTGCACGTCCTGCCGCTCCACAGGCGCGGCTGCGGACTCGTGAGGTTCGAGGAGCTGTTCCATGCGCTCGGTGTCGTCGGTGAGCGTTGCGCGGCGGGACGCGGCCTTGCGGGCGCGGTCCAGACAGGCATTGACGGTGATGCGGTGCAGCCAGGTGGTGACGGCGGACTGGCCGCGGAAGGTGTGCGCGGCGCGATAGGCCGAGATGAGGGCGTCCTGCACGGCGTCGGCAGCCTCCTCGCGGTCTCCCAGCGTCCGCAGGGCCACTGCCCACAGCCGGTCCCGGTGGCGGCGGACGAGCTCCCCGAACGCCTCCGGGTCGCCCGCGACGTGGCGGGCGAGCAGCTCCTTGTCGTCCGGCCCGGCCATCCCGTCGGGCGCGCCGTCGCTCGCCATCAGCCCCTCCCCTTGCCCTGCCGCGCCCACGTCGGAAGCGGCGTCCACTGCCTCAACCGAGGACCTGGACCTCCGTGACGCGACCACGGTAGTTGCCGTCGTCGGTGAGTGGGAGCTTGGTGAGCCACAGCAGTACGTAACGGGTCTTGATGGGCTTCTTCGCCTTCAGGGTGAGGTGTGCGCCGGAGCCGCTCGTGACCTTGCTGAAGCTGCTCAGCGAGGACGGCATGTCGGTGACGCTGTTCGGCGCTGCCAGGAAGCTTGCCGAGGTCTTGCCGATGAAGTCGACCTTGAGCCGGCTGACCTGCCGGGTCTTCCCCAGATCGAGGATGAGGCCGGCGCCGGACTTGAAGTTGCCGAACGTGGGGTAATTCAGGTACTTGTCCGTGAGCCAGTAGGTGCCGGGCTTGCCGTCCACGGCGTCGCCGACCCGCTCCGGCTTCTCACGCCCGTCCGAGCTCTCCGGGTCGAAGTCCTGCACGTCCTCGACCTTGACCGGCTTACCGGTCCCCGCGGCGTTGTCTTTCCCCTTCACCTGCTTCGCGGACTTCTTGCCGACCGGCGGCTCGCCCTTGAGCAGCGCGTCGGCGACCTGCCAGCTGCCGAGCCCGAGCGCGGCGATCAGCAGCGCGGAGACGCCCCACTTGAGCACCTTGCCGGTACGGCCCGGCAGCGCAGGGGGCGTGGCTCCCGCCCTGGCGGCAGGCGCCCCGGGAGCAGCACCTCCGGGTCCGCCGGGTGCCGCGATGCCGGCCGGGCGCTGATACGCCGGGGGCGCGGTGAAGGCCGGCTCCGGTGGGCGGATCTTGGGCAGCGCGGAGACCGCCTTGGACAGCTCTTCCGGGGTGGTGCAGGGCTGCTCCTGCCGCGAGGCGGTCGCGCCGTCGTTGACGAGGGCGCGCATGGCCAGCGTGGACAGCCCGCGGTGGATGCCCGCGCGGAGCTGCTCGGGCGCCACGAGGGTGCCGATGTCCAGCGAGCCGACCCCCGGCAGTCCGTGCGCACCCTCCTCGTACGGCCAGCGCCGGGTGAGCGCCGCGTACAGCAGCGCGCCGATCGCCTCGGTGTCGTCCCGCTGCGGGTGGTCGCTGGTGACCCCGCGCAGGGCCGCGTTCACGGCGAGACCGCGGACGCGGTATTGGCCGATGCCGGTGCGCAGCACACAGGAAGGCGTCAGCCGCAGGTGCGCCAGCCCCTCGCGGTGCGCCGCGGTCAGCGCCTGGGCGAGCTGGCTGACGAGCTGATACGCCTCGTGCGGCTCCAGCGGGCCCGCGGCGAGCAGCTCGCTGAGCGGAACGGCGTCGGGCAGCCACTCGTGGACGACGTAGACCAGCTCGCCCTCCTCGACCGCGTCAAGGACCTGCACGAACCGGGGGTCGCCGAGCAGGGCCGCCGAGCGTGCCGCGGCGAGTACCTGGCGGGAGCGGGCGTGCCCGACGGGCAGCGCATGGACCCCGACGGCGCGGCGCAGCTTCTCGTCGACGGCGCGCCAGCTGCTGAAGCCGTCGAGGCGGGTGACGCACTCTTCGAGACGGTAGCGCTTGGCGAGCTTGTGGCCGCTGTGCAGCTCGGGCACCCGCAGCTCGGCGGGCGCCATCGCGGCGCCGGCCTCGGAGCCGGTGTCCTGCGCGGCAGGGGTGTCCTTGGGGTCGACGGCCTTCTCGGCGTCGGCGGTGGTGTCGGGCTTCTCGCTGCCCTTGACCTTCTCGCTGCCCTTGGCCCTGGCCTTCTCCTTGTTGGCCTTGGGCTTGGCCTTCGGCTTGTCGGCGTCTTCGGTATCGGCCTTGCCCGCGTCTTCGCCGTCGGCCTTGTCCGTGGGGGAGGTGGCGGAGGTCTCGGCGGCATCCGCGGTGTCGGCGTCCTGGGCCGGTTCAGGGTCGGCTGCGGTCGGCTCGCCCGCGCTGCTCCCTTCGGGGGACTCTTCGGGCGACGTGGCACCGGGGGAGTCCGTCAGAGGTGCGGTGTCGGAGGGGTCGGCCGAGGGCTCCTTGTGCGGGGAGATCCCGGCGCTGTGGCTGTATCCGTTCGTCGCGTCCGTCGCACCGTCGCCCGTGGCCCCGTCCTGCTGGGCGGTCAGCGGTTCGCCGTTCGCACCGCTGGTCTCGGCCACGCCGACAGCGGCTGTGCTCCGTTCCGCCACCGTCGTTCCTGCCTCCCCATCCGTAGTGGCCGTTTTCCTGGAAACGGCCAAAAACATTGTGCCTACACCTCGCCGCTATGCACGACACGCGGGGGCGAATGATGGTTGTATACGCCGGTTTCTCGCCGAGTTTTCATCGGCCGAGTCTGGCGCGGACCATGCCGAGCATCGCCGTCATTTCCTCAATGCGCATGCGCTTCGCCGCTAGGACGAAAACCGCGCCCAAAACGATCCCTCCACCCACCAGGGCGGCGATCGAGCCGAAGGTGCCACTGCCCAGTACGTGGGTGACGCCCCAGGCCGCGGCGCCCGCGGCCAGCGTGGCCGGAACACTGGCGCCGGCCAGCCGCGTGTACGTACGGACCACGTGCCGCCCGTCGAGGTCGCCGCCCAGCCGGTTGCGGAGCCGCCGCCAAGCGACACCGACTCCGATGATGTAGGCGAGCCCGTAGGAGGCGGCCATCCCGACGACGGCCCAGCGGGAGGGCAGCAGCAGGAAGCACAGCGCGGAGGCTGCGCCATTGACGGCGGCCACTATCACCGTGTTGAAGAACGGGGTGCGGGTGTCCTCGTAGGCGTAGAAGGCGCGCAGCACGACGTACTGCACCGAGTACGGGATCAGGCCGAGACCGAAGGCCATCAGCATGTATCCCATGGAACGGGCCGCGTCCACGCCCGCCGAGCCGTAGATCATCGTGCACATCGGGATACCGAGAGCCAGGAAACCGAAGGCGATCGGGACGATGGCGACGGCGGAGTTGCGCAGCCCTTGGGAGATGTCGTCCCGCACGGCGCCGGTGTCGCCGTCGGCGGCGGAGCGGGAGAGCCGGGGCAGCAACGCGGCCATCACGGAGACGGTGATGATCGACTGCGGCATGGTCCAGATGAGCTGCGCGTTCGAGTAGGCGATGTAGCCGGTACCGGAGTCGCCGTGCTGCGCAGCCGTATCGCCCGCCCAGGTGGACAGCTGCGAGACGACCAGCACACCGGCCTGGTTGGCGAGGACGAACAGGATGGTCCACTTGGCCAGCTTGGCGGCCTTGCCCAGGCCGTGGCCGCGCCAGTCGAAGCGGGGCCGGATCCGGAAGCCGGCGGCCCGCAGATACGGGATCATCGCCAGCGCCTGGACCACCAGGCCCAGCAGGGTGCCGACGCCCAGCAGCCGGATGCCCTCGGGGGGGATGGTGTTGACGGTCAGGTTCGAGGTGTCGGCGGTGCCGTACACCCACAGGAACATGCTGATCGACGCGATGATGACGATGTTGTTGAGGACCGGGGTCCACATCATGGCGCCGAAGCGGCCCCGCGCGTTGAGGACCTGGCCCATCACCACATGGATGCCCATGAAGAAGATCGAGGGCAGGCAGTAGCGCACGAAGGTGATGGTGACCTCGTTGGCGGCCGGATTGTCGGCGAGCTTGACCGACATCAGCCGCACCAGCAGCGGAGCGGCGAAAACGGCGGCCACGGCCAGCCCGCCCAGGATCACCGCGACGAGCGTCAGCAGCCGGTTCGCGTACGCCTGCCCGCCGTCCTCGTCGTCCTTCATGGCCCGGACGAGC
Source organism: Streptomyces sp. 3N207 (assembly GCF_052246355.1). Taxonomy (NCBI): domain Bacteria; kingdom Bacillati; phylum Actinomycetota; class Actinomycetes; order Kitasatosporales; family Streptomycetaceae; genus Streptomyces; species Streptomyces sp. 3N207. The sequence continues at coordinate 6,366 of NZ_JBQQBV010000030.1, read as the reverse complement.
TGCGGGACGAAAACGGAGTTGAGGCCGCCGCCGACGGTGAGGATGTACAGCATCGTCGGGAGCGTGATGGCGAGCTGGTAGCTGTCGCCGAGGGCCGAGGCGCCGAGCGCGGCAACGATCATCGCGGAGCGGACGAACCCGGTGAGCCGGGAGACCATCGTGCCCGCGGCCATGATGGCGCTGGACTTGAGGAGCCCTCCCCCGCCGCCGGGCTTGGCGGGCGCGGCAGCTTCACCTCCCGCTGCCGGGGCCGCCTTCGGCGGGGCTCCCTTCGGGGCGACGGTGCCGAGGTTGACCGTCTGGGCTGACGGCTCCTCGGCGGCGCCGGGTGCCCCGGGTTCGGGCGGGTAGGGCTGCGGCGGCTGGGTGGGATCCGGGTGGAACGGTGGCTGCTGCGGGGGGCGCTGCGGTTGGGCGTGGCCCTGGTCGCGGTAGAGGTGCGCGAAGGCGTCCCCCGGCGGGCCCGCGGGCTGCTGCGGCGGCTGAGGCGGGCCCGAAGCCGGTGCGGGCTGCGGGGGCGGGCCCGAAACCTGAGCAGGCTGCTGGGGCGGCTGCCCTCCCTGATATGCCTGGGGCTGGGGCGCCTGTTCCTGGTACGGCTGTTGCCCGTAGGGCTGCTGCCCCGGGGTGGGCTGCCAGGCGTGCGGCGGCGGGTCCTGGGCCGAGGGGTCGCGCTCCTCGTACGGGTCGCGCCCGTAGGCGTCCGGCGCATACGCGTCTTCCGGCCGGCCGGAGCCGTCACCGGGGGTCCGGCCCCGGTCGCCGCCATACGGCGCGTTCATCGTCGCTACCTACCCCTGCCCCTGCTCGCCCGGAAGAGTCAACGGTCCACTTTCTCACCCGCGGCCGGAGGGTTGTCGTTTTCCCGTTCGGTGTCGTCTCCGTCACCGTGGGGGGTGTCGGCCGAGTCCCCGGTGGTCTCAGCTTTCGAACCCTCCCTTTCCGGGCCGCCCTTCTCCGGGCTGTCCTCCCCCGGTTCGCCCTCTTGCGGGGCGTCCTCCTCCGGGGTGTCGTTCTCCTCGGCGTCCTCTGAGCCGTCGCCGTCCGGCTGCTCCAGCGGTGCGTCGGGGTCCGGGGCGGGGCCGGAGCGCTTGCGCTGGGTGTACATCCGGATGCCGGCGAGGACGATGAGCAGCACGCCGCCCGCGATCACCAGCAGCACGGTCGAGGTGATGGAGGTCACGTTGACCTGGAACTTCATCACCTTGCCGTAGCGCTCGCCGTCCTCGGTGTAGAGCTGGGCGTAGACGTAGGCGCGGCCGTTGTTCTTGGCGGTGGTGTCGAACTTGAGGGACTGGGTGTGCTCCCCGTCGACCGTGACCCGCTTGGAGTCGCCCACATCCAGGCCGATCCGGCTGGAGCGCAGCTCCAGTACGAGCCCGTCCACGCCCTGGGCGAGGTTGTTCTGGACGGTCACGGGGATGGTGGCCTCGCGTCCGGAGAGCGTGATGTCGGACTTCTTGATGAGCTTGACCGCGCCTCGTAGCTCCAGCAGGTACTTCTCCACGTCGTTGCGGTAGCTCCGGGAGGCTCGGCCCTCGCCCCGCCAGGCGTTGGAGACCTCGCGGTCTATGGCGGTGGTGAACGGTGGTACGACGCGGTTGGCCTGGCTGAGGATCTGCTGGAAGTCGTCCAGCCCGTCCTTGGTCTTGCGCACCTGCTCGAAGGCGGCGGTGGGCAGCTCCGTGCGGCGCAGCGAGGCGGGGTAGGAGGACGGCGACGGCATCTTGCGGCGTGCGTTGGGGTCCGGCTTGGCCTTGGCGGCGTCCGTCAGGCTGCTGTGCTCGGTCCAGCCGCTGGCCGCGAGCGCCTTGATACCGGCTGCCATCGCCTGCGCCTGGGAGACGGTGGGCATCCGCTGCGGGGCGACGACGACGCTGCGGCTGCGGGAGGGGGCCTGCCGGGCCAGCGAGAGGGACTGCGCGGCGAACCGCTGGACGGCCAGCGAGGAGGCTCCGGCCCGCGACAGATCGTCCTCGAAGGCGGTGGACAGCGGTGCGTCGGCAACCAGCGCGGTGTTGCCGCTGCCGATGGGGCGGGCCGCGGTGGGGCTGTAGGAGAGCGCGTTCTCGCGGACGCTGTCGCTGCGGGCGATGACGTTGTGCGCGCCCGCCGAGGTGGCGACGTCCACGATGGAGGAGTCGACGGCGCCCTTGTAGGGCCAGGCGAAGTCCGTGCTCGGTTTCACGTGGAGCACCGTCTCGACCGTCTCCCTGCCCGTCGTGGTGGCCTGGCCCAGCGAGCTGAGCGCCCCACGGATGTGCGTACCGCGGTGGGCGAGCGAGGCCAGGTCGGGGTCGGCGAACGGGAGGGCGACGACCTCCTTGCCGGCCACCGCCCCCTGGAGCTCGTCCAGCCACTGCTTGGCGTACTCCTGGCCCTTTCCGGCGACGGTGTCGTCCGGGCCGCCGCCGGGCTTGTGCACCCGATAGCGGCGGGCCATCACGTCGACGCTCGCCAGCAGATCGGGGTCGATGACCCAGGTGACATTCAGATCCTTGCCGAGTTCCAGCATCTGCTCGAGGCGACCGCCGGGGGCCAGCTCCTTGGCGAGGTCGTCGTCGCGGAAGACCGGGGTCTGCTGCTTGTCGGACTGAGTGCGCGCCGTGACGTGCGGGGTGGAGATCAACGGCCACAGATAGGTGAGCCGGGTGCGGTGGCCGGACGCCTTCTTCTGCCAGGGCAGGAAGGTGCGGCCGATGCCGAGGATCTGGTCGTAGGGACGGTTACGGGTCTGCCCGGTGAGGGAGACGCCGAGCTGGTAGACGCCGTCGGCGCCGAGGTGGAGGTCGCTGACCGGGATCTTCAGGGAGAAGGAGCGGGAGACTCCGGAGGCGAGACCGTTGAGCCGCATGGAGTGGCCGCCGGCGACCTCGGTGCCGTCGGCGCCGGAGAGGTAGCCCTTGCGGCGCGCGGCCTGCTCGATGGCGCTGCGGGAGCCGAGGGTGGGGCCGATACGCGGGGTCAGCCGAAGGTGGCTCAGCGTCGTGCTGCTGGCGTTGGTGACCGTGCCGGTCAGGGTGAGGGTGCCGCCCGGTTCCGGGACGGCGGGGGTGACCTCGTTGACGGAGATCCGGGTGCTGCGGGAGCCCGTGCCGGTGCGGGCCGCGGGCGCTGCCGAGGCTGCCGATGCCGCTTGGGCTGCGGCCTCGGGGGCCGTCGCCGGTGCTGCCGATGCCGCGGGGGCGGCCGTGGGCAGCGCTCCCGCCAGTACGGGGAGCGCGGAGAGGAGGAGCACCGCGGCCCGTCGCTTCCAGCGGTTCGTCCCGTTTGGGCCGGCCGTTCCCCTTGGACCAGGGGGAGCCTGGCTCTCAGCCGCCTCGGCCACGCGCACGTCCATCCCGTCGTCGGTCGTCGTCCCGTTCGCCTGATGGTAACGATGCCCGGAGGGTGGAAGTGCCGCGCCGTCCACCACATGATCACCGGTGCTGGTGGGCGCCCTGCGGGCGGGCGCCGGGAACGGGGGCGCCTCCGGGCGGGGCGGCAACGTAACCTGTGCTGTTGTGCCGAACGCCAAGAGTGACAGCCAGGATCAGCCCACCGCCGCGGCGGTCCCCCCGACGGGGCCCACATCAGACCGACCGGCAGCCGAGCAGCTCAGTGAGGTGCAGCGGCGTGCCGTCAGTGAGCTGCTACGGGTCTCACCGGTGGCGGACGAGCTAGCGCGCCGCTTCCGCGAGGCGGGTTTCCGCCTCGCTCTCGTCGGCGGCTCGGTACGCGACGCACTGCTGGGACGGCTCGGCAACGATCTCGACTTCACCACGGACGCGCTGCCCGAGGACGTATTGGAGATCGTGCGGCCGTGGGCGGATGCGGTGTGGGAGGTCGGTATTGCCTTCGGCACCGTAGGGATCAAGAAATCCGACTTTGTCCTGGAAGTGACGACGTATCGGTCGGAGATCTACGACCGAAGCTCCCGCAAGCCCGAGGTGTCCTACGGCGAGACGATCGAGGAGGACCTGGTCCGCCGCGATTTCACGGTGAATGCGATGGCCGTCGCGCTGCCGGAGAAGCACTTCGTCGATCCGCACGGCGGCCTGGAGGACCTGGCCGCACGGCGGCTGCGTACGCCGGGCACCCCGCAGTCGTCCTTCTCCGACGACCCGCTGCGGATGATGCGGGCCGCGCGCTTCGCTGCGCAGCTCGACTTCGAGATTGCGCCGGAGGTTGTGGCCGCCATGAACGAGATGGCGGGCCGGATCGAGATCGTCTCGGCGGAGCGGGTGCGGGACGAGCTGAACAAGCTGCTCGTCTCCCCTCAGCCGCGCGAGGGGCTTCGGCTGCTGGTGGAGACCGGGCTGGCGGACCATGTACTGCCGGAGCTGCCCGCACTGCGGCTGGAGCGCGATGAGCACCACCGGCACAAGGATGTCTACGAGCACTCGCTGACCGTGCTGGACCAGGCGATCGACCTGGAAGAGGACGGCCCCGACCTGACGCTGCGGCTGGCCGCGCTGCTGCACGACATCGGCAAGCCGAGGACGCGGCGGTTCGAGAAGGACGGGCGGGTCTCCTTCCATCACCACGAGGTGGTGGGCGCCAAGATGACGAAGAAGCGGATGGCCGCGCTCAAATACCCCGGCGAGACGATCAAGGACGTCTCGCGGCTGGTGGAGCTGCATCTGCGCTTCCACGGCTACGGCACGGGTGAGTGGACGGACTCGGCGGTACGCCGCTACGTCCGGGACGCCGGTCCGCTGCTGGACCGGCTGCACAAGCTGACCCGCTCGGACTGCACCACGCGGAACAAGCGGAAGGCCCAGGCGCTCTCGCGTGCGTACGACAGCCTGGAGGAGCGCATCGCGCGGCTCCAGGAGCAGGAGGAGCTGGACGCCATCCGGCCCGACCTCGACGGCAACGAGATCATGCAGGAGCTGGGCGTGCGGCCCGGCCCCGTGGTGGGGCGGGCCTACAAGCATCTGCTGGAGCTACGGCTGGAGCACGGGCCGCTGGGTCGTGACGCAGCCGTCGCGGAGCTCAAGAAGTGGTGGGCCCAGCAGGAGGCGGCCCCGTAGGAGGGCTGACCTGTCCCGTCCCGCCGCGTGCCTCCGTTTCACGTGAAACACGGAAGAGCGCGGCGGCGATGGACGCGTACAGCACCGCAACCCCTACGACGATGACTGCGGAGCGCCCGTCCGGTGGGAGCATGGCGGCGGCCACTCCGGCGGCGCCGACGTAGGCCACGTTGTAGAGCATGTCGTAGAGAGAGAAGACCCGGCCCCGGAAGGCATCGTCCACGGAGGTCTGCACGGCGGTATCCGTGGCGATCTTTCCGGCCTGGGTGACGAGTGCCAGCATGAAGGCGGCCAGCAGTATCGGCACGGGCTGGAACGTCAGCCCCAGCGCGGGTTCCAGCACCGCGGCGGTGCCCGCGCACAGCGCCATCCAGCCGAAGACCCCGGCCCGCCGCACCCCGGAGGGCGTAAGGACGGCGGCGGCGAAGAAGCCCAACCCCGACAGTGCGAGCGCGATACCGAGCAGTTGCAGCCCACCGTCGGTCCGGCTCCTGTCACTCCACGAGTACCGGGCCAGCATCAGCACTGTGACCGTCAGCGCCCCGTAGCAGAACCGCATCAGCGCCGAGGCCGCCAGCGCGTACGCCGCCCTCCGGCGCTCGCGGAGATGGCGCAGCCCGGCCAGCAACCCCCGGGCGGTACTGGCGACGGCGGCCAGCACGCGGGGCTGCACCTCGGTGGGGTCGGGCCCGAGCAGGCCCTTGGCCATCCGTAGGGAGGCCAGGCCGGCCAGCAGATAGACCGCGGCTCCCGTCAGCAGGACGAGGGCGTCCGCCTCGCGGCCCGTACCGGGGGCGAGGTAGCGCACCACGAACGCGACACCGCCGCCCATGGTCGCGGCAAGTGTGCCCGCGGTCGGGGAGAGGGAGTTGGCGATGACGAGCCGGTCGCTGTCCACGACGCGGGGCAGCGCGGCCGAGAGTCCGGCGAGGATGAAGCGGTTGACGGCGGTGACTGTGAGCGCGGACAGATAGACCAGCCACTCGGGAACGGCGCCGAAGACAAGCGCCGCGGTGGCGGTGGCGAGCGCGGTGCGCAGGACGTTGCCGAAGAAGAGCACCTGCCTGCGCCGCCAGCGGTCCAGCAGCACGCCTGCGAACGGCCCGAGGAGGGAGTAGGGCAGCAGCAGCACTGCCATCGCGGAGGCGATGGCGGCGGGGGAGGTCTCCCTCTCGGGGGAGAAGACGACGTATGCCGCAAGTGCGACCTGATAGATGCCGTCGGCGAGTTGGGAGAGCAGTCGTACCGTCAGCAGCTTCCGGAAGTCCGGGAAACGGAGCAGGGTGCGCAGGTCACGTGCGACGGACATGGGGACAGCCTCACACAGTCGGGGCCGAGTCCTGGGGGGTTT
>NZ_JBQQBV010000029.1:0-91216 GCF_052246355.1 Streptomyces sp. 3N207 | reverse complement strand
GGGCGCCTCACCTCTGTCGGCGGGACAATCCGCCGGAACAGCGCCCATAACTCGTCCGGCACCAACCGCTCGACAAGATCCGTCATGCACGGTTCAACGAACGATCACGCCATAAGAAACGACGTCTTACTCGCGAGCAGGTTCTCAGCCGGGGATGGCTTCGATCCGTTCGCGGTTGAGCAGATAGGTGGGCAGGCAGGGCTGCTTGGGGTTGACGGGGAAGCCGGAGCCGTACGCCAGGCTTGTCATCGCCAACGGTCCGAGTGCCACCCGGGCGCGCGGCGTCGTTGAGTCGCTCCAGTATGTGCCGTGGTGCGCGAGGGCTTCGGTGAAGGCGTCAGGGTCGCGTGTGATCAGGCGATGGAAGAGGGCGACCGGCTGGCGAACGAGCTCCGGATCCACGACAACGATCCCGGACCGGATGGGCTTGGGCATGTCGGCGTAGCGGGTCACAGCCGGGCCTCCAGTCGCGCTTGCAGTGGTGCGTAATCGTGTCCTGGGAACAGCTCGGGGAACACGTCGAGCATGGTCCTCATGTGACGGGAAGCCATTTCGAAGTCGTACGTCTTCTTCGTCTTCTCCGTGATGTCACAGAAGAGGAACTGCCATCCAGAAGTTCCCTTGGTGAGAATGAGGGCGTCCAGGTACTCCTGATAGTTGATATCCATGCGGATGGTTCCCAGGCCCAGATGGAAATACCACAACTCCGGGTCCGAGGCGCCAGGCTGGATTCTGATGGTTGCCTGGTGGCCAGTTCCGCTCTCCGGCCTGTCGTCGATAACACGAAGCTCTGAGTGGAGTTTACGCTCGGCAGGGGAGTCGCTGCTTACGGAGAACGGAGGGGGAGTAGTTGCGAGTGCATCCGGAAGGTTGGCAATTCTGAATTCCCCCACGAGCTCTGCGTCATCCTCTTCGATGCACCAGCAGGTCCAGAGGCAGTTGAATCGCACGTAGCTCCGGTGGAAGTAGGGGGCCAGCTCCATCCCGTATTTCTCTGCTGTCGACCGGAATGTTGACCCGGCGTCCTCGTCGAAGCCTGCTATCCCCTCGTTTGCCTCCTCCAGGACGGAAAGACGTTCATTTCCGACGATCTCCTCCTGCATTTGCGTGAGTCGACGCTCGTACGGTGTGAGGTGACGCATCCTGCCTCCTTCGCGCGCGATTACTACTGCCTGTGCTGCTACTTGAAGGTGAGTCGGGAAAGGCTCTCTGCTTCCAGCCTTCTGAGTGCCTCTATGAGGTCAGTGTATTTTCCCAGCGGCCTGCCTTGCCTGGTTTTGGGGTGATTTCCGAGGTCATCCACACCTCTCCCCTCACGATCGACCAGCTCCCTGTAGGAGCGCCCGGGACGGGCGTAAGGGTGCGGGTCGTCGTGGTCGCTGCCGTAGACCCGCCAGCGCGGCTCGCTCATGCGCCACAGTCTCCGATTCGCCACTGACACCGGCGAACAGGCCCACTGACACCAGTTCGCAGGCTCCGCGGACACCAGTGCTGCCGCCGGACCCCGCCCAGTGGGCCCGGCGACGGAAGTGGCGTGAGTGGCTTGCCTCGCCTGAGGTGGAGTTGCTGAGCGTCGCGGGAGTCGCGGGTCACGAGATAGAGGGCGACGTTTGGTACACGGCCAACGTGCGGTGGCTGTTGTACGGCCTCGCGGCTGACAGCCCTGACGCTGCTGCCGAGTATGTTGCCGGCATTTGGGAGATGAAGATGCACTTCTTTGCTTGCGGCAGGGAGGAGACGCCGACCCTCCTCAAGCCGAGTGAGCCGTCGCTCCCGGACACTTCCGACACGACATGCATGGGAATCTTGCGGAAGCTTAAGGAACGGGTCGTCGGGTCTCCTGGCGGGCTGTGAGGGATCTGCAGGCCGCGGTCTCCCCGGCTGAACGTCGGCTCGCCCAGCAGCTCGATATCGCGGGCGCCCTGAATCTCAACTTCACCGAACAGCTCGCCGATTCCCTCCCGAAGTTCCGCCTCAACGAGGTTGTGGGGCGCCGCGTGGCCGAACAGTTCGCGACCTCGCTCCCCAAGCTCGACATCGCTGCAATCCTGCCGCGGACCCGCATCCCTGACCTCTATGCAGCTTCTTTGCCCCTCACTCTTGGAGTGGTGCCCACCCCTGATGACGGGCGCGAGCAGGAGGAAGGCGAGCAGCTGTCGTCCTCCGGCGCCGCTGATGAACAGGAACCTGGTTCCGGCGGCGGCTTTGATGACACAGGCGAGGAGCACAAGGAGAAGTAGCCGATGTGTTGGTCACCTCCGAGCGCCGCCGCCGCTGTCCCGGGCCGTGACCGGCGCCTCGCGTCGGAGGGGGACGTCAGTCGGTCGACGTGACGAGAGCGATGATCTCTTGCGTCAGCTGCTGCGGATGTGCGGTGATCAGCGATGTGCTGGTCGATCTCCAGTCGCTGTAGACGATGCTTCCGTCGGCTTGGGGGCGGCCATCAGCGTCTCGAAAGAGGGGCCACTCGCTGTCGCCCCGGTGGAAGCTGAATGTCCATGACGCCGTCGAGCGGCTCGGCCTCAGCCTGGTCGAGATCACCCCGGCGGCCACGGCCGACGAGATCCTTGTGCCGGCCGCGGAATCCGACGAGATTCCTGCGGACGCCATGGGCGCCCACTGGGCACTGCCAGGCGACCTGGAGTACATCTGGCCCCACATCGGCCTTTCCGCGGATGCTCCACGGGAGGTGAAGGAGGTCAAGCTGCGCGAACTGATGGCCACCCCCGCCTGGGCGAGCGCCCCGGCCGGGCTGCACCGCGAGGCCGACGATTTCCTCAGCAGCAATTGACCGGCACTCCACGGACGGAGGGCCAGGAAGGAGTAGAGGTTATGGGGGAAGCGGACGCCATGGGGGAAGACCGCGAGGAGGCCGAGGGCGCCATGCGGCGTCACTGGGAGACCATGGTGGACCTCGGGAACAGCGTTGCGGGGAGCGGGCTCGCCGGTCTCGGCGAGCAGCTGCAAACCTCCGGCCCGTCGCCGGAGGGCCTACGCCACAGCCCTGTGATCATTGACACCGATATCGGCGGTGACGCCGATGACGCGCTGGCCGTTGCCGCGGCGGCCCGGCACGTGCCGGAACTGGCCGCGGTGATTACGGGAGACGAAGCCGCAGGGCAGCGCGCTCGCTTCGCCCGGCACCTCCTGGACGCCATGGGCCGTAGCGACGTGGCCACGGTGGCCGGGGCCCCCTTGGGAGCCACCCGCTACTACTGCGTGGACGACTTGATTCCCCCAGACGTGCCGCCGCAGCCCACCGACGTGGTGACTGCGGTCCGTGAGGTATGCGCCTCCACCACGGGGCCGGTGCGGTGGGTTGGCATGGCCCCGCTGAGCAACCTCGCCCGGGTCCTCGCCGAGGCCCCGGAGGTGGCTGCGCAATTGCGCGTGACGCAGATGGGGGGAGCACTCAGGTACCGCAACCCCGAACGCGCCGAGCACAACGTCCGGCTCGATGTCCCGGCCGCTCAGGCGGTGCTCGCGGCGGTGGCCGAGGGCCGCCTGCAGACTCCGGAGTTCATTTCCTCCGAGGCGACGTTCACGCCGCAGATGGCGGTCACCGAGGACAGCGCGTTGTACGCGGCCCTGAACGCCACGGATAACCCGGCGTGGGCGCGGATCCTCTCCGACCATTTGGAACGGTGGTTCCGAGACTTCCACCCGGGCAGCATGCAGCACGACGCGCTCACCCTCTCGGCTGCGCTCGACCTCCCGTTTGTGGACTCGGAGCTGATGCCGATCACGATGGACAGCATCGGTCGCACGACCGCAGCGGAGCACGGCGAGGGGGCCGTTCTGCGCTGGAGTACGAGCGCGGAATACGTGCCCTTCATGAGCTGGCTCACCCAGGCGCTGAACCCGTCGAAGGCCGGCAAGGCCCCGATTGGCACGGTGGGCTGACGGCGGTGCCGATGCACACCTCTCCGCACTGTTGGGCCAGCTAGCGGATCTGCTGGCCGCCGAGCGCTCCCACGAGGCGGAAGCCGACCCCGGCGCGAGACCTCTCGGCCCTTTCACGCGGTATCCGCCGGCCGCGGTCCGCTACCAGCGCGGGGAGGTCCTGCGTCACTGGGCGACCGCGCCCAGGCCGTCACCGCGTTCCGGCAGTCACTGGCCCTGCGGCCACCGGCCCACCACATCGCCCGCGTTCTCACCCACGCGCAACTGGCCGGGACCTTGCCGGCCCTCGGCGAGCTGGACGCCGCGCTGGACCAGTGCCGCCAGATCATGGAGCACTACCCGCACACCGCCTCCCGTCGTACCACCACGGCACTGACCGCCGTCCGCCGCTCCCCCGCGCCCTACCGCAGGCACCCGCAGGCCCGGGAGATCCGCGACCACATCGTCCATCTGACCCGGCGCACCTCAGCGGCTTCCCTCTGAGGTCTCATGCGCCGTCGGCTCCGGCGGTGTGCCGGAGGCCGAGCACGCCGGAGATGTCGCGCAGGCACTCCTCGAAGACGGGCTCCAGGTCGGAGTAGGCGAAATCCAGCTGGTGGAGGACTTCCATGCACAGCAGGCCGTACAGCCGGGTCCAGCAGGTCAGAAAGACGTGGGCGGCTCCGGGCGGCAGCTGCCCGCCGATGGAGGCCGCGTAGGCGGTCAGTTGGTCGCGCAGCGACGCGGGCAGACTGCCCGGTTCGGGCGCCGCGAAGGGACGCTGCCGCCACAGCTCGACGGTCAGCTCCAGCAGGATCTTCTCGAAACGCCGGCCGGCCTGATGCCGCTGCGAGTCCGGTTCCCGGTTGGTGGCGGCGATCGGGCTGGCGAAGATCCAGCCGAACTCGGCCGGGTGGCCGATGGCCCAGGCGCGCATGGCGCGGCAGACGGCCAGGATCCGGTCGTCGACCGGAGCGTCAGGGCGGGCGTCCCTGGCCTGTTCCATCGCGGCGGCCAGCTCGCTGAAGAAGTCGGCGGTCACCGCCCCGACCAGCACGTCGTGACCGGCGTAGTAGTGATACAGGGCGGGGCCGCTCATGCCCACCTGTCTGGCGACCGCGTTGATGGTCACCGCAGCCGACCCCTTCTCGGTCAGCAGCTTGCGCGCCGCCGCGTGGATCTCTTCCAAGGTGGCTCGGCGCTGCCTCTCCCGTCGGCTGCCGGTCTGTGCGGACATCGTCACCCTTCCCCGTCCCTCAACCCTTCGCGTTTCCGGGCCCGTTGACACTTTAGAGCACCTATGCTTCCTTAATACCTATAAGCAAACCTAGAGATATTAAGGAGACGAGTCGATGGAAGCTCGCTGGTGGGTACTGCTCGCGGTGGCTGTGCTGTCCGTGGCTGTGTGGTGGGGGTTCTCCCGAGCCGCTCACGTACGGCGCGGCCTGCGCGGCCCGTACGCGCGGCAGAAGGGCGGGGACCGGCGATGAGGGCACTCATCGTGGGCGGAGGCATCGGCGGTCTGGCCGCCGCCGCGGCTTTCCACCAGCGCGGCTGGCAGCTTGAAGTCCTCGAACAGGCCCCGGAGTTCACCGAGGTGGGCGCGGGACTGGCCGTACAGCCCAACGGGCTGCGCGCGCTGGACGCGCTCGGCCTGGGTGACATGCTGCGCTCCGGCGGAACGGCCGCTCCACTCGCGGGGGTCCGCAGCGCCGACGGGCGGTGGATGATCCGCAACGACGTCGCGAAACTCGAACGGCGCTTCGGCCCGTGGGTGACGGTGCACCGGGCGGCCCTGGTCGACCTGTTGCGCACGGCCGTGCCGGCCCGGGCTCTGCGGCCCGGCACCGAGGTACGCGAGGTACGGGCCGACGGCACGGTCCTGCACAGCGGCGGGACGTCGAAGGCCGATCTCGTGGTGGGCGCCGACGGCGTGCACAGCGTGACGCGACGGTCCGTCTGGCCGCGCCTCCCCGGCCCCCGCTATGTCGGATACACCACCTGGCGCCTCATCGCGCCGCCCCGGCACGTCGAGGGGAGCGTGGAAACCTGGGGCCGGGGTGCGCGGTTCGGGCACGCGCCCCTGCCGGACCGCCGCGTCTACTGCTATTTGATGGCCAACGCACCGAAGGGCTCCAGGACCGGCCTGGCGCAGCTGTGTGAACGGTTCGCGGACTGGCACGACCCTGTTCCCGCGCTGCTGGGTTCCGCCGACAGTGACGCGGTGCTCCAGCACGACACCTACGAACTGCCGGCACTGCACACCTATGTCCGCGAGCGGGTCGCCCTCCTCGGAGACGCGGCACACGCCATGACCCCGAACCTGGGGCAGGGCGCCTGCCAGGCCCTCGAAGACGCGGTCACGCTCGCAGCGACGGTCGACGAACTCGGCACGGAGGCCGGGCTGGCGGCCTACGACCGGGTCCGCGTCCCGCGGACCAGGATGATCGCCCGACGGTCGCGGCAGGCCGGCTCCCCCGCGCACTGGACCTCGGTGCCGGGGACCGCGCTGCGGGACGCCGTTTAGCGCACCAAGGGCAGTTTCACACCGTGACCTTCGAGGCGGCAGCGGCTGCCGGCTGCGGCGAAAACGGATAGACACGGCGAGTTCATCGATGACGGGGCGCCGGTTCCTCAGCCAGTCGGAACGAAGTCGCTGTGTCCAGCGCGGCGCGGAGGAACGCCTGCTCCGACGGCCGGTCCCTCGTCGAGGACCGTCGGATGACCGTGATCCGGCGCCTGATCGGCTGCCGGAAGGGGAAGACGTCGACCCCGGCGGGCCGCAGCGGCAGTGCGAGTTCGGCGACCAGAGTGATACCGAGACCCGCTGCCACCATCGCCATCGCCGTCGTCTGCTCGTCGATCCGATGCACGATGTGCGGGGTGAAGCCCGCGGTCCGGCACACCGACCACAGCGCACGCCCGAACTCGGTGTCCGTCCCGGACGCGACCCAGGAGCACCCGGCCAGATCCGCGAGCGCCACCGGGGCTCCCAAAACGGCACGGTCGTCGCCCACCTGGGCTGGACTGTCCGCCGAGGAGCGCTGCGAAGGGGGCACCCGGGACAGCCCTGCGGGAGCCGTCGGCGCGCCCAGGCATCCGCGCGGCGCGACGAGATGGAGGTGTTCCACGCCGACGAGGGTGGACTCCATGGTGGCGTACCGCGAACCACAGCCGGGCGCGTCCGGATAGTCCAGTACAAAGGCCAGGTCGAGGTCTCCGTCGCGTACGGCCGACTCGGTTTCCTCCGGTACCACCTCGCGGGTCGTGACCCGTACACCTGGGTGCCGCTCGGCGAGGGTTGCCAGGGTGGGTGGCACCAGGGTTCCCGCCAGGGTCGCGAGTACGCCCACGGTGAGATCGGCGGTGAGCGTCTCCCGTGCCTGCTCCAGCGCTATCCGGGCCCTCTCCTCAGCCGCCAGCACGTCCCCGGCGTGCTGCGCGAGCACCCGCCCGATCTCCGTCAGCCGCACTCGGCGCCCCACATGCTCCAGCAGCGCCACGCCCACCTCGCGCTCCAGCGCAGAAAGCTGCTGGGAGACGGCCGAAGGCGTGTAGTGGAGCGCCTCGGCCGCCTCCGTGAGAGTGCCGCAGCGGGATAGCTCCCGGAGCATCCGCAGTCGGTTCAAGGAGAGTTCCATGAAGCAAAGCTAAAGCGATTACTCAAGGAAGTCGCCATGGACGTGAAGTATTGCGGAGACCACACTGGCTGCACAGCCGCGATCGCCCGATGGTCCCCGTTCGGCAGCACCCACGTCAGTCCCCACTTGTCTCACCGAGCACGCCCGGTTCAGCGCGCACAGCCGGCATCGACATCCGAGAACTGCGGCTCTCGGCCTTCCTGTTCAGTTTTCCGCGCACCCACCGCAGCACAAAGCGAAACGCACCGTGCGCGCCCAGCGGGCCACCGAACTGTCGACGGAGATCCATAACGAGGAAGAGGAGCACATGGGCACCACAGAGCACGGCGAATACACCCCCGACATCACCCAGCTCGGCACTGCTCCGTCGCCAGGGTGGCTCACCTCGCAGAGCGCGGCGGCTGTACGGACCGCCGAGGGGCCCGCCTTCGACGCAGCCGAGTACCGCGCGCGGCTGAATGAGCTGCGCTCCCGGATGTCCCGGCTGCCGCTGGACGCGATGCTGGTGTTCCGGCCCTCCAGCGTGGAGTACTTGTGCGGCTACCACACGGCCGAGACTGCGCCGCAGCCGCTGCTGGTCACACCGTCCGACACGCACCTGTACATCCCCGACCTGGAGGTCGGCAGAGCGCTGGCCAGCTCACTCGTCGGGAACATCCACTTCTGTGGTTACGCGGACGCGCTGCGCGGCCTCGAACTCTTCCTTGAGCACGCGGCGTCGGTACTGCCTCAGAACGCCCGGGTCGGCGTCGAGACCGGGCACGCCTCCACGCCGCCGCGCGCGCTGGACATACTGCGCGGGCACGGGTTGGTGCCCGTACAACCTGATTACCTCGTCGAACGAGCCCGTCTGGTGCTCTCGGCCGCCGAACTGCGCCTGGTGGAGGAGGCGGCCGTGCTGACGCAGCGGGGAGTGGAGGCGGGAGTGGCCGCCTCCGGGGAATCCGCGGCCACCGACTCCTCGGTGGCCGCCGCCATCGCCGCCGCGTTGTACACCGAGGCCGACTCGCCCTCCGCCTGGGGGCCGGTCGTCGCAACCGGACGGCGAGGCGGCATCCCCCACTCCAGTTGGGTGGGACGGCCGTTGGGCAGCGGGCCGACCTTCATAGAGTTCGCCGGCACTCGTGCCCGCTACCATGCGCCGGTGATGCGCACCGTGGTACGGGAGGGGGCGCTGGGCGCCGCAGATCAGCGGCTCGCCGAGCTCGCGCGAACCGCCGTGGCCGCCGTGCTGGAGACCGCCGCGGACGGCGTCCCGGCCTCACACGTCGCGATCCAGGCCGGGAAGGCGCTGGGCCCGCTCCCGGTCGACGTGATGTTCCATCAGCTCTTCGGGTATCCCGTCGGCCTGGCCCACAAGCCGCACTGGATGGACGGCGCCCCCTTCTACATCACCCCGGACAACCACGAGTCCCTGGTGAGCGGAATGGTGTTCCACATCCCCGGCTCCTTCCGTTCCTTCGGCACCTCAGGGGTCGGTTTGAGCCAGACCTTCCTGGTGGAGGAGCGCGGCACCCGAGTGCTCACCCACGGCCCGGCAGAAATCATCGAGGTGTGACAGGGCACCGCTCAGCACCTCAGCCGTGCTGGTGCCGGAGCCCCGAATCAGGAGGCCTGGGAGGATAGGGGGAGGGACGTACGGGAACCGGCCCTGCGCAGGGTCTCGGTCGCATGACTCAGCGCCGCGTAGTGACGGCCGCGGTGATCGGCAACGCCACCGAATGCTACGACTACGCCACCTACGGATATCTCGCCGTGGTGCTTGTCAAGGTGTTCCTCCTCGCAATCCGAACCTGGATCCCCCTTCTCCCCTCCTTCGCCGGCTCGTGCTTGTTTTCGCAATCCGTCCGCTGGTCACGCTGGTGCCGGTGCTGATGACGGAAATCCCTCGGCTGACAGCCACCCCGCCCCGACTCCATCCACAGACAGGAGGATTCTGAAATGTGCGCGGAAACTGGCCGCACGGTCCCCGAGCATGTTGCCGTCGTCGGCGCCGGCATGGCCGGACTCTCCACCGCGTGGTTTCTCCAAGAACGCGGCGTGCGCGTCACAGTGCTGGACCGCAAGCGAGTCGCCGCCGGATCGTCATGGGGCAACGCGGGCATGCTCAACCCTGCCTTCACCGTTCCGCTGCCCGAACCCTCGGTCCTGCGCTACGGACTCCGCTCACTCCTCGACCGCTCCTCGCCGGTCTCCATTCCGCCGACAATGGACCGGCACCTTTGGTCGTTCCTGTTGGCGTTCGCACGAAACTGCACCGCCTCGCAGTGGCGGCGGACGATGGCGGTATTCAACGAACTCAACCGCCGCTGTCTGGCCGCGTACGAACAACTCACCCAAGGCGGCGTCAGTGCCCCTGTGCGAAGCGCCGACCCATTCGTCATCGCCTGCCGTGAGCGGCACGACAGCGAGCATGTACTGGACGAGTTCGCTCGCGTGCACGCGACTGGTGGTGACGCGGTCGAATACGAGACCGTCACCGGCAGCGAGCTGCGCGAACTCGAACCCGTTCTCAGCGCCGAAGTGCGCACCGGAATCCTGGTGTACGGGCAGCGTTTCATCAACCCGCCCGAATTCCTGGACACGCTCGCGGACGAGGTACGCAAACGCGGCGGTGCGATCATCGAAGACTGGCCCGTGAGCCGGGTCCGTGACCTCGGGGCCGCCGGCGTCGAACTGGTCCCGCCCCTCACCGCAACGGCCGCCGGCCCCCTGCGCGCCGACGCGGTCGTGCTCGCCGGGGGCGCCTGGCTCAACGACCTGGCCCGGCCCTTCGGCGTACGGATGAGGGTCCAGGCAGGACGGGGATACAGCTTCACAGTGCGGCCCCGAGCCATGCCCACCCACCCCATTTATCTGCCGGGCCAGCGACTCGCGTGCAATCCGCTGGGCGACCGCTTCCGGATCACCGGAAGCATGGAATTCCGCTCGCCGGACGCCCCACCGGACCCACGCCGCATACGCACGCTCATCGACTCGGCACAGCCGATGTTCTCCGGCATCGACTGGAACGATCGCCGGGAGGAGTGGGTGGGATCACGACCCTGCACCCCGGACGGGCTCCCCCTGATCGGCCCCACCCGCTCGCCCCGCGTCCAGATCGCCGGCGGACACGGAATGTGGGGCATGGTGCTCGGCCCTCTCACCGGCACACTCCTCGCCGACTCCATGACGAGCCACGGCGACGTGCCACCGCTCATGCGCCACTTCAACCCCTTGCGCTGACCCCTCCCCCACCCGGTCGAGACTCCTTCGCCCTCCCCGCGGGCGGCCCTGGGGCCGCCCGCCCAGCGGGTGACTTGCTCGCCGAAGCTGCGGGCTCACACTCGTCGTTCCGCGCACAGCGCGTCGCGGTGGCGTGCGTCGGCGTTGCGCCACCGCAGGGTGCGGCTTGCCGCCGCGACTGGGGCAGGTGGCGGAGCGCTGCCGGCGGCGGCTTCCTCCACGGTGTCCCCCGGACCGGACAGGTCCGGCGCGATACCGGCGCCGGCGTGGCCGGTGAACCAGTCTTCTTGCCGACGAGCGCACGGGGGTCTCACGTTGCTCGGTCCGAAGCCGACTCGGTCCCGCTCACGGGCCTGCGGGCTTGTACGCCTCCTCAATTACGGCTGGCGGAGAGGACGGGACAGCCCGTCAGGGGCACCTGCCGATAGCCGTACGGAGAATGGGTGGGAGGCGCGAACCCGAACCGCTCCTGCTCCCCGAACGCGCGCAGAGCAGTCCTCGCCCGTTGGCCTTGTGCGCTGACACGTTGCCCTCTCTCTCCCCGCTTGCCTCTCGCCCGCGTACCCCATGGCGCGAGGGTCCTCCGGTGGGAGGCGTGGAGCGTTGACGGTCCGGTCAACGCCGGTTCGCCGGGCCATGGCTCAGCCGGACAGCGCAAGGCCGCTCCGGTGTGCGGTGCGGTGGCGAGTTGGCTGAGGAGCCAGCGACCGTGGCACTCGCCCGTGCCGCGCCGCCGCCCCCGGACAACGGGCGGTGGGCGTGGGAATGAAAGTCGACGGTTGGCGGACGGGCCTGTTCGCTGAGCATGACGTCGCCCCACCTTCAGACCTGCATCGGCGACATCATCACCCGAGCCCTGCCCAAGACCGCCGAGGCCGCGGCGAATTCTCTGGGGCTCACTGACTGTGGTGTGACGTTGTGCTCCCCCTGCTCGTTGGGGGTGTCACGGCGGTTCTTGGGGGGTGTGGCTCTGCGGCGGATCGTTGCGATCGACTCGTGGAGTGGGGATACGAATGCGTGCATTCCTTGTACGTATGCCATCGGGCACGCGGTACTGGACCGTGGTCGACGACCGGTGGATGGTCGTCGGGGAGGCCGATCGGTGTCCTCATCCACAGTCCACTCGACATGGTGTTCTCGCCCCACGGCATCATGAGCCCCTTGCCAGAGCACCACAACGGTGCCCACTGCCGAGTGCACTCGAACGACCATGGGCCTCGACGGGGCCGCCTGCACTGCCTCTACTTTGACCAACAACCCCCATCATCCTCGACTGACTTACCAAACATTGTCGCCGGGACAACACGCTCTTTAAGGAGCGCTTTCAGAAAGCCGGGAGTCTGCGAACGAAATTCATGCAACGGGCGAGTTGGAGGAATGCGTCGTGGACGTCGTCGCGGAATTCCCAGCGCATACGTAAGCGTCGCGGGCCGTGGAGATGGGCGATGGCGGATTCGGCGACCCAGCGAACGCGGCCCAGCCCGGAGCCGTGGGCCTGTCCGCGCCGCGCGATCTTCGGGGTGACGTTCCGCTCACGGAACCTCCGGCGGTAGATGTCGTGGTCGTAGCCCCGGTCGGCATACACAGCCCGGGGCCGGCAACGGGCGGGTACGGCGCCGCCGGATCTGGTGACGCGGGCCCCCGGATGGTCGAGTTGAGCTGGGCACGGTACGAGTGCGCCAGTCATCGCCGCCGAACTGGCCTGCAGCTACAAGACGGTGCGGCGGCGGCTGCTTCGCTTCAACCGCTGTGGCTTGGAAGGCCGGCGGATCCAAGTGCTACGGGTCGGCTGCGGTGGATCACCGAGGCCGGGCGTTCGAGGTCACCTGCACGCAGTGCGCGCTGCTGAGACCCACCGGCTGCTGGAGCCGCGGACGCAGCGGGCGGCTGGGACCGGAGCGGCCGATCTCCCTGAAACAGAATCCGCACTCGCCGTGAACTTTTCCGCCGGACCCGCCATCGAACCCCACGTACGGCCCGGTACCGCCGACACGCTCCGCACGACGTCGGCCGGTACGGGATGTGTGCACCGTACGGACTGGACACAGAAAGCCGACGGCCATATGCCCCGGCTTCGTCTCAAGGAGAGAGATGCGCAAGAAGTTCACGAAGATGGCTCTCGTTGTCGCCGGTGTCGCCGCCTTCTCCGGCGCAACCGCCGTGAGCGCCCAGGCGAACGGCGGCCCGGGCACGCCGGGCGACGGCATTCCGGACGCGACCTACAAGGTCAAGAGCTTTGAGCAGTGCAAGAAGTGGGGCGACAAGCTGACGGACGAGGAGTCGGACAAGTATGCCGGCTACGCCTGCTGGCAGGGCAAGAAGGGCCAGTGGTACATCGACCTGATGCTGTGAGCCCCGCAGCCGGACGCGCGGGACAGGCGCTCGGCCATCGTTCAGTGGGCCGGCCGACAAAGTGTCCGTCGGCCCGGCCCACTGCCGTCAGGCCCTCCGTCAATCGCGCTCCTGCTGAGGCCGCACCGGCTGCTGGAGCCGCTCCGTGCCGCGGACGGCGCATAGGAGACCGCGTACGGCCAGCTCCGCATGTCACGGCAGACGGCGCACCCTTGAAGGTCGACGCCCTCACGTGGCTGTCCCGGGGCGACTACCACCCTGCCCTCGGCGATGTGTCCGCAAGCCTCACGTACCGCAACGGCAATCAGGTGCTCGTCGTGAGGTTCTCTGCGGCGACGGACTCCTCCTTACCGCCGATCCGGGTGGCTGACGGGCCCTGCCAGAACGCCGCTACGCTTTCGGACGTGGTCCGTTCCGGGCGCTGACCGGAGAGCACGGCTCCTGTTCCGGGCAGGAACGAAACACCGGTTCAACGAGAGCGGTCTGGCCCGCCTGAACCCTCAGCGGGCGGGAGACCGTCCCCTCCTGTGTACCCCTGACGTCGGTCGGGGACTTCGCCATCCAGACGGCACGACCCGACCCGCCAAGCTCGGCCAGCCTTCACCCGCTGGTCGATCCGGCAAATTCGCCGCATACCTGCGCCGCGTCGACGGGCGTGTCGCCCGCATCGGCCGGGACGCCTTACGGTGCGTGCTCCTGCGCCGCGGCACCACCTTCCAGCGCGCCAAGACCTGGAAGGAGTCCCCCGACCCCGAGCGCGACGCCAAGCTCGACCGCATCGAACAGGTGCTGGAACGCTTCCCGGACCGGGTCTTCGCCTTCGCCTTCGCCTTCGACGAATTCGGACCGCTGGGAATCCGGCCGACCGCAGGCTCGTGCTGGGCCGAGCAGGGCAACCCAACCGAACGATCATTGGGCTGCTCAGCCATCGGCCATGCTTGTCGGGCCGGGAAGCGGTGGGACAGAGATAGCCGAGGTCAAGGACGTGGTAGAAGTTGTACCTGTCCCCGTGCCCAGTGCCGCTTTGCGTACGACCAGGTCACCGCGGTCATCAGGGCCGGGATGGCGAACAGCGGGGCGAAAGCGAGCCCCCAGACGGTCTGTGCCGTACCGCTCGACATGTACGTCTGGCTCTCGACGGTGAAGGCGACCACGAGTTGCCACAGTGCCACCAGAACCAGGACGCCCGAGGCGGTCCAGGCCAGCGGGGTGAGGACCCTGGGGTGCAGCGGCCTCCACCGGTCGCTGACGAGCAGCAGCGGAAACAGAGCGGCAAGCTCAGTGAGGACCGAGAGGCCGACGACGTATGCGACGCCCCAGCCTGGGATGTCGAAGACATCGCGCAGCACTTGGTCGCTGTAGCCCACATAGACACCGGATGCCATGGCGATGCGCCACAGGCCGGACGGGACGGCGCACAGAGCGATGGCGTGGGCAGCGCGGCGAGCCCACACAGGCGCAGGTGTGGAGGCAGGGAGAGGGGCGGTCGCTGTCGTCATGACGTACATGCTGTCCCTGGACATGGCGGCCACGCTTCGTCCGCTACGGCGGACCGTATCCGCCCTGCGGATGAGGGCGCACCCGCTGAGGGAGGACCTGAGGAGGGCTCAATCGCCGCACATGTTGGGTTGCCCAACCGTCCCGCGAGCGAGTACATCGCGACCAACCCGGTGAACGTTTGGGGTCACAGCACTAGCGGGCCTGAGCTGATCCAGGCAGGAGGAGACACCCACGACAGGCCCGATGACAACGGCGAAACGCAAGACGAAGCTGACGGTTCGCCAAGGTGAGGGTAGGGCTCGGCCGGCCCGTGCAGGCTTCCTCGTTCAACTGGGGGAAGCGCCTTCCCGAGCCAGGCGTCTGGTCATGAGCGTGATGGCGGCCCAGGTGATCAGCGATTCCGAGCGCTCGGGCAGGCGTTCGTCGTCTCTCGCGTGGCGGCGTGCGTACATCATCGACGCAAGGCTTCTCCCAACGTCACCACCGTGGGGGCAGGACGACGAAGCCGGAGGCGTCCCGGGGCCGGGAGATCGTTTTGATCGTCAGGGTTCAGAGGGCCGAAGTCGCCCTGTGCGCCCCTTCACTCGGGCGGGACGATCCCGAAGACTCCCCTCGCCGCTGAACGGCTTACCTGAGACTCCTTCCGTTCCAACTCCTCGGCATCCTGTGCCCGGCCCGTCCGGCGGAGCAGGACGGCGAGTGTGCGAGCGGCTTCGGGGTGTCCTGCGGTGACGGCGCTGCGGTAGAGCTCCTCGGCCTTCTTCGTGCGTCCGGCCTGGTCAAGCAAGTTGCCGAGCTGGTAGGCGGCGTCCGTGTGCCCGGCATCAGCGGCGGTGCGGAGGTACAGCCGCGCCTGTTTGGTGCGACCTGCTTCCTGGAGCAGACGGCCGAGGTTGTACGAAGCGGTGACGTGTCCGGCGTCGGCCGCGGTGCGCAGGACGATCTCGGCTTCCTCGGGCCGTCCCGTGTCGGTGAGCAGATTGCCGAGGTTGTTCGCGGCGCCGAGATGTCCGGCGTCGGCGGCGGTACGCCATGCGGACTCGGCCTCGTTCGGTCGTGTGGCTTCGTGGAGCAGATTGCCGAGGTTGAAGGCAGCGTCGGGGTGTCCGGCATCGACCGCGGTGCGGAAGCAGGTCTCCGCCTCCTCGGTACGTCCGGTCTGGTACAGGACAGTGCCGAGGTTGTTGAGAGCGCCGAGGTGGTTGCCGTCGGCTGCTGAGCGAAGCGCGGTTTCGGCTTCGTCGAGGCGTCCGGCTCGGTGGAGCAGTACGCCGAGGTTGTTCGCGCCCGCGGGGACGCCCGCTTCGGCTGCGGTACGCAGGAGGGGTTCGGCTTCCTCGATCCGTCCGGTATCGAGCAACAGCTTGCCCAGGTCGGCGGTAGCGGTGATGTCTCCGGCCTCGGCTGCGGCACGCCAGATGTGTTCCGCCTGGTCTGTACGTCCCATCTGGACGAGGAGAAGCGCCAGACTGTTGACGGCTTCGCTGAGCCCGGATTCCGCCGCGGCGCGCAGGAAGGGCTCGGCTTCCTTGAGGCGTCCCGCCCTCCACAGCATGGTGCCGAGATTGTTGGCGGCAGCCGGCAGTCCGGCGGCGGCCGCGGCGCGCCATACGGCCATGGCCTCGTTCTCGCGTCCTGTCTCATGGAGGAGGGCCCCGAGACCGGAAGCTGCGGGGAGGACGCCGGCATCGACCGCGGTACGCAGGAGAGGTTCGGCTTCGTCGGCGCGGCCCGCTTCCCGGAGCAGGAGGCCGAGGCTGCTGGCCGCGGCTGTGTCTCCAGCCTCGGTCAAGGGCCGGAGGACGGCTTCGGCTTCCTCGACGCGGCCGGTGCTGCCGAGGAGAGCGCCGAGATTGACGGCGGCGTAGGTGTTTCCCGTGTCGGCCGCGGAGCGGTAGAGCTCTTCGGCCTCCGCCGTCCGTCCGTTCTCGTTGAGGACATTGCCGAGGTTGTTGCGGGCGGCGTCATTGCCCGTTTCGGCTATGGGGCGGAGGAGGGCTTCGGCTTCCTCGAGACGGCCGGTTTCATGGAGCAGGGCACCAAGGCTGGTGGCCGCTGTCGTGTGTCCGGCGTCGGCCGCGGAACGCAGGGCGGTCTCGGCTTCCGCCAAACGTCCGGCTTTGTGGAGCAGATCGCCGAGGCTGAAGGCAGCGTCGGTGTCACCGGCGTCGGCCGCGGCTGCGTAGAGCGCTTCGGCGTCCTTGGTGCGGCCGGTGTTGCGCAGGAGGACGGCGAGGTTGTAGACGGCCTTGGTGTGTCCGGCGTCGGCTGCGGAACGCAGGGCGGTCTCGGCTTCCGCCAAACGCCCGGCCTGGCAGAGCACAGTGCCCAGGGTGTTCGTCGCCTCGCGGTCGCCTGCCTCGGCTGCGGACCGCAGCAGTTGTTCGGCTTCCTCTATGCGCCCGGTGTCGGAGAGCAGAATGCCGAGGTTGTTGGCCGCATAGCGGGTTCCGGCCTCTGCCGCGGGCCGCAGGGCAGCCTCGGCCGCGTCTGCGACGCCGTTCTGGTAGGCGTAGAAGCCGATGGTGACGCGCTCGTCCTCATCGGCCGCGGCGGCCAGTGCGGTGTTCCAGACGACATCGGGTACGGGGCCTGTGGTGTGTTCGGTGAGGTAGTCGAACACCTCCCAGAACTCCTCCGCGCTGTCGCCGTTCCCGTTACCACCGTCGTCCGGGGGTTGTACGGGGATCAGCAGGCTGGTCGCGCCGTAGCGGAGCCGGCCCGCCCATTCCAGGGCCTGCTCCAAGGGCTCGGGCCGCAGCCGTGGGCCGCCCTGTCCCTTCAGATAGTGGCTGTGCAGCTCGGTGAGCACAGCAGTGCGGTACGGCGAACGCAGCCCGGTCCTTGCCAGATCCACGGTGGCAGCGACGAGGGCCGCGCCACGCGGGTTCCCGCCCGGACGCCAGGCACGCTGCCACTCCGCCAGCAGCGCAGGACCGGCGGCGAGGTACTCCGCGATGCCGAATGACCCGTGGTGCACGGTGGCGTCGATGATCCGCACATCGTGGCTCTGCCGCGCCCGCTCCAACTCTTCCTCGCTCCAGACACGGACCACCTCGACAGGCTGTACCAGGTTCAGCACGCGCGCCCCTAGTTCCACGGCCGGCTGCGCGGTTCGGTTCATGTCCGGACGCTGCTGGTTGGCACGGTTGTAGATCTCGTACTGGCTGGTGCGCATCGTTGCCAGAATCGGCAGCCGCAGCCGCTCCACCTCCGCCAGGAGCGCCGGATCGAGCCCGCCAGGGCCGAAGTACCTCTGCACATCGTCCAGCCACACCACACACGCAACGCCCGTGCCCTCGATCACCTCAACCGCCGCCGGGAGGTCGGTGCCGACAGGCGGGGCGCAGACGCGGTGTTCGGGAAGTTGGGCCTGGAGAGCCGCATGGGCTGCACGGGTCTTGCCCGCCGTCGAGTCCCCCAGCACCAGAACCATTCCGCCGTCGCGCCCGGCTGCGGCCAGCCGCCGTCGCAGTTCGATGTCGATATCGCGGGGGATGTACGGCGGGACAGCGTCGTTCGCGGCATCGGGTCGCGCGCGGTGGGCTCCTGCGGCCAGTGCTCCCCACGCCTCGGCGACCGGCCACCGCGCGGGGTCGCGCAGGTGCGAGGGCGCCTTCTCCCCGGCCGTGATGACCGTGTTGCCGTCGCCGGTGACGACAGTGCCGGCATCGCCCTCGATGGTGACCGACCGCTCACCGCTCTTCGGCAGGTCTTCAGCTGACTGGCCGGTCACTGCTGTGCCCTGGTACCCGGACATGGAGGATCGGGAGAGTGCGCCGGTTCCCCCACTGTCTGCCTCGGCGGCTCGCGCGGCGTCTGCTGCATCGCGGGTGGCACTCGTCTCTGCCGTGCCGGGCGAGGAGTCGGTCGCCCGGTCCGGGCCGGCGGAGGAGGTCTTCTTCCTCGGCCACGGCAGGCCGGGAGTCATGCGAGAGTGTTTCCGTCCCCGGTGACGACCTCACCGATGTCGCCTCCCGCGCTGACGGCACGTTCTCCTGCTCGCGGGGTGCCTGGCGTTTCGGGCACGGGCGCACCGTCGTGCCCGCCGCTCCTGCTCTGCCCTGGCGGTACGTGCGGGTCGGGCGCAGCCCCGGAGAGACGGTTGTTGTCCCCTGTGACGGCCCGGCCGACGCTGCCGCTGACGGTGACCGAGCGCGGCCCGGTCGCGGATGCGGCCCCAGCACCTTCCCCTGTTCCGGGAGCGGGTGTGGCCGGGGGTTGGTAGAGAGCGTAAAGAGCCAGCACGAACGCAGCCAGGCTGGCCACGCTCCCCACAATGCCCGCTGCCTGTCCTGCGGTGTTCAGATCCCTGACGACGACCAACATCACCAGCCCCACCGACACCGCCGCACAGAGTACGGCAACAGCCCCCACCACAACGCGAGTTCTTCTTCTCACGCCCCCATGATGCCGCGATCGCATGAGGGCGTGAAGGAGAAACCGGGCACTCGCTTCGGACTCCAAATACTCTCTGTTGCCTGCCCGGACAATTCTTTCCGCATTTGATCTTCCCTGCTCGGCCCACGAATTCAGGCCAGATGCGTGGGGATCGGAAACCTGGTCGCGGCAGGGGACGGGAGTGTGTGCCGCCGGCGCTGGGTTCGCGGTCAGCTGCTGACGAGGTCCTTGAGCATCTTCTCCGGATCGTCCAACGCCTCCCGCACGGGAACGCGCTGCTTGTCAGCGCGCATTTGGATGAAGCCGTCGGCGTAGTCGGCGAGTTCGACGACCAGGTCGTAGAACTCGCCCTCATCCCGCGCGAACGTGTTGCCGAGCACCTGCGCGCCGACGCTGCCGTGGCCGCAGAGCATGCCGCGCAGGACGGGGAGCCCCGCCAGCAGGTGGCCGATGCGCGGAGCATCGTATCCCGCGTCCCGCACGCCAGGACTTCCGGGGCTCCCGGTCGCCACTGGCCGGCGGCGACCAGCCGCTCGACGACCTGCCCACGTTCGGACGCCGTCGCGTCATGACGGCACTGCTCAACTATCTACGGACAGACCAAGGCGCGGAGCAAGCGGACGCCAAGCGGGCTTGTACTGCGTCCACTTGCCGCTGTGCGCAGAAACGCGGTGGTATCAGCGCATCTCAACGAAAACGCAGGCCTGCTGATCTCGCGCCGTGAACAGCCACAAGACGGTTTGAGCACGCAAGGCAGAGCTGTGGTGGCCCAGCAGCGTCATGGTCTCGGCAGCGCTCACCGGAGCACGCTCTCGGATCACACTCGGCAAACCATTGACATGCTTGCGCAACATTGCCGAACATGGGACAGGCCGCTTGGCGGCTCCGCGTCGCAGGAGATGCGACAACGTGATTCCCCCAGGAGGCATTGTGGCGTCCACCCTCACTGACGTGGCCAAACGCGCTGGTGTCGCACTGTCCACGGCGTCTCGTGCATTCAGTGATCCCGACCGGCTGGGGCCGGAAACCTTGCGCAAGGTTGTCGAAGCCGCTCGGGAGCTCGGGTACGAGCTGCCGCAGGGCCGCCCCGTCGGCTCGATGAGCAGAGACGATGCCCAGGACACCGTCGCTGTGATCGTTCCCGATGTCGCGAACCCCGTCTTCGGTTCCTTCGTCAAGAGCGCACAGCACGAGGGGTGGCACCGTCGGCTGGCTGTCGTCCTGGCCGACACCGACTTCGACCCCGGACACGAGCGCGAACTGCTCGGGCATCTACGGCACCGCGTAGCGGGGCTGGTCGTGTGCTCTCCGCGCTTGGAGGCCGATGAAGTGATCGGGCTGGTTGGTGACACACCGCTGGTCCTCGTCAACCGGGAGACGGACCAGGCCGACTGCGTCCTTGCCGATGCCACCGACGGGCTGCGGCAAACCGTCGAATACCTGGCCGCTCTCGGCCATCGGAAGCTCGCCTACGTACAGGGGTCCTCGCGCTCCTGGTCCAATGCCCACCGCGTGGAACTCGCCCGGGAGCTGACCGCCGAAGCCGGTGTCGAACTCGACGTACTGGGGCGGCAGTCGGAGACGGTGGCCGGAGGCACGGCGGCGGCGGCAAGCGTGGTCGCCTCCGGCGCGACCGCCGTGCTCGCCCACAACGACCTCGTGGCCATGGGCATCGTCACCGGCGCCCGCACCCTCGGCGTTCGGGTTCCGGAGGACATGAGCGTTGTCGGCTTCGACGACATCCCCTTCGCCCAGGTCTCGCATCCGGCTCTGACCAGTGTCTCGGTACCCATGGCGCGTGCCGCGACGAGCGCTTTGAAGCGCATCTCCAAGGCCCTGACCGGCACGGCAGGCACTCGGTCGGAAACACTGCGGCTGGCCACCCAGCTTCACGTCCGCGGCTCCACCGGACCGGTGCCCGTCCGCACCGCACAGCTCGCTCACCCCTGATCCGACGGCACGAGGAGCCCGCAATGCGTCGATTGCTCGAACGCCGAGGCCACAGATGAGAAGCGAAGGCATCCACGTCGTCGTGGCCGACCCGAACATCCGCCTTCTGCGCGGGGAGTTCGAGAACCGACTTCCCGTCGGGAGCACGGTCCTGTGGCCCGACCCGGCGGACGCCGGCGCCGTGGCAGAGGCCGTGGCCCAGGCGGATGTCCTGGTGTCCGGCACCTGGCCGTTGCTGCCGCCATCGCACGGGCCGCGCGAGCGAAACGGGAGGGGGGTCCCCCCGGCCGAAGGCTGGGAGAGGCTGCGGCTGGTCCACGCCGCAGGAGCGGGCACGGACGGCATCGACCGCTCCGCGCTCCCGCCCGGGACTCAGGTGGCATGCACGTACCACCACGAGGACTCCATGGCGGAGTACATAGCCGGCGCCTCTGTCCTATTGCGGCGCGGGCTGCTGCGTCAGGATGCCGCGCTGCGCGAGGGCCGCTGGCTCAGTCCCGTCTACGCCCCGCAGGAGGCCGGGTGGCAGCCAACCCTCGCCGGGGCAACCGTCGGCTTCGTCGGGTTCGGGCACATCGGGGCCCGGGCCTGGCATCTGCTACGGGCCTTCGGCGCCCGGGGTATCACCGTCTCCAGGCGCGGCGAGGTGGACGCGGCGGCCCAGGGCTTGGAGTGGGCGGGTGCCATCGACGATCTGCCGCATCTCCTCGACCGGGGCGATGTCGTGGTGGTTGCCGTACCCCTCATCGACGCCACACGCGGTCTGCTCGGTGCAGCCGAACTCGCCCGGCTGCACCCGGATTCAGTCCTGGTCAACGTCGGGCGCGGCCCGGTTGTCGACGAGGACGCGCTCTTCGAGGCTCTGCGCTCCGGGCGGCTGGGCGGGGCAGCGCTGGATGTCTGGTACTCCTACCCCAACGCGCCCGGCGAGCGGCAACAGCCCAGCAGGCAGCCCTTCCACACGCTGCCCAACATCCTGATGACACCGCACTCCAGCGGCCTGACCCGCCACACCTTCTCCGCCCGCGCGGCCGACATCGCCGCCAACATCCGGCGGCTGGCCGCGGGTGAGGAGCTCATGAACATCGTGGAGCACCCCTGATGAGCAAGCCTGACCGCATCGCCGCTGTCGATGTCCTGATCGCCAGTCCCACGCGCAACTTCGTCACCCTCAAGATCACCACCGAGGAAGGGCTGGTGGGTTGGGGCGACGCCACCCTCAACGGCCGCGAGCTGGCCGTCGCCTCCTACCTCCGCGATCATCTGGCCCCGCTGCTCATCGGCCGTGACCCAGCCCGTATCGAGGACACCTGGCAGTACCTCTACCGCGGTGCCTACTGGCGCAGAGGCCCCGTAACCATGACCTCCATCGGCGCGGTCGACCTCGCCTTGTGGGACATCAAGGGCAAGGCCACCGGCCAGCCGGTCTACCAACTGCTCGGCGGCGCCGTACGGGAGCGGATCCTCTCCTACACCCACGCCACAGGCTGGGACGTGCCGCAGCTGCTGGACTCCGTCGACGCCCGACTGTCGGAGGGGTTCCGGGCCGTACGGGTCCAGACGGGGGTCCCGGGCCTGGACGTCGTCTACGGCGTCGCCAAGGACGGCACCGCCTACGAGCCCGCCGGGCGTGGCATCGCTCCCCTTGAGGAGACCTGGGATACCGACGCCTATCTGCGACACACCCCCAAGGCGCTGGAAGCGGCCCGCGACCACATCGGCCCGGAGGTGAGGCTCCTGCACGACGCCCACCACCGGCTCACCCCCAACCAGGCCGCACGGCTGGGCCGTTCCCTCGAAGATCTCGACCTGTTCTGGCTGGAGGACGTCACCCCTGCCGAGAACCAGGACGTCCTTCGCACCGTTCGCGGCAGGACCACTGTTCCGCTCGCGATCGGCGAGGTCTTCAACACGATCTGGGAATGCCAGAACCTGATCACCGAGCAGCTCATCGACTACGTACGCTGCTGCGTCACCCACGCCGGCGGCATCAGCCACCTGCGTCGCATCGCCGCTCTCGCCGACGTCTGGCAGATCAAGCTCGGCCCGCACGGCCCCTCGGACATCTCCCCTGTGGCACTGGCCGCCTCGCTCCATCTCGGCCTCGCCACTTCCAACTTCGCCATCCAGGAGTACATGGGCTACGACCCGCTCGTGCACGAGGTGTTCCGTCACTCATGGTCGTACGAGGACGGACATCTGCACCCGGGAGAAGCGGCAGGGCTCGGTGTCGACGTCGATGAGGAGCTCGCCTCACGTCACCCGTATCAGCCTGCGTTTCTGCCCGTCGCCCGTCACCGAGACGGCTCCATGACCGACTGGTGACCCGCCCCGCCGGTGACCCGCCCGCCGCAAGGACCTTCCTCTCATGAGTACAGCCACCGCCCGCACCACCCCCCTGACTGCCGAGACAGCACCGCCCGGTGCACTGCTGCACCCTCGCACCCTCGGCCCGGACGACACCGGCATCGTCCACCTCGGCCTCGGCAACTTCCACCGCGCCCACCAAGCCGTCTACACGGCTGCGGCCCTCGCCCGGGAGGAGGGCCCGTGGGGTGTCCTGGGCGTGGCCGGCCGCTCCGTCGGCGTAGCCGACGCGCTACAGGCCCAGGATCTGCACTACACCGTCGCCGAGGTCTCCCCGGACGGGCTGCGCTGCACCATTCCTGGTGTACATACAGGGGCGCTGGTGGCCGCGCGGGAACCGGAGCGGGTGCAGCGGGCCCTGGCCGCCGCCGAGACCCGCGTGATCTCCCTCACCGTGACCGAGCACGGCTACACCTACTCGCCCCGCACCGGCGGCCTGGACCTGGACCATCCCGGTGTCCGGTCCGACCTGCGCGGGAATCGCACCGCACCGCGGACCACCCTGGGCCGCATCGTGCGCGCCCTCCAGGGGCGTGCCCACACCCACGGCGCCCCGGTCACCGTCCTCAGCTGCGACAACCTGGTCGGCAACGGCAGTCACACCCGCCGCCTCGTCGAGGAGTTCGTCGCGCAGCTCCCTGTTGCCGAACGCGAGGAGCTCACCGCGTGGATCGCCGCCGGGCAGGTCACCTTCCCCAACACGATGGTCGACCGCATCGTCCCGGCGACAACGGAGTCCGAGCGTGCCGCCGTCGCCGAAGCGATCGGTGTGCGCGACGAAGTACCTGTACCGGCCGAGCCGTTCACCATGTGGGTGCTCCAAGACCGCTTCGCCGCCTCCCGTCCCGCCTGGGAAGCGGGCGGTGCGCTGTTCGCCGACGACGTGGAGCCCTACGAACTCCTCAAGGTCCGGCTGCTCAACGGCACGCACTCGCTCATCGCCTATCTCGGCGCCCTCGACGGACACGACACCATTCCGGAAGCCACCGCACAGCCCTTCGTCGCCGAGGCGGCCCATGCGGTTCTGTGGCGCGAATACCTTCCGACCCTCACCGTTCCCGACGGCGTGGACCTCGATATGTACGTGAGCCGGCTCTTCACCCGCTGGACCAACTCCGCGCTCGGACACCGCACCCGCCAGGTCGGCTCGGACGGCTCCGTCAAGCTGCGGCAGCGGATTCCCGACCCTGCCCTGCTCCACCTCCGGGCCGGCCGGATGCCGCACCATCTCGCCCTCACCCTCGCCGCGTACCTGTGCTGCCTGGCCCCGTCCGCCGGATTCGACCCCGGTGAGCACGCGGCGGCCATGGCCGACCCGGCCCGCGAGCGCCTCAGTACCCTGCGCGCCCGCACCTCCGACGGACCGTCGTTCGCCACAGCTGTGCTGGACGACGGCCTCCTCGGGGACGAACTGCCCGAGCATGCTCACTTCGCTGCCCGGGTCGGCGCATTCATCGACCTGATCCACACCCGCGGCCCGCGAACAGCAGCCGCCGAAGCCACCGGTTCTTCCTGACCGCCTCTCCCATCCCCGAGTGGCGCCGCCCCCGCCTCACAAGGACGTGAGCTCGTGAAAGTCGATTTCAGCCCGCCCACAACTGCGCGCGCCGCCGTCCTGCACTCCGCCGGGGATCTCCGCATCCAGGAGGTGCCACTGCGGCACCTCGGCCCGGACGAGGTACTCGTCGCCATCGACGCCGTCGGCGTCTGCGGTTCCGACATGCACTACTTCGCCACGGGCCGCAACGGCAGCAACGTGCTGCGGCAGCCCACTGTCCTCGGGCATGAGGCTTCCGGCACCGTCGTCGCCACCGGTTCCTCGGCCGCAGTGCCGCCCGGCACCCGGGTCGCCGTCGAACCGGCGGTCGGCTGCGGCACCTGTTCCACTTGTCGGTCCGGGCGCTACAACCTCTGCCCCGTCGGCCACTGCTTCGGCTCTCCGCCCACCCATGGCACCCTCACCACGCACCTCATCGCCCCGAGCCGCGCGGTGCACCCGCTCCCGGACGCCGTGCCACTGGAACTCGGTGCGCTCGTGGAACCGCTGGCCGTGGCCGTCTGGGCCGTACGCCGAGCGGAGGTGGCCTTCGGCGACCGGGTACTGATCACCGGTGCCGGTCCGATCGGCATCCTGTGCTGCCAGGTGGCTCGCGCTGCCGGCGCCGTCGAGGTCACCGTCACGGACGTCAACGACGCCCGCCTCGAACAAGCCCGCAAACTCGGCGCCACCAGCACCGTCAACACCGCCCAGGAAGACCTCGAACTTGCCGGTGTCGACCGGCTGCTGGAGTGCTCGGCCCATCCCGCCGCACTCCGGCAGGGCGTGCATACACTGCGTCCCGGTGCTCGCGCCACCGTCGTGGGCCAAGCCTCATCCAGCGCCGACGGTATCCCCCTGGCGCTCCTCCAACGGTTCGAGATCGACCTGGTCTGCGCCTTCCGTTACGCGCACGCGTTCCCCACAGCGCTCGCCCTGGCTGCGGACCGCACGGTCGACCTGGCCGCCGTCCTCACCGGCCGCTTCCCCCTGGAACAGGCGGCCGAAGCGCTGCGTGCTCCTGCTGCCGACCCGGCTCACCTCAAGGTCGTCGTCCGCCCGGGCGACACGCCCCGCTGAGGGGCGTCCCTTCCCTGACGCACCATCCCCGCCCCCCTTCCCCGTCCCTTTCCGCTTCTCTTCTCTTCCGTTCCCGTCCCCTCAATTCCCGTCCCCTTCCACTCTCCCCGAACCCCGCTCCGTCCAAGGAGGCATGGACGATGGACCCCTCCGCGCCCACGACCGCTGTCACGCCCGTCACCGATCAACCGCCCGCGGATCCCCGCACGGTCCGAAGAGCCGCGCTTGCCGGACTCGTCGGCACCGCACTGGAACAGTACGACTTCGTCATTTACGGCACCGCATCGGCGCTCGTCTTCGGTGACCTGTTCTTCGGGGGTTCGTCCCCCGCCGTCGGGATCCTCGCCAGCTTCGGTGCGTATGCCGTGGGCTTCGCGGCCCGCCCCCTTGGGGGCCTGTTCTTCTCCCGTTATGGCGACCGCCTCGGCCGTAAGTGGGTCCTGGTGGCCACACTGCTGCTGATGGGCGGCTCCACCCTGGCCATCGGGCTGCTGCCCACCTACGCCCAGGCCGGATTTCTCGCGCCCTTCCTGCTGGTGCTGTGCCGGATGGCCCAGGGATTCGGGGCCGGCGCCGAGCAGTCCGGGGGCTCCACCCTGCTCACCGAGACCGCACGCAAGGGACATCGGGGAGTCCTCGCCGCCATGGTGATGACCGGCGCAGCCCTCGGCACCGCTCTCGGCGCCGCCGCGTGGGCCCTGGCGCAGCTCCTTCCCGACGAAGCCCTGATGTCATGGGGCTGGCGACTCGTCTTCGCCAGCAGCATCTTCGTCTCCATCGGCGCGCTGATCATCCGTCGCAGGCTGCAGGAGAGCCCCGTCTTCGAGGAGCTCAAGGCGCAGCGGACCGAACCTTCCTCCCCCGTCTCCGAAGTACTGCGAGGTGGTCGCCGTCCACTGCTGCTGGTGATGCTGATGAGCACGGGCGTCAGCGCTCAGTCGTACACCTACCAGGTGTTCATTGCCTCCTACCTGGTCACCGGAGTGGGCGTGGATGCCGACCTGGTGCCCCAGGTGCTCCTCATCGGGGCACTGTGCGGCGGCGCCGCGGCCCTGGTCACCGGCCGGCTCTCCGACCGCTTCGGCCGTCGGCCGGTCTCGACCGCCATCATGAGCGCACTGATAGTGCTCCCGGCTCCCAGCTTCGTCGCTCTGAACACCGGCTCCACCCTTGCCATCACAGTGGTGATCATCCTGGGCTTCGTCTTCGCCGCTCACGGCGCTGTCGGCGTACAGATGAGTTACTTCCCCGAACTCTTCGGCTCCCGCTACCGGTACGCCGGAGTGACCCTCGGCCGCGAGTTCTCCTCCGTACTCGGCGGTGGCTTCGCCCCTCTCATCTGCGCCGGCCTGATATCGGCCTTCTCAGGCTCGTGGATCCCCGTCGCCGCCTACATGATGCTGATGGGCGTGATCAGCCTTGTCGCCACACGTCTGTCCCCCGAGACAGTCGACCGCGAGCTGACCGACCCCGCCGATGCCACCGCCACCGCCACCGCCGAGAAGGCGCACATTTGACCGCGCCGACCGGATACGCCATCGCCCTCCGCGAGACGTGTGCTTCGCCCTGCGGAAACCGGCCACCTGCTGGTGTCTCTCTCCCTCCCGCTAGGGCATCACGGAGGAGTACGTGGCGAACGTTTCCTGAGGCGTGCGGCGCGCTCGCACCGGGACTCGGCCCATTATCCAGTCCCTGCCGTGAGTGCGTCCGGCCCGACTGCCGGCAGCCAACAGCGAAGCGGCGCTTGCTGCTGCCCAGCTGACGATGATCGGGACCACGCACGGCTCGCTCGACCCGACGAGCCGTTCGGGCCGACGCTGATGGTCCTGCCGTTACTGTGCCGGTGCACCGGTGGCTGCGGCGAGCGCTTGGGCCAGGACGCTTTCGCGCCGGTCGTGCAGGCCGTGCAGACAGGCCGTGAGGGTGGGGCTGTCGGCGACCATGCGGGCGAAGTCGGGGCCGGAGAACCCGGAGACCGGATCTGCGGCCGCGGCGGCGTCGGTGAAGGCGCAACGCAACGCCGCCAGGGCGGATTCGCCGGGCCGCCGTACGGTCACCGTCTGCGCCAGGGAGGCGATGAACGCGTCCTGGTGGTCCTGGGCCAAGTCCTCTTCGCGTGCGAAGTAGTTGGTCACCGTCTTCTTGGATTCACGCAGGCCGGCGGGGTGTGCGGGCGATGTTGTGTCGGCACTCTTGGGAGAATTCTTACCCTCGTAGCGTTTTTACGTTGACGCACCGCGGTCTTCGCCCCACCGCCGGCCTCGGCGAGGTCCTGGCTATGTCGGCTGCACGAAGGACAACAATGACCGCCTGCACTGCGGCGAACCACCGGCCGTCAATCTGCACACGCGACTGCCTGACGAAGTTGGACGATGCCTGGAGGCGTTAACCTCGGGCGCTTTCAATAGGGGCATTGTCCGGTAGGTGATCGAGAAAGTAGAAAGCGCCTCTGAGCTGCAACGATAGGACATGCTGAGGGTCCTGTACGTGGTGGCGGAAGAGGCACTTCCCAGATGAAGAACAGTTACGGGTCGTGTCCGCGTGTTCGCGTTGCGGGCGGCGGTCGTGGGGTGGTCATCAACTGCTTGGCGTTGTTTGGTCGGAAGCTACGGGCGAGGCTTCTCGGTGTGCTCGGTCAAGGCAGGATCTCGACGTACCCGTCGGTTCCGTGCACACGGATCCGCTGCCCGTCCCGGATCAGCCGAGTGGCCTGCTCCACACCCACGACGGCCGGCAAGCCGTACTCCCGGGCGATCACTGCGCCATGGGTCATCAGGCCGCCCACCTCCGTCACCAGACCCGCGATTCCGACGAACAGCGGCGACCAGCTGGGGTCTGTGAAGCTCGTGACCAGGATGTCGCCCGCTTCGAAATCGGCCTCCGCCACGTCAAGGATGACGCGCGCCCTCCCCTCGATGGTCCCGGGACGTCCACCGCCAGGACCAGCGGGCCATCCGCAGCCCTCGGCAACGGCACATCGACCAGGGCTCGGCGCAGCCGCGCGATGTCGATTCGGCCTTGGTTGAGCCCGCCGTATAAGGCCCCGTGGCCACGGCGATGTTCCGGCGCGAGCGCGAGATCGACCAGCGTCCGAACCGGTCCGCCCGTGCACAACAGCGCGTCGTACAGCTCGAACAGTGCGTCGCCCCGCGCGGTTAGACACGCGTACAACTCCGTCCGGAAGCATGACACTTCCGCGAACGCCCGCAGGACGCCCTGATGTACCAGACTCACGACCACGGCCTTCGTGTTGTTCCTGAGCCTGTGACGAAGCAAAGGATCAGACGAAGGCCGGCTTCACGTCCGCTGAACTGCGAAAACACTGATCAGGTTCGATGCACGTTCGACGCCGGACGATAGCGACCGCTACTCAGATACCCCCTCGACGAGAAGGAGCCGCCGTTCCAGGGCTGCCTTCCGGACCTCAAGCGCCTCCGCGTACTCGGAAGACGCGTACCACTCCTTGGCCCGATCCGTATCAGGGAACTCGACGACGACCACCCGCTGAGAAGAGGGCCAGGTACCCTCCACGGCTTCGGGCAAAGCACCGCGGACGATATAGCGACCGCCGTAGCGACGGATGGAAGCCTCCGCCAATGTCCGGTAGGTGTCTGCGAGTTCCTCGTCCAGCACCTCAACCTCAGAGATCACATAAGCAGGCATGTCAGCCATGCTGTCAGGTGCGTCAACCAGCGAATCCGGCCAGCAGCCGGGTGGAGCAAGCGCCCATAATTCAGGCAACCGCAACGAGCCTGGTCAAGTCCGAGGCGCAGTTGGACGCCGGACCTTAAATGCCAAGCTCAGAAGCTGTTCGCCCCGACCTTGGACTTGTTGGACGACCTCGGCCCACTGCTCAACGGCATCGCCGTGCACCTGGACGCCGACTAGGACTCGGGCAACACCCGACGCACGCCGACTCCGCGGCCGAATCGCGCACCGATCCGAGAACGTCTGTCCAGGCCACCCAGCGCTGGCAAGTAGAACGCACCCACAGCTGATCGAACGCATTTTACTGACTCGTACGCTGCCACGACGCCGCACCAGCCTTCGACCTCGCGGAGGTCGGCATCACCGTGCGGTAACCCCGTCCGCCACACTGGACCACCCATCGCTGGGACGACGGCCCCACCCGACGACCATGGCCACACACCTATCTGCTCGATCTCTTAACCCAAGATCACCCGTATGGGTCAACGGCTCGCACCTGGACTCCAGAGGACCGCTGGATCGGGTAAAAACGAGGCCGAACGCCCACCGGCCGAGGCGGGCGCACTGTCGAAGGCGAGCGGTGTTCCGCAGATGCTGAATCTCGCAGCTCATCTCGGCTTTTCGGGAAGCGGACATTCGCCCTTTCCGAGAGTCGACGTCCCTTACGCGTATGACTTAAAAGCGGTGCTGCAATGCTTGGCTGCTGCAGGCGGATGGCCGCTGTCTCGTGAACCGAGACGTGTCCGGCATGCGCCAATGCAGGGAGAAGCCTTCGCATGACGTCCGCCCGCGCCTTGAGGGGTTGCCGGTGCATCCACCTCCGGGGGGCGCGTTCACGCCAGCCGGGATGCCGGCGCTGTCGGGGAATCCGCAGCCACGCAGGCAGTCACGAGCGGTCCAGGGTCGGCAGGACCCGCCGCCACCACAGCCACGGGACACAGCGACGAGGCGCAACCGCATGCCTTCCTCACCGTGCGCGGCCTGGGCGGGACCCAGGCACCCGCACGACGCGGCCGGTCGCGGCGGCCTGTCCTGACCAGCATCGCCCCGGACTTCCGGCCCGGCCAGGTGCACGTCGTGCTCTCGGCCCCTCCGGCCTCGGCTGCGGCGGCCTGCCCGACCCGAGTCCTGGTGGTACGGCCACGCGTCCTCCTGTCGGACGAGACGCCTCATTGCCTGCCACGCCACCGCAAGGTGCCTGTTGAGGGGCGTCGGCCAGGAGGTGTGCGGGCGTGGTCCGGGCGCGCCGCCAGGCTCACGACACCGCGGCCCCTGCAGGAATTTCGCCGAGAGGACCTACGTGTCGGCCCCCGGTCCCGACGGAGCCGTCTTGGCGGCCTGCGTCGAGCCGGGGCCGCACGAGGGCCCCTGACCCGCCCGGGGCCAGGGTGCCATCACCACCACCGAGGAGCACGGATGCACCTGATTCCTTCAGAGCAGGAAAAGCTGCTGCTGAGCGTGGCCGGGATGCTCGCCAGCTACCGCAAGGAACGCGGCATCAAGCTGAACTACCCCGAGGCCGTGGCCTACATCAGCTGCTGGGTCATCGAGGAAGCCCGGGCGGGCAGCTACACCGTCGACCAGATGATGAGCGACCCCAGCATTCCCCTGGACAAGCGGAAGGGTGACACCCAAGGCGAGGGAGAGCGCGTCCTCACGACGGACGACGTCATGGAGGGCGTGCCCGAGATGCTCGACATCCTCCAGATCGAGGCGACCTTCCCTGACGGCCGCAAGCTCGTCACCCTCTACGACCCGATCCGCGCCCCGATCCCCGCCCCGAGCAGCTGAGGACGAACCCATGCCCTACTTCCAGTCGCTGACCACGCCGCCTGTGCCGGTCAAACAGCCTGTACCCGCGCCGCCCGGCCCTGACGAAAAGTTCGGAGGGCTGATGCCCCTGCCCAAGCCCTCTGCCCTGGATCCGAGCAAGTCCTACGACTTTTCCCAGTACAAGGTGGGAGGAGTGTGGGTCAAGGACTCGGACCCCCACGTGCTCAACTCCCAAGGCGATAAGGCCACTCTCTACGTGCTCAATGTCGGTGACCGCGACATCCAGGTCGGTTCGCACATCCACCTGGCCGACGTCAACGAGAACCTGCTGTTCTTCACTGACGAGAACAAGGCCGCCGACGCCGAGATTGCCCTGACGGACCCTCAGCTCTCACGGTCTGAGCAGATCGCCGCAGCCCGCCAGTTGGCGCATGACCGGTCGAAGACGCCGGGACAGGCCCCCTGGGGATACCGCCTCGATGTCGCTCCGGGGGACTCCAAGCGGTTCAGCCCCGAGAACTCGCCCAGCGACGAGATCGAGGTCGTGGAGATCGGCGGGAATCGGCGTGTTCCGGGCCTGCGCAAGGACAAGCAGGCCGGCGACGTCGCCCTCGGCTGACAGGGCCCTCGTACACCCAGCTGGAGGACAGCAATGACGACCATCACCCGCAAGGACTATGCGAAGTCCTACGGCCCGACCGTAGGCGACCAGGTCCGCCTGGGCGACACCAACCTCTGGATCGAGGTCACCCACGACCTGACCTTCGGCGGCGACGAGGCGATCTTCGGCGGCGGTAAGACCATCCGCGAGTCGATGCTGCAGGGCACCACCACCAGTGCGGAGGGCGCCCCCGACACCGTAATCACCAACGTAATCATCCTGGACGTCGCCCCCGCGCAGGAACTGGCAAGCCTCGTCCCGGGTGAGAGCGCCAGCAAGAACGCCGTCGTGCGTGCCGACGTCGGTATCAGGGGCCGCGAGATCGTCGCGATCGGCAAGGCAGGCAACAGCGATGTCATGACTGGGGTCACCCCCGGGCTGGAGATCGGCCCTTCCACGGATGTGATCTCCGGCGAGGGCAAGATCCTGACCGCCGGTGCCGTGGACACTCATGTGCACTACATCTCCCCCTCGGCTGTCATGGAGGCCCTGGCCACTGGGACCACCACCCTTGTCGGTGGCGGCGTGGGCCCCTCTGAGGGATCCAAGGCGACCACCGTGACTCCCGGCCCGCAGCACCTGGTGAACCTGCACCGGAGCTTCGACGACCTGCCGGTCAACGTCATGCTGCTGGGCAAGGGCAACACCGTCAGCAAGGACGGCCTGGACGAGCAGGCGCTGGGGGGTGCCGGCGGTTACAAGATCCACGAGGACTGGGGGGCCACCCCGGCAGCTCTGGACGCCGCTCTGAAGGCCGGGGAGGACTGGGGCCTGCAGGTCGCCCTGCACGCCGACTCCCTCAACGAGGCCGGCTTCGTTGGTACCACTATCGATGCCATCGACGGACGCAGCATCCACGTCTTCCACGCCGAGGGCGCCGGTGGCGGGCACGCCCCCGACATCCTGAAGGTGGCTGCCGAAGAAAACGTCCTGCCCGCCTCGACGAACCCGACGCTGCCGTACACGGTGAACACCGTCGCCGAGCACATCGACATGCTGGCCTCCGCCCACCACCTGAACCTCGGCAACCCGAACGACCAAGCGTTCGCCGACTCCCGCGTCCGCTCCACGACCATGTTCGCCGAGGACGTACTGCACGACATGGGCGCGATGTCCATCACGTCCTCCGACGCCCAGGCCATGGGCCGCGTCGGCGAGGTCGTGACCCGCACCTGGCAGGTCGCGCACGTCATGAAGGAGTGGAGCTACAAGACCTTCCAGGACGCGAACTTCTTCTACCGGGCCGAGCAGGGGGAGGGCGATAACGCCCGCGCTCTGCGCTACGTGGCCAAGTACACGATCAACCCCGCCATCGCCCACGGTATCGACGAGTACGTCGGTTCAGTGAAGGTAAAGAAGCTGGCCGACCTGGTGCTGTGGGACCCGCGGTTCTTCGCCGTACGGCCCGAGGTGGTCATCAAGGGCGGCGCCATGGTGCTCGGCAATCTGGGAGACCCGAACGGTTCGGTGTCCACCCCGCAGCCCACCTTCCTGCGCCCGGCGATGGCCGACGCGATCGCCTCCCAGGTGTCCTACTCGTTCGTCTCGGACAAGGCCCTCAACCCGCCCAAGGGCACTCACCCGTACAAGAAGGTGAAGGGTAAGGGCGTCTTCAAGGAATCCCTGAAGGCCACCCTCGGCCTGCGGCGTGAGCTGAAGGGCGCCAAGCCGGTCAAGGGCAGGAAGAAGACGGACATGGTCTTCAACGACAAGTGCTTCGAGATCGACATCCACCCGACCCAGTTCAAGATCGCGGTGGAGATCCCGGGGGTCGATCCGGAGGAGCACGGCCTCACCGAACACCCAGGCCGTAAGGGTTTCTGGTATATCGACCAGCCGAACCCGCCGCAGAGCCTGCCGCTGACCCAGCGCTATCTGCTGTTCTGAGGCGACCTGTGGGCACCTCTTCACTCCTGCTCGCCTTGTTGGGCGACGCCCGGCTCCCGTCCGGTGGACACACGCAGTCCGCCGGTCTGGAGCCGGCCTTGCGGGCCGGCACGACATCTGCCGAGGTTCCCGCCTACCTGCGTTCCCGCCTTCGCACGGTCACCCGTGTGGAGGCCGGAACCGCCGTCGTCGCACGTGCGGTGGCCGCGGGCGGCGGCGACCTCGCCGAGGTCGAGGCCGCCTGGGCCGCCCGGACCCCCAGCCAGGCGCTGAGAGCCAACGGGCGGCGCCTGGGGCGCGGGTATCTGCGCGTCCTGCAGACGCTCTGGCCCGGCCCCGTCGACGCTCGCGCGCGCACTTGG
This sequence comes from Streptomyces sp. 3N207, assembly GCF_052246355.1. NCBI lineage: Bacteria > Bacillati > Actinomycetota > Actinomycetes > Kitasatosporales > Streptomycetaceae > Streptomyces > Streptomyces sp. 3N207. Next base: position 56,890 of record NZ_JBQQBV010000029.1, on the reverse strand, counting down.
TCGCGCCCGGTCGTGCTCGGCCTGCTCGCCTACCGCGCCGGGATGGCCCCCGCCGACCTGGCCCGCCTGGTCGGGTACGACGACGCCCAGACCGTGACGGCAGCCCTGCTCAAACTCGAGCCGCAAGACCCGCTGCTCATCACCGCGTGGGTGAACGAACTGCTGCCGGACATCGACGAGTTGGCCGGTCAGGTCGCCCACCTGCACACACCCGAACAGATCCCGGCCCACGGCGCCCCTCTCATCGAGCGCTGGGCCGAGACCCACGACACCACCACAGAAAGACTCTTCAGTGCCTGAGAACACCACCGCCCCCACCCGCGCCATGCGCCTGGGCGTCGCCGGTCCCGTCGGCACCGGCAAGAGCTCGCTGATCGCGACGCTGTGCCAGGCCCTCTCCGGCGAACTGCGCCTGGGTGTCATCACGAACGACATCTACACCGACGAGGACGCACGCTTCCTCAAAAGCGCCGGGGTGCTGGACCCCGAACGGATCCGGCCGGTGGAGACGGGCGCGTGCCCGCACACCGCGATCCGCGACGACGTGACCGCCAATCTGCTGGCGGCCGAGGACATGGAGGCCGACTTCGGCCCTCTGGACCTGGTCATCATCGAGTCCGGCGGCGACAACCTCACCGCGACCTTCTCCCCGGCCCTGGTGGACGCCCAGCTGTTCGTCCTGGACGTCGCCGGCGGCGGTGACGTCGTACGCAAGGGCGGTCCCGGCATCGCCCGCGCCGACCTGCTCGTGATCAACAAGACCGACCTGGGCGAGTACGTGGGCGTGGACGTCGAGCGCATGGCGCGCGAGGGCCGCGAGGCTCGCGAAGGCGCCCCGGTGGTCGCGCTGTCCCGGCACGACGAGGCGTCCATCCGGATGCTGGCCGGCTGGATCCGCGAAACCCTCGCCCACTACCGCACCGGCGGCCACACCCCCGTCGACCCCGGTCCCATGGCCCCGCACTTCCACGCCGGCCAGGACGGCGAGAGCGGTCACCCGCACACCCACGCCGACGGCACCACCCACTCGCACGACCAAGCTCCGGCGGAAGCTGGGCAGGGCGCGTGACCGGCCCGACCCGCCTAAGCGTCACGCCCGGGGAGAGCCGCAGCCGCGTCCACCACGCGACCGGGCACCTGACAGTACGGACCATGGACCAGGACGCCGACGGAGCCCGGGTGGGCCTGATCGCCACCCAGGCGCTGCTGCTGTCCGGTGACGACGTCCGCATCGAGGTGGACGTCGCCCCCGGTGCCTGGCTCGACGTCGTGGAGACGACCGGCACGGTCGCCTACGAAGGCAATGCTCGGTCATCCTGGACCATTGACGCCGACGTGGGCGACGGAGGTGTCCTGACCTGGGCGGCCATGCCGTTCGTGGTCTCGGACGAGATCGCCACCCACCGTGGCACGCACATCCGGCTGCACGGCACCGGCAAGGTGCTGACGCAGGAGAAGATCGTGCTGGGGCGCGCCGGGCAGACAGGCGGGGACCTGACCACGTCCCTGGACGCGAGCGACGACACCGGGCCGGTGCAGGTGGAATACCTGGACCTGGGACGGCAGGCCCGTCAGATGCCGGGCGTCTTCGGGAGCCTGCGTTCCATGGACACGGTCACCGCCCTGGGATGGACGCCCGAGCCATCCGGTGAGCCGGCCGCGGGCAGCACCGGGCCCGGGGAGACCTACTTTCCCCTCGACCGGTCCGGGGCCGTGCTGCGGTGGATGGGAATCGGCCGGTTCCGTGACAAGCTGTGCGGTTCTACCTTCGCCGCCTGGCGCGAGGAAGCCATGCGCGACTACCAGCGCCAACGCACTGCACAGCGCCTGTGCCGCGCAGCAGAGCCCGGCCTCGGAGAAGGCGGTTGTGGCCCGGTCGCGGACGCCACGGCATCCGCGGCCGGGCGAGACATGCCTGCCCGACAGTCCGTGGCTCCCTCGGCCTGATCCTTCAGGCCGGACGTCAGCCAACCGGCTGGCGGGCGTGAGCTGATGCCCTGGACAAGACGCCCCCGCAAGGGCGAACGCCCTACGACCCGGTGGTTGCAGTTCTGTGCGGCCAGAGCCACACGAAGCGCAAACTCACAGGTCAGGCCCAGACGCACCCCGCCGGACAGCCAAACGAACATTTGTCGAGAGCTAACAAACGAAGCGCTGTACTGTCCGAGCTATTCGGCGAGTTCAAATACCCGACTGCACCGTTACGCGCGGACTTCTCGGATCGGGACCTCAACGGGGCGCTGCGGGCGCTGCGACCACCGCGCATCGACGTCACGATCGACCGCATCCACTTGGTCAGCCAGCATCAGCACCCTGACCGGGGCTACTACACGTGGGACGTCGTCGAAGAGATCCCGCCTGGCTAGAGGCTGTCCGGTCCTTCAACCCGGTCAGTCCACCACGCAGCCGGAGCACACCAGGCCGCATCGAGCAGGCCGGCGCGGAAGCGGTTCATCGGTGACTGCACCGTCGTTACTCACTGCGCAGCGGACGCGTTCCCGGGCCGGGGTCTTGGCCTGGATCGGGCGGCTGGGTGTGCTGCGGGCAAGCCGGGTCGGTGGTGTCGTTCGTCGCCTCCGGATGGGGACGCCCCGGCGGTGGGCGTCGGACGCTTTCGTCATGGCGGCGACCCGGGCGAGCCGCTCCGGGGAGAGCCACGTCGCCAGGTCCGTGGTCCGGCCCTCTGTGTCCGGTTCCTGAACGTCGTCCGGCCCTCGGTCGGCATCGGCCGCCGCGGCGAAGAGTTCCAGCTGCCTCGCCGCCGCCTGCGCCAGGGTGAGCACGGTGGACTGGCCCAGGTCCTGGCCTTGGTCGACAGCTTGCGCGGCGGCCCCGGCTTTGTCAGGCGAGGGCGGGGGGCGGTCCGGGCGGAGCGGATCGCGTCTTGGAGGGCGAGACCAGCGACCTTGGCCCGCTCGTAGGTGGTCGCCCTGCGCGGTGGTTTGCCGTCGCTGGCGACCCACCAGCGGGCAGGCCGATGGAAGTCGGCGGTGTAGGTGATCTGGTCCGGCGCTGGGGGACAACGGCCCAGCCTGGTCTGGGTGAGCTGGCGTGCGTGGCCAGCGAGGGCCCGGGCGGCGATGTAGTCGTCCACGCCCGGCGGACAGTTCCGGCCGCGCAGGGTCTCTGCGAGGTGGCGGCGGGCTTCGGCCAGGATGTGGCGGCGGGCGAAGACGCCCCGCATCACGTAGACGACGGCAGCGACGTCAAGCGCGGCGAGCGCGGCGAGCGCGGCGAGCGCGGCGAGCGCGGCGAGCGCGGCGAGCGCGGCGAGCGCAGTGTCCACCAGTGGGCGAACCCGCTCCCGGATCGCCGCGCCGGCCGCCCGGCACCGCTCCAGCAAGCCGTCAACCACGTGGGCGCCGAAGCGCAGGATCGCCGATACCCGCCACCACGCGCGCAATTGCTCCAGGGAACGTGGCCTCTTCCTCTCCCGGCGGGTGTCCTGCGCCGCCCACCACGCCAGGCCATGGCAGGCCCGCTCGCCGGGCAGCCGCCCGTGCTTGGCCACGTACGCGTCGGTGATGCCCTCCAGGGTGGTCTCTATCTGCTACCGGCGCGTGGCGGACCAGTCGATCAGGGCCTGCGGCACGCCAGCTCTCTCCATTACTGGGCGCAGGCCCGGCGTGACAGTCCGCGGCTCGGTCGCCAAGCCCAGTTCCTCGCATACCTGGGTGGTGATCACGAGAGTGTAGAGCGTCCCGGCCGCGACGATGTGCTGATACAGGCGTCGGGTGTCGAGGTTGCCCCAGGCGCCGTCCGGGCGCTGCGCTTTGATGGAGGCGACGCAATGGTCGTGCAGGAGCGGGAAGTTGTCGCGGTTCGCGAAATGCCGGAAGCGGGCCACTGCCAGGGCAGGGGCGCTCGCGCGGTGACGGCCGCCGCTGCCCCACCGGACCTCGGTGACCGTGTCCTCCAGCCAGCCGAGGGTCTGGGCTATCGCGTGTTCGTGTGCCTTCTCGATGGTCGAGCGCACTTGGCTGCTGCCGAGCGCCCACAGCAGGGTGATGGTGGCCTGCGGCCGGAACACGAGATCCAGAGCTAGGGCGTGTTTGACTGAGGTCACAGGGACTGCCCTATCAGGGTGAGTTGGACGGTCGCTTCGTAGCGGATGGCCAACTTGTCGTAGCACGTCGCGACGCCGCGGGCCTGTTTGAGGAGCCCGATCCGGCACTCGACTCGGTGTCTGGCCTTGTACTTCTCACGGTCGAAGCCGGGTGGCCGACCGCCTGCCGAGCCCCGGCGGAGGCGGTGTCGGGCCTGGTCACGCTTCTCCGGGATGGTGTGTGGGATCTGCCGTCGGCGCAGGTACTCGCGAATCTGACGGGAGGAACAGGCACGGTCGGCCAGACACGACCGGGGCGGACGCGAGGGCGCCCACCACCGGGTCGAGGTACGTGAATGCGGTCCATGACCTGCGGGAACTGAGGCGTACACCCCAACGTGCTCAGGTAGGTACAGCGCTACTACGTGCCCACGCCTTGGCGTAGTGCCGCTGCCAGGTCAGGGGCCAGTCGGGATTCCAGTCCGGATCGATGGCCTCCAGCCGCTCCCGCCGGGCCTTGGCCCGCTCCGGCTTCTTGCCCAGGCCCCCGGGCTTGCGAGCCTGGTGCAGCCGCTCCCCGACCGCCACACCCCCCAGAGCCGCGTCGCGGGGAGCGGCGAGGGTGTGGTGCTCGGCGAAGTAGAGCGTGCACACGTCCAGGAACTCCGTGAACGCCTGGTCGCGGGGATCGAAGACGAACCCGGTCTCGGCCAGCAGCTCGGTGCGCCAGTCCGCCAGCTCGCCCCGTCGCCAGGCGCGGCGCTGCTCGGCCGCCCACTGGCCGACCGGACAGGCCACCTTGTGGTCGCCCAGGTCGACGGTGGCGGTGTAAGGCACGTTGGCGAGTCCGTGCTCAGCCGCGAAGGCGCGGACGGCTTCCAGGCCGGTGAGCCAGGCGGTGGCCTCCGGGCGCAGGACGCGGGTGCGCACCAGCCGTGCGATCTCCTCCGCTTCGCGGGGGCGGCGGGAGAAGTGCAGCAGCGCCAGCTCGGCCCCGTGCTCGTGGCCGTCGGGCTTCTCCTCCTGGTCGTGGTCCTCTTCGGCCGACTCACCGCCCTCGGGGGAGGTGTCGGTCTGTCGGGGGTCTCCGGCCGGGTCGGCGGCAAGGACGTCCTCCGGTGTGCCGCTGCGCCCGGCCGGTCGCAGCACCAGGCGCTCAACGATGCGCGGGTCGAAAGAGCCACACGCAGCGTCACGTCCCACACGGCGAGAGCCAGAGCCCGAACCCGTGTAGAACCGCCTTCACGACTCGTGGATAGAGCCGCCCAGGACAGGACGGTGTCCCTGCTCGATGTCGTGTCACTGGGCGAGGACGCCCAGGTCTCGCACCACCTGGGCGAGTGCGCGGACGGGTTCCGTCTCGGCGTCGGACCGCCAGACCAGGCCCCATCTGAGCAGGTGGGAGTCGGTGATCGGGAGGTAGGCGATGTCCGGGCGGGCGCAGTAGCGGGCTGCGTGGGCGCTGGTGAGATCGATGGCGTGGGACGTGGCCACGATCGTGGGCACCTCCTCACAGCTGGCGACGGTGTGGGTGCGTCCGATGGCGCGTCCCGAGGGGGTCGTGAACGGGCTGTAGGCGTCCTCCCAATACGCGGGTTGAGGATCGCTGGGCCCGAACAGTCCACGATCGCCGAATACCTCCATGGACACGTTCTTGTCGTCGACGAGGGGGTGGGTCGCGGCCGTCATCGCGACCATGGGTTCGGTGCAGATGACGGGACCGACGCTGAGGTCACGTTCCTCGATCGGCAGCCATGCGACGAGTACGTCGATGTCACCCTGGCGCAGCGAATCGAAGGGATTGACGAACGGGCTGTGCCGAACCTTCAGTTGCCACTGGGGATGGCGAGAGCGGAACGATTCCCAGAAGGGCAGGAGGTCGTGAGCGTTCTCGCCGATCATTCCCACCCGGAGCACGGCGGTGCCGCCGCGGGCGGCGAGCGCGGCTCGATCCAGGCTGCGCCGCAGGGCGTCCGGGATCGGCAGGAGGTCTTCGCGGAGCTGCCGGCCGAGGGCGGTGAGCCGCACCGTGCGGCTGCTGCGGTCGAAGAGCCTGCCGCCGATGCTGCGCTCCTGTTTGGAGATGGACTGACTGACCGACGCCTGGGCGATTCGCAGCCGTTCAGCGGTGCGCCCGAAGTGCAGTTCGTCGGCCAAAGTCAGGAATATCTCGATATCGCGCAACTGCATGGTACAGATCTCTCCATTGATAGCTCGCAGTGATCGCAAGCATAAGAAAAACATCCTTGATCGAGTGCCTGACCTCGAGCAAGCTGACTGCACATTCCGCCTCCGGAGGAGTTCCACGGATGCGGTCATTCCCAACAAGCCGCATTCACAGCACATTTGAGTTCGTGGCGGGAAGCCCCGCGATCCGGGGCGCAGGTGGAAGGTCCGCTCGCGGAAATCGGGTAACCGGTCGCGGCCGATCGACTCACGCGTCGGAATCGGGGTCACCGGCAGTCCATGGCCCGGCAGGGGAGGCAGTGGGCTACCGGTGAGTGACGGGGGAATCGCGTGCTGTTTGTACCGGAGTCCACGTGGCACCGAGAACCGCGCCACATCTCGCGGCGGAAATTCACGGATACTGAAAAGGTAGTTGAATGGGTCACACCTGATGTGCCGGGCGGTCACATCCGGGCTGCTGCCACGGCGCTGTTCGGCGGCGCGGTCACTGGCGCGCCGTCGGCGGGAGCGGCACCCGGGGCTGAGCGGTCGGCATTGGCCGGCGCGAAGGCCGGAGCCTCGAAGTGCAGGAAGTGAGATGCCCTACGAGGTGAGGTCGGGACAGGGAGTACGGGGGTCTCCCCGTCCCCGGAGCACCGAGCCCGGCTCCCTCACATTGCCGCGCCACCGGCCGATGAGTTTCTCCGCGATCCGCGGTCATAGACATGATTGATGCACCACGGCGACGAGCGATTGACGCACCACGGCAGCGTGGGACAAGCGCACGCTGATGGCGCCGGCTAAGAACCAGACACGAGATACCGAGGACCTGAGATGCGTACCCTGATCAGCACCGCTTTCGTTTCGCTCGACGGCGTCGTGGAGGCCCCGGGCGGCGAGCCCGGCTACCGCAACTCCGGCTGGACCTTCAAGGAGGTCGAGTTCGTCGAGGAAGCCTTCGAGATCAAGGGCCGGGAGCAGAAAGAAGCCACCGCAATGATGCTGGGCCGCACCAGCTACGAGACGTTCAGCCCGGTCTGGCCGAATATGGAGGAGTTCGCCGACTACAAGCCGATCCCGAAGTACATCGTCTCCACCACGCTCAGCGAGGGCGACCTGGTCTCGGGCTGGGGCGAGACCACCATCCTGCGCTCGCTCGACGAGGTCGCGGCGCTCAAGGAGACCGAGGGCGGCCCGATCATCATGCACGGCAGCGCCACCCTCAACCGCAACCTCTCCGACGCCGGCCTGATCGACCGCTACCACTTGCTCGTCTTCCCACTGCTGCTCGGGGCCGGCAAGAAACTGTTCAGTGACACCGACAAGGACACCCAGAAGCTGAAGCTTGTCGAGCACGAGGCCTACGCCAACGGCATCCAGAAGAACGTCTTCGACGTCGTCCGCTGACACCAACTGACGAACAGTTGCCGGCGCCTGGGTGTCAGGAGGCGGGACATGCGCAGTCGTTCACGGTGATGTTGACGGAGCGGTAGCCCATCGCCTTGTTGTGCTTCGTGGCGTCGAAGCCGAGGCAGAAGGCGGTGTCGACATCAGGACTCCCCTTCTGGGCCTCGTCTGCCGCTCCAGCATGCGGCAGAAGTCGAGCGCAGCTGGTTGCGGATGGTGCTGAGCGCGCAGGGGAGGGCCCCGTGGCCGACGGTCAGTGGTGTCTTCGGCGAATTCCACGTGGATGATGCCGACGTGGACCAGGCATTCACAGCCTGGCGTGAGGCATGTGAAGACTCCCGTGCTGTCGCGACGCCTTCGAGTCCCTCGATGACATGGTGGACTTCCGGGGCGAGGCCGTCTCGCTCCGCTACGTCCTGACGCACATGATCGAGGAGTATGCCGTCACAACGGCCGCGCCGACCTGCTGCGCGAAGCGATCGACGGCGCGATCGGCGAGTAGGGCGCCGTGCGTTCTGGATCGGTGGGATCTCCTGCAGTCGGCGCGTCGGAATGACCGGTGGCAGATCTTGCGACGTGAGCTTCGCGGGATGATCACTGCATGGCTGGTGTGATCACGGCGTCGGAGCCGCCCGGGATAGCCGCATTCACCGGACTGAGCCCGCGATGTTTCGGCAAGCTCGTGGCTGCTCTGCGGCGTGAAGGGGCGGAGGTGGACCGGCGGGGGTAGACACCGGTTTCGGAAGGGTGCTGATCGTGGACGGGACGGTGCACCATGAGGCGCTTGATGACCGGGCGCGGGGTGGAAGGACTCCGCCACCGAGCTGTCGCAGCAGTCCGGTTGAAGCTGAGGGCAGCCTGATCCGGGAGACACCGACGAGGGGGAGAAGCAGCCCCGCAACGCCGGGACGCATCGGCACTACCAGACGATGCGGATCCGGCAAACGAGACGAGAAGGTGTTCGAGAAGAATCAGTGCCGAAGTTCCGTAAATGGCCTGCCAGCTCAAATCTGATAGATATGGGCTGGTCAGCAGTGCGTGGATGGCCTTCGGGACGTCCAACTCCGCAGCCGGGGGAAGCCGCCGGTGGGGACGCCATGGTGAAGGACTGCGGCGTTGTCATGGCGATACTGCCTGGGCAACAGCTGGGCACCTCCCTCGTCGATCGGTTGTGTGGCGAACGTGGGAACCGTCCCCGGTCGCCGTTCCTCCTGGCCAGTAAGGCCAGATCTTTGTGCAGAACTCTGCACCGACGCTCAAGGCAGCCTCCACCGGCGGGACTCGGACGAGGCCGGCCTGCCCTCTGCCGTCGCCATCGTCTCGCCCTACGAGCTGACCGTCCCCTACGCGCGCAGGGGCGAGATCCGATGGAAGGGCTTCCTCGTGCACGTTACCGAGATCTGCGACCCGGACACGGTGAGCGTGCTCCGATGTGACCACCACCAAGGCCGCCGTCCACGAACCAAGGCCCTCCCCGGCATCCTGGCCAACCTCAATCACAGGGACCTGCTGTCGAAGGAGCACTTTGTCGACGGCGGTTCCCTCTCCGTCCAATCAAGCAGCAGGTTGTCCGCAACCACGGCCTCGGCCTGGTCGGAGATCAGGGCTGAGAGCACCCGACAGTCCCGCAAGGGCACCGTCTTCCACGCGACGCCTTCGCCATCGACTGGGACGTGAAGGAGGTCACCTGCCCACAGGGCAAGGGGGGCCGCCGGTGGTCGACACCGCCGTCCCTCGCGCGCTACGTCAACGTTGAGTTCTCCCCAGACGACTGCCGCCAGTGCCCGGTGAAGACCGCCTGCCCGAGCACCGACGGCGGAAAGTCTCGTTCCTGCCCCGCGAGCTCTACGACATCCAGTCCGAGTCGCGCACCGAGCAGCAGACCCAGGAGTGACTCGCCCGCTACTCACTGCGGGCCGCCATCGAGAGCACCATCAGCGAGTTCGTCAACGGTCACGGCATGCGCCAGTGCCGCTACCGCAGTGAAGACAAGGCCGACGTCCAGCACGTCCTGACCGCCATCGCGGTCAACCTCGAACGCATCAGCACCCATCTTCCGCCTGCACCCGCTCGGCAGTCCCGGAGCCCGACCGCTCTCCAGGGCTTCCTTGATTGGCAGCACATTCCCCGGCCCCGGTCCTGGCGCGTCGCCACCCACCCCGCAGGTTGAGTTGATCGTTCTTCAGGGGGGTGCTCACCGCCTTGCCCAAGTCCCGCAGAAGCCGGACATCGCAAGCAGACCGACCAACCCTCCCATGACCGCCACGGGAAGCACCCGTTTCAGTCCGACGATCATCCGGCGGACCGAGACTTCCAAGATCCCTGACAGCGTCAGGACCTACAACAACTGCTGGCGCCTCTCTGCTGGATCAGTGAGGTTGTCCACCGAGTCCTGCACCCTGTCAATATCGGTGACCGCCTGAACCTGCTCGCGGGTGGGACCGAGAGGACCGTCAAGCGGTGCTGCCTGGGCTGGAGCCGCGAGGCCGATAACCGCGATCCCAGCAGAGCAGCGATGACGCACGGACGACACTTGGCCGTAATGTGTCTCCCTACCCAATGAAGCAGCCTCCGCCTCCATCTCCACCCCCAAGTCGGACTGCCGTCCACAGCACGATGCCCCCGCCGACACGCCGACGGGGGCACACCATCACGACTCCACCCAACGAACGATGGTCGCGACCTGCGAGTCTTCAACCCAGCATCGTATCCGCCGGTGATCCGGCATCAGCTCTGAGAGTCCGACCACACGAAATCTGAGACCTACGGCGGACTGCGGCTTAGCTGGGGTTCATTGGCCAGCCGATGTAGTACACGTTGATCCAGCCCTTCTTGCCCTTGTGGGCTCCCTTGAGGACCTTCCCGTAGGCCCAGTCGCCGCGCTCGCAGTACTGGTAGAACTTGTTGGACGCCTTGCCCACCAAGCCCTTTGACGCGTAGCTCTTTCCGGGGCCGGTGCTGGAAGTGCACCGTCTCGGTGACGTCGACCGTGGTGTTCGGGGTGTTCTTGGTGCAGGCCGAGGAACCCACGGCAGAAGCGCTCGACGCGCCGGTCAGGGCCCCCGTCACCACCATGGCACCGACGGCGAGTGCGCCGGCTGCCTTGCCGATAAACCTGGACTTCTTCATGCATACCCGCTTCAGTTGACTCTTCATGATTTCATCGGCCTTGAATGCACGGCCAGTTGGCGGCGCATTTCCCTGCCGACGGCTCGAACCGGTGGGTCACTGAGGGCTGCTGCAGGACAACTACCCCGCCCGGACCCTCCGCCGGCCCCCGCCTCCAGGCTCCTTTGACAGCAGCGCCCGAATCGGACCCTGTGGAATGCTCCTGGAGGCGGTGCAGCCAGCCTGCTCGAAGGCAAAGTACTTGATCAAGAGTGTTCTTCTTATGCTTGTGATCGCTGTGAGTTATCGATGGGAGATCCGCATCATGCAGCGACCTGATACCGAGCAGGCTTCTGGCTCTCGCAGAAGAACCGAACCTCTGGCACGCCGCGCAACGGCCACGGATGCCCGAGGCATCGGTGAGCCAGCCACATATCCCCAAGCACGAGCGCAGCATCGGTGCCAGGCTCTTCAAACGCGGCAGCCATTCGGTGCAGATCCACACAAGCTGAGCCAGAGCCGAAACTCACCGCCAAGGCCAACCTTCAGCGCCCCACCAACGCAACGTACGTCCAGACGAGCCAGTCGAGTTCGAAAACAGCTTCGGAGCTTGCCGTTTAACCAGTTGAGTGGTGCGGGATAGTGCCTGACATCCTTGAGTGGTGCTACTGGCTGATCACGAACATTGCATCAAGCTGCGTGCGCTGTGCTACCAGTTCCCGGTGGTCAGCGGCGACCAGTATGACGACAACTGGCTGGTCATCGGGGGTGAGGTGACCACACCCGAGGGCAGTTGGTCCTTCACCGACCCCTGCCTCCTGACCGATGAGGCCCGCCAGATCTCGACGTGGCTGCGCGCAGTCGGTGGAGCAACGCTGGCGGACACACAGTCGGGCCTCTACTTCCTGGAGCCGGTTCTGTCCTTCAGTCACGCTGGCTCCGGCTTCGTTCGAGTCCATCTCTCTCATGAGGCGGCGCCCCCATGGCGGGGTGGCGATGAGCGCTTGGACGAGTACGTCATCGAGATCAACGCGACCACCGCTGGCCTGCGCCAGGCGGCGGACGAGTGGGATCGTTGTCTGGCCCCGTTCCCCTCGCGCTGACCTTGGCAGTTCAGCACTTGCGCCGCGGTTTGGTGCCGGTCTTGTGGTGGGCGGGTCGTGTGTATGCCTCGCCGGGGACCTGCCAGGGGACCCACCGCGGTCCTGCCAGGCGCCCTTGGCCGACCCCCGGGCTCCGGCGCCGGGCCCTCGGCCGCGAACAGGTCAGTTGCAGGGCCAGTTGTACCGCACGTTGTAGGGCAACCCCGAGCTGGGCCACGGCGGCCAGGCCGCCGCCCAGCCGGAGCCGGGCAGGGGGTGGCAGTCGCGCTGATCGGATCGATTGGCCCGCGCAGGTCAGCAATGGAGTCCCATTGGCTCGGCCGGAGCCAATGAGAGCCAATGACCCGCCGATGGCCAGCCGTTCAGCTGGCGGCGCTGCGGGGCCGACCATACCCCGCGCCCGGGGTCACCGGACGGTGGTGGCAGTTGTGGCGGCGGTCACCACAGCGGTCAGCAACATGGCCCCGGCCAGGGGCGACGGTCAGCGGCGCCTTGAGCGCCGGATGGCGGTAGACCGCGTAACCGAGCGCGCCGACGGCCATCAGGCCGTCCAGGACCAGCAGCAGGACAACCAGCAGAGCGAGCGTGGACATGATTCCCCCTCCGGATCGGGGCACACGGACGGTCCGCGTGCGGAGTGGCACCACAGGGCGCTTGAGCGCAAGGGCTTCCTGGTCGACGACAGGGGGTGGGATGGTCAGGCGTGGCCCCGGCCCTGACGGAGCGCCAGAGTCAGGGATCGAGGGGCTAGCCCCGCCACCCCGGCCTGGGCTGCGCAAATACCGGTCCGTGCCTGCTCAGGGCGCTGGCACGCGCTACGTATTCCCTGTCCCAATTGGGTGACCGGGGCGCACGCTCTTGAGCAGCTTCCGCTCGGACCGCTGCACCGTGTTCCGCGAGATCCCGCAGTCGTCCGCCAGCCGCTCCTCGCTCGGCCAGCAGTAGCCGTACACGGGTCCGTCCAGTTCGTGTACCCCAGCTTGAGCTGCTTCTCCGAGCCATCCAGCCCCTCAGCTGCGAACACCGTCCCCATGTGCTCGGCGCTCACTAGAACACCCCGCCCCGGCCGCCGTGGCGATCCTCATGCCGTGGCCTGCTGTTGTGTCGTCTCGTACGCGGTGGCCCTGGCCGGGGCCGCGCTCCTTCGTTCCGGTTCCGACCCGCACGCTGGCCGACCGCGTACTGGACGCGGGGGATTTCGAATCGCTTACCACGGCGCTTCCCACGCCGGCCCAGGTGTCATAGCGCTCGGTGGGGAATGTGAATGGCCCCGCCATCTCTCGGGGAGGGGGCTGCGAGGCCATTTGGCGCTCAACTGGCTGGCCTGGGGTGCGCGTTCAGGGCGACGCGGGGCGGTGGGGAGCGCGCGCGAAGGGGGACCGCTTCCCGCTCGGCCCCCGCCTCGGCTGTTTACCTCCTTCGTCGGCTCCGCAGGACGCGCGGCCGGCTTGCCGCCGGGCGGAGACGCTCATGTCTGCGCCCGCTGCTGCCCGGCCTCCAGCCCACGCACGGACGCGACCTCAGCTCTTCGTCAGGCTGCGGCATCCGGCCTGGGCTCAGGTCAGTGGGGTGTTGGCCAGGACCCGGCGGAGAATGTTCCAGGAGAGGTCGGACTCCGTAGCGAAGGGGCGCTGGTCTTTGGACTTCTCGTCGATGTAGTTGAAGGAGTCACGGTTGTAGCTGTCGCCGTCGCCGTCGACTTCATGGACGGCGGTCTGCTCCGGGTTGAGGTAGACGTGGAAGCTGGCGCCGAATTCGGCGGTGGAGTTCATGTAGCCGGGGCCGGTGGTGCCACCGCCGCCGTCCATCGGGCAGTACACCCGGTGCACGGCGTAGTGGTCCTTGGAGAGCCAGGCGCACTGGCCGGGGGTGAGGGTGAGCAGGCCGAGCTTGCGGGCGTTCCAGTTGAGGTGTTCGTAGACCATGACGTCGAGCTGGCCGGCGAGGCAGAACACGATGCCGGTGGTGTGGCCATGGGAGTGGATGGGCGAGTAGTGCTGCGCCGGCCAGATCTCCAGGACGACGGGCGATCCGATGTCGCCCTTCGGGTGGTCGCCTGGGTGGAGATGGCCATGTTCGGTGGCCAGGTAGTCGTACTCGCCCCGGTCGGAGCAGGCGACGCGAATGTAGGGCGGATGGGTCTGGTCACCCTTGTACTTCTCCACCAGGATCTGGCGCAGCAGCCCCTCCTTGTCACCGGGTTCTGCGGCGGGGGTGAGATGTTTGCGCATCGCTTCGACCTCCCACGCGGACAGGCGCAGGTCCTCGGCCTTGCGCGCAAGGTCCATGACCGCTGGCGGGATCATCAGCTGGCGGGCGTACTCGTCGAAGGAGGTGGCCTGCCCGATCACCAGCGACGGGACGGCCTCGGCGCCCTGGAGGCGCAACTGCCGTTCCTCTTCCTTGGTGATGTGGAAGGGATACTTTGTCTTGCCGTACTCCGGGGGGTCGGCGGGCGTCTGGGCGGCGGTCAGGCTCACGAGATGACTCCTTCGTGTCTTCCGAGGGAATGCGGCGCATGGACGCGCCACATCGGGAGTAGATGAGCGACTTTCCGGGGCCGACGCATCGGCTTTGCTGCGCGTTGCGACGGACTACCACCAACCCGCCTGCAGGGAAGGGGGTTGGGCTCGTCTGCGGCTGAGGCAGTGCAGGCCCGGAACTCTCGAGCCGGCGGGCGGTCCACAGTCCGTGCACGTTTCCAGCGATCCGTCTGATTGTGTGGAGCCGTTGCGTCGCCGGCGCGGGTAATGGCGGCCGCCGCCCGTTGCGCTACGGCGGCGGTGGTTGTAGGTGTGCGGGAGGTGACGCCTGGCATCGGTCCGCGACCGAAGTCGTTGTCGCGTGCGACGTGCTCAGCGGCTGGGCAGGCGCGTGGCCTTGAGACCGTCGAGGGGGTACTCCTGGGGCAGATGAGCCGGGTCGCCCGGCACGGTGATCTGCACAGTGATCGGCCTGGACGTGCCCGCGGCAAGAAACTGGTCGGCTACGGATTCCAGGTATGCCTTGCCATCCTGGGCGACGACATCCACGCCGGATGCTTCGGCTTTCGCGCCTTTCACCGTGGGCAGGTCAAAGGAGATCCGGAACCTGTTGACGTCCTCAGCCTTGCCGCTGTCTTTGCTGACGGCGGTGAGCGTGAGCTCGAAGCTGTAGACCCTGCCCCGGGGCTCGCTGTTCTCCCATGTCCGGTTGAACTTCTTGGACACGGCGATCTCGTCGTAGCTGGGTGGGACCGGCAGGGGGGTGATGCGCCCGGCGCCGTTCACGATCTCAAGGGCGCCGACGGGCACCCGTCCCCGTCCGATGCGCTGCGAGTGGCCGGGAATCGTAGCCGTGGTCAAGTCGAGGTGGTTGACGTTGCCCGCGGAGTCGACCGCGTAGAAGTTGCCGTCCTGGTCGAAGAAGGTGGCCGAGTACGACTTGCGCGAGCCTGCCGCAGCGCTGGCTTCCGCAGGTGGGAAGACCCCCTCCTTGAGGACGGTCTTCATGGGCTGCCGACCCGGATCGACGAGCAGGAGGTCACCGTTGTCGCCCTCCACCGAGATCAGCCGCCCGTCCTTGGGGTGGTAGGCGAAGTCGTCCCACCGGCCGCCTCCCGGCGCGTTCCGAGGCATGGCCTTCCCGGCAGCGACATCGATGGCATAGCTGTGTACGCCGGGGTTGCTGACGACGAAGAGGGTCTTCCCGTCGGGATCCATGTCACCGTCGAACCAGGGTCCGCTCGGCAGCCCGTCGATCACCTGGTCCTTCAGGGTGCCGGCCGTCACGTCGATGGTGATGAGCTTGTTGTGGCTCACCGCCAGCAACAAGGGCTCCTTGTCCTCGCCGCGGTACTGCGCACCCATGGCGGTGTAGCCGGGCTCGTAGGGCGGGACATTCTCGACGACGCGGGTATCACCGTCGAGGGGGTCGAAGCGGTAGATCCGGGTGTTGGTCCTGCCGACGGCGAGATACACCTTGCGGTGAGCCATGAGCCGGGCGTCCTTCCACGAGAGTGCGGAATCCCTCATGGTCCGCGCACACCCACACACCCACAAGCACTCTCTGCACCCGTTCGAACACAATAAGACACTCGGAATCCGGCGCTGTGAGCACAGGAGAGCACCGCCGGCTCAGAATCCCGAGCGCAGCTCCTCGACACTCCAGTCGCTGGACTCCCTGTGGCCTCAGTCGGCCCCGGAGATGGGGGGCGCAGACGCCGCGCGGGTGCCAACTCACCTGGGCGGGTGGCGGTTTCTACCGGAGTAACGACCACTGCGGGGGTGGCTCCTGACCGGCGTCGAGGGCACCTCGGTGGCCGGTGTCGAGGGCACCTCGGCGCGCCTGGAGGTAGGCGGTCACGGCGGCATTGTCGGCGTCGCAAGGGGCCGTCAGGCGGCTGTCTCCTGCCGAAAACCACACGATGGAGCGCAGCACCCCGTGACAGGCGAGCCCACACCCGCTCCAGATGTGCGGGGGCGGGCTGGAGCCGCGTCAGCCGCAGTCGTTGCGGTTGATGCGCAGGGAGCGGGTCCGGTCGTTGAGGCTGTAGCCGCGCAGGTCGTGGACGGAGCCGCCGCTCTTGGACACGCACACCCACCGACCGGCGACGTTGCGCTTCTCGTAGGTAGGGGCGGTGCGCGTCAGGGGTCAGTCGGTTGCCGTCAGGGCCGCGCGTGCGGTGGTGAGGATTTCCTCGGAGAGGGTGGAGTCCTTGGTGGCGCGGGCCAGGACGAGAGCTCCCAGCATGGTGCACAGCCGGGTGATGCCGTCGTTCCCCTCGGTGGCGAGCGCGTCGGCGAAGTCACGCACACCCTCCGTGTAGACGCGGTGGGCCTCACGATCGCCGCTGTCGCGCGCCATGTCGGTGGCGAGTCCGGCGACGGGACAGCCGCCTGCCGCGTTATCGCGGTGCTCGACGGAGAGGTAGGTGGCGATCAACTCCCGCTGGGCGGCTTCACGTTGCCCGGCATGCCGCTCGAGCCCGGTCGTGTGGAGCTCGGCGAGTTCGCAGAAGGCATGCGCGGTGGCCTCGTCGACGAGCGCCTCCTTGGAGGCGAACTGCTTGTAGAAGCCGCCGTGGGTCAGGCCGGCCGCCTTCATCAGGTCGGCGACGCTGACATTGGTGCCCTGCTCGCGAAACAGCCGGGAGGCGGTCTCCACGACTCGCTTGCGGTTCTCCTGCGCCTGCGCCTGTGACACGCGGCCCATCGGACACCTCCCGTTTCAATGTCGATTGACATCTATCCTACCTCCGATTTAGATTGGATTCATAATCTAAATTTCCGATCACAGCGAGGCAGGGAGCAGGCATGGAACTCAAGGACGCGATCGCCGTGGTCACCGGGGCCAACCGAGGGCTGGGACGGCATCTGGCCGGCCAGCTTCTGCAGCGCGGAGCCAAGGTCTACGCGACGGCCCGCCGCCCCGAGAGTGTGGACCTGGCCGGCGTCACCCCGCTCCGCCTGGATGTGACCGACGACGAGTCAGTCCTGGCCGCGGCCCGTATCGCCTCCGACGCGACACTGCTGGTGAACAATGCCGGGATCTCCACCGGAACCCCGCTGCTCGCCGGCGACCCGGACGCGGTGCGCCTGGAGATGGAGACCAACTTCTTCGGGCCGCTCACCGTGACCCGGGCCTTCGCCCCGGTCATCGCAGGCAACGGCGGCGGCTCCGTACTCAACGTCCTGTCCGTACTGTCCTGGCTGCACCTGGCCGACCTCGGGGCCTACGCAGCAGCCAAGGCCGCCGCATGGGCGCTGACCAACTCGACCCGCGAGGAGCTGGCGCCCTACGGCATCACCGTCTCAGCACTGCACGTCGGGTACATGGATACCGACATGGCCGGCGCCATTCCGGCTGAGCAGAAGGCCGACCCGGCCGATGTCGCCGCCCAGGCCCTGACCGGCATCGAGCAGGGCCTGCCCGAAATCCTCGCCGACGACGTCACCCGGCACGTCAAGCAGACCCTCACCACAGCGCCGAACACGGCGTGAGTACGTGACCTACGAGACGGAGACGACAATGAGGGCCTTCAAGGTCGAGCGCTACGGCGACAAGGACGGCGTGCGTGCCGATCAGGTGCCGGAGCCGCAGGCGGGCGCGGACGACGTCCTGGTCCGGATCCACGCCGCGAGCATCAACCCGCTCGACCTCAAGATCCGGGACGGGAAGCTCAAGACGTTTCTGCCCTACCGGACCCCGTTCATCCTGGGCAACGACCTGGCCGGGGTGGTGGTCGAGGTGGGTGCGGCCGTCACGCGATTCGCGGTGGGCGATGAGGTTTACGCCCGGCCCGGCAAGGACCGGATCGGCACGTTCGCCGAGCTCATCGCAGTGCACCAGGACGACGTGGCCCGCAAACCGGCCACGCTGACCATGGAAGAGGCCGCATCCCTCCCCCTGGTCGCCCTGACCTCATGGCAGGCGCTGGTCGAGCGGGCACACGTGCAACCGGGCCAGAACGTCCTCATCCACGCCGGCTCCGGCGGGGTGGGGACCATCGCCATCCAGTTGGCGAAACATCTGGGTGCGAACGTAGCCACGACCACGAGCCCGGCCAACGCCGACCTGGTGAAGAAGCTGGGCGCGGACATCGTCATCGAGTACACGCAGCAGGCGTTCGAGACCGTCCTGCACGACTACGACGTCGTCCTCGACCCGCTCGGCGGCGAGAATCTCGAGAAATCCCTGCAGATACTCAAGCCCGGCGGGAAGGCCATCAGCATCTCCGGCCCTCCCGACGCCGCCTTCGCCCGGGAGCTGGGCGCGAATCCCCTTCTGCGGTTGGTGATGACCGCACTGAGCTTCCGAACCCGCCGCCACGCCCGACACCGCCAGGTGACATACGAGTTCCTGTTCATGAAGGCCAGCGGGGACCAGCTGCGTCGGCTGACCGCGCTCATCGACGCCGGCACGATCCGGCCCGTCCTCCACCGCGTCTTTCCCTTCGAGTCGACCCGAGAAGCCCTGGGGTACGTCGAGAAAGGGCACGCGAAGGCCGGCAAGGTCGTCGTCACGATGACGTGACAGCACCACTCGTAGAACTCCCTGATACCCCCTGCCAGAAGGACCTGGGCAACTGGGATCCGCGCGTCGTCGCGGCCCCGCCGGCCCACGTCAGGACAACGCTCGACCTGGCCGCCCGTCTCCCCCACAGCGCACCCGTCCCGCTCCACCCGGACGCCGGACACGGAGGAATCTTCCAGCACCACAAGGAATTCCCGGCAACGGGGCTCCGCTTCCTCGAATCGAAACACTGACCCTGAATACGCGACGCCGTCACGCTGGCTGGGGTCGGAGGCCGGTGCCGGTGAGGCAGGGCCAGCAGAGCAGCCGCGAGGACTCGCCGGCCTTGCAGCAGGCCAGGGCGCCACCGACAAGCGGCGCCAGGAGCGGCCCGCACACGCACCACAAGGAGTATGGCCGCAGCAGGACCAGGTACGGATGGTCGACGGCGTCATCGAGAACCCGGCTTCGACCTCGGAACCCAGCCAGGCGCCGAGCACCGCCACCGTCCCTCCACCTGGAGCCAGATCTCCCCCATCCAGCCGGCCACCACGATCTCAACCCGTACCATCGCCCGCCAGGCAGGACCCGGCAGCCCCAGCCGTACCACTTGAGCAAGGCAGCCACCCCGTGCACGGAGGTCGGATTCGCCCGGGGAATCACTCCTGGGCGCGCATGAGCCTCCATCCGCCCCATCCGAAACGGTTCGGGCACCGCGCCCGCAGCCCTTTCGTGGGCGGATCGTGTAGCGCCTGCGGGCTCGTCAGTGGATGCCGGTGGCCAAGGCCCCGCAGCACCGGCCCGTGTACTACCTGGTGTTCGGCACCGCCGTCAGCACAGCCTGTGGGTCCTTCGGTGACTCGGCCGCCCGCGCCGCCGTCAAACAGCTGCACCGCGATGGCGAGACACCGAGCACCGGAGTGGGAAAGAAAGTGCGGGACCTGGTCGTCGAGCCGCCGCGATGACCCGCCCGAACCACTATGTGATCACTGCTCAGGGCCCGGATATCTGCACCGAAGGGGAACAGCAGTCGAACTCCTCGCTACGGTAGCCTCCTCCCTCGGACCGGCGACGCGTCGGGTGCATGGGGGCTGGGGGGAGGGACCGCCGTGGCGGAGGCAGGCCGTGTGCTGAGCGGCCGGTATGAGCTGGTGGAGAAGCTCGGCGCCGGGGGCATGGGCGCGGTGTGGCGCGCACAGGACCGGGATCTGGGCCGCGAGGTCGCCGTCAAGATCTTTTCTCCGCCCGAGGACGTCCAGCCCGAGGAACGCACCGAACTCCTCGGCCGTTTCCGCCGCGAAGCCCGCGCCGCAGCCGCCCTGGACAGCCCCCACATCGCCACCATCCACGACCACGGCACCCACGACGGCATCCCGTATCTCGTCATGGAGCTGATCGAAGGCCGTTCACTGGAGCAGGTGCTGCGCGACGACGGACGGATCCCGGTCGGGCAGGCCCTGGGCTGGGCCGCACACATCTGCCGCGCCCTGAGCACCGCACACACCGCAGGCGTCGTCCACCGCGACATCAAACCCGCCAACATCATCGTGCGCCCCGACGACACTCCTGTCGTCCTCGACTTCGGCATCGCCACGTTCCAAGAAGCCGTCGAAGCCGAGTCGAAGCTCACCCGCACAGGCCACATGCCGCTCGGCACCGTGCTGTACATGGCTCCGGAACGCTTCCGCATGGAGCCCACCGACGGCCGCGCCGACCTGTACGCCCTGGGCTGCGTCCTCTACGAACTCCTCATCGGACGCCCGCCCTTCATCGGCCCCGCAGCGGGCGTGATGTACAACCACCTCAACGACTCACCGCTGCGGCCGAGCCGCGCCCGCACCGAACTCACCGGCGCCGTGGACCAGCTCCTCCTGGACCTCATGGCCAAGGAGCCGAACGACCGGCCGACGGACGCGGACGAGGCAGCGGAGCGACTCACCGCGCTGCGGGAAGGGCTCGAGGAGGCCGCCCCGCCGCAGCACGAGCCGGACCCGGAGGAATCCGCGCCCGTTCCGGAACCGGAGCCCGCGCCAGCGCCGGAGCCCGAAGACGTACCCCCTCCACGCCCCACACCGGCAGCGCCGTCCACCCCGGCCGCCCGTCCCCCGCTCCGCCGCAGGCCCGCCGCCCGCTCCCGCACCGTCCTCGCCATCGGCGCAGGAGTGCTGATACTGGGCGGCGGAACAGGGCTGAAGCTGGCCGCCGACTGGAGCGCCGAGGCCGACTACACCATCGTCTACGCCCGACCGTCCAAGAACAGCAACGCCGACGACGCCAAGGTCAAGACGACCATCGAGAAGGCCGTGAATGCCTCCGGCCTGAAGGGGTCCGTCGACATCGCCGCCGTGAACAGCACCACCTTGGAACTCGACGAGGAAGTGAAGAAGCTCCCTCATGTCATCGCCGTCATCGGCGAGACCGACGTCACGCCGGGCCTGCCCGGAGACGACGCGGAATTCCGCTCCGGCTCCGTCAACGAGACGCCCGTCAAGCTCAACGCCTGTCCCGTACGCGGCGGGTACGACGGCCCGGTACCGGGCATGAGCAATGCATTCGCGCTCCGCCCCTCCCCCGCGGCCACCGGCGCACGACTCGGCACGTATCTGCACAGCGCGCCCGACGTGCGCTCCGTGATGATCGTGGAAGACAGCGACGATGACGCGGAGTTCAGCGAGAGGCTCTCCAAGGAAGTGTCCGGCGACGGCCGCAAGGCGTCGGTGTACCGGCTGACCAGCGATATCTCCCAGGCGTTCGACGATTCCGTCACCCGCGAGCTGAAGAAGGCGAAGCCGGACACGATTGTGCTCCCGCAACTTCCCTACGAAGGCCCGTTCACACCGCGCGAGCTGCGTAAGGCCGGGTTCCGGGGCCGTGTCCTTACGCCGCTCGATGTCAGCTGCGAGAACAGCGCGGACCCAGCCGCGCCCTCGGAGGACGAGCGCGTACGGGGCATCGATCACTACCGCTACCGCGACTTCCCGACCCACCAGAAGGTGGCGCAGCGGAACACCCTCGATGCCTCGCACGCCCTCGCCGCAGCGCTCAGACAGCAGAGCGGAAGCCCTGACCACGACGTGCTGAGCGGACTTCTCTCGGACGATCTCAAGAGAATCCGGATCCGGGACACATCCGGCACCCTCGCCTTCGATGAGCAGGGCTATCTGAAGGACCGCTCCGTCTGGATCGACCATCTCGACGGAAAGCGATGGCAGGAGGAGCGCAAGCTCACGCCTCGGTGACCTCCGCGGCGTCCGTGGCGTCACCATCCGAGCTCTGGACCGAGACGGCCGACTCGACGCACCTGTCGGCCGCCTCACAAAAGAACAGCATGGTCAGACGGAGATGACAGCTTCCCGAGCCGACATCTCATCCCAGCTGCGGCCCTCAAGCTCACGCCGGAGGGTCTTAGGAATACGGCCACCCCACTGTTTGAAAAAGAACGCCACCCAGGCCGGGTCCAAAGACCGGTGACGCGGTCCGGACTCGCCGCCGCCGGCGATGGCCCAGTCGATGTCCGTCAGATCGAGCCGTCCAGCGGGCCGAGCAGCGGCTCGTAGGAAAGAAACCGGACCGCGGCGGGCACTGCCTGCCGCACGTCGTCGACTCGGGCAGCTGGTTGCCGCTCTCGGCTGAGACGCCCATCCAAGATTCGGCTGCCACTCCGGCGTCGGGGATCAATCCAACCGTGGTTATCGATGAGATTGATCAGGGGACTTCGCAGGACAAGGCCGTCTCTTTGCGGAGCGCCTGCAGGGTGTCGAGTTCGCGATCGACGTCGCGTCGCTTGGCCTCGAGACGCTCAATCTCCTGGGCGAGCAACTGCTCCATGACGCCTGTGCGTTCCTCGGGCGGCGCCTCCAGACATGGGAGCAGTTCGTTGATGGTGGCGCTGCACAGGCCGGCAGCGAACAGATGCTGGATCATGACGACCCGCTCGATCATGGAGCTGTCGAAGTCGCGCCACCCGCCGGGCGTGCGCTCGGAGCGGATGAGCCCGTGCTCCTCGTAGTACCGCAGGGACCGGGTGCTGACACCACTCGCATCCGCTAGCTCCCCGATGCGCATGAGACCTCCTGAGGCTGTCCGCCGGCTCCCATTCTTGCAGTTGACACCGGTGTGAAGTTCCACGATCCGGGGGCGGCGCCCACCAGGGGTGCTCTGTGGGACCGGAGGTCGCCATGACTGCTCAGATCCATGTGTGGTCGGACTACGTCTGTCCGTTCTGCCTGATCGCCGACGAGGTGATCGAGCGCGCGATCACCGACCGGCCCGATGTCGAGGTTGTCCACCACGCTCACGAGCTGCGTCCCCGGCCGACGCCCACTCTTCGGCCCGAGGACCCGTACCTGCCTGACATCTGGCAGCGTGCCGTCTACCCGATGGCACGCCGCCACGAGGTGCCGATGCGGTTGCCGACCATCTCGCCGCAGCCCTACACCGAGCTGGCCTTCCGTGGCGCCCAATACGCCTTGGAGCAGAACCGGGCCGATGTCTACCACCGTCGTGTGATGACGGGGTTCTTCCGCGAGAACCTCGACATCGGGGACCGCGTGATCCTGGCCCGTCTGGCCGAGGAGGCCGGGCTCGATCCGGCCGGCTACGCCGCAGCCCTCGACGATCAGGAGTACGCCGAGCGACACCGGCAGGCGCTGGCCGAGTCGGTGCGGATGGACATCAGCGTCGTACCCACGATCATCATCGGCGCCCGACGCATCGAAGGCGTCGCCGCCGAAGGCGTGATCCGCCGAGCCGTGCACGAAACGTCCGCCGCATGACCGTGGACACGAACCGGCTCGAGGCCCTGATGGCCGACGCCGTGGAGATCAGCGTCCGCCATGTCGAGTCCGGCGGGATTCCCTTCGTCGGACTGCTCGTCGCCAACGACGGGTGGGTTTCCGACCCTGGCGTGAACCTCGTCCGCGAGACCGGCGACCCCACCGCCCACGCAGAGATCGTCGCCATACGCGAGGTCGTCCAGGCCCGCGGCCGCTCCAGGCTGGAGGGAGTCACGCTGCTTGCGACGGGCGAGCCATGCGCCCTGTGCTACCGCGTCGCCGCCTCGCACGGCATCGCCGCCGTCTGCTTCGCCGTGGATCGCGATACCGCCGCCGAGTGGGGCTTCGACTACCGGGCCGGCTACAAAACCGACCAACTGCCCCTCGCGGCGACGGCTCAGCACCTCGCCGTGGAGCGAGGCCTGGTCCCTTTCACCCGGTACCTGGACCTGCACCGCTCCGACTTCAACTTGTAACTCATCTCGACAACTTGTAAATCACCTCGACGAAGGGACACCAGCCATGCACTGGCTCTACCTCGGCATCGCCGTCGTCTTTGAGATCACCGTCGCCATCGCCGCCGGCAAGGCCCAGGGCTTCACCCGACCTGCCTGGACCACTGCCACACTGCTCAGCGGTGGCATCGCCACCTACCTCCTCAGCCTGGCGCTTCTCACCTTCGACGTCGGCGTCGGCTACGCAATCTGGACCTCCGTCGCCGGCGTCGGGATCGTCGTTCTCGGCGCCCTCCTCTTCGGTCAACGTCTCGACTGGCGCAAGCTCCTCGGCATCGCCGCCGTCATCACCGGAGTCGTCGGCCTCCAACTCAGCGGAGCAGCGTGATGCCTCAGGACACCAACCCCGCACCACGCCGGCCCACCGAAAACGTTCACGAGGAAGGAACTCACATGTCCAGCGACACCGCCGCCACCCACAAGAACGTCACCGCCCGCAGCGACCGAGCACGAGCATGGCTCGTACTCCTCCTCGCCGGAGCCTTCGAGGTCGGCTACGCCCTCTCCGTGGGTGGCAGCCAAGGCTTCACCGTGCTCTCCTGGTCGCTCGTCGCGGTCGTCTTCTTCCTTCTGACGCTCTTCGCCCTGAGCCTCGCCCTACGCACCATCGACGTAGGCATCGGCTACGCCGTCTGGGCCGGCATCGGCGCCGTCGGAGCCGCACTACTCGGCCCCGTCTTCTTCGGCGAGACCCTCACCCCCGTCAAGGCCTTCTGGCTCACCGTGATCATCGTCGGCGTCGTCTGGCTCAAACTCTCCGACAGCCCCAAGCGAACGCAGACCGAGCAGCCTGCCCACCCTTGACAACCACAGTGCAGCTGGCCGGCCGTCGGCCATGGCTCAGACTCAGCGGGAAAGCACACGGAGAGTACTCCGCGATGACCCACGCCAACGCCCCTCTATCGATCGAGGGCAGGCGGCGCCTGGAGGAGCGATGCAAGAGCCGCCCCATCGCCCACGTCGCAGCAGAGAGGGGACTATCGCGGGCCTGCGCTTCGAAACTGGTCAATCGCCGGCGTCGCCACGGTGACGCCGGCCTACAGCGACAGTTCCTCAGCCCCACGACGCAGCCCAACCGCAACCCCTGCCGACGTGATCGAACAGATCGAAACCTGGCGTCGGGAGAACAAGTGGTCTGCACAGAGGATCACCGACGAGCTTGCCGACCTTGGCTACATGCTCAATCGGCGCTCCGTGACACGGCACTTGGGAAAGCTCGGACTCGGACAGCGCCGATTCCTCGACCCGAACGGCGATGGCAACCGCAAGCCGGGCAAGATCATCGCCCGTCAGCCCGGCCACATGGTGCATCTGGACATGAAGAAGGTCGTCGGATCCCCGACGGCGGTGACTGGTGCGTCAACGGCCGCGACAGCCAGCAAGCCAAGGCCGCCGGCCGAGCGAAGTCCACCGGTGCAGTGCCAGGATGAGAAAGGTTCACTGACCGGCCTGAGAGCAAACCCTCGCGAAGCCGGCCGCTCCCCACAGACGCTACGTCGCACGCGAGATCTCCCAGATGATCGACCTGACCAGAAGCACAGTGGCCCCCCACCAACTGCTGCTTGACATCCACAGTGGCATCAAGCGGGCCTTCATCTTCCACGGCAGCGTCGCCGTGGCCGCGGTCCGGCTCTGGCTCTGGCTCTGGCTTTGTCCGTGATCCGCCAGATGGATCCTGGCGGTGAGGCGGTCGAAAACCAGTGGAACAGCGCCGCTGTGCGCCATTACAGTGCTGCCGAAACAAGTCGTCTGGGCAAGGACGTGCCGTTGTACACCCTGTGAGACCTCCCGAGCGCTGAATCGTCGCGCGTCGCGCATGTGCGCCGCGCTCCTTTTTGCTGCGGACTTCTCACTGAAACCGGTGTACTTCTGTGCTCAAAAACTGGGTTGTCGTGCCCACCTGCCTGCCGCTCCCTCTCCGCCGTTGCCACGCGTGCGCGTCCGCGCGCTTCCGGGCAAGCGATAAATTTCGCGTCAACGCAAACCACAAGCTCATCGACGCCTGGCTCCTCGCGCTCTGTACCGCTTGCGGGGAAACTGCAAAGCTCACGGTCCTGGAGCGGGCGCATGTGCGCTCCATACGACCTGAGCTGCTGGACCGGCTGCACCACAACGACCCTGGCCTGACAGCTGAGCTGCTCCAGGATCCGGTCGTGCAGCGCCGTCATCGCATCGCCCTCGACTGGGACAACGCCTGGCGCTTCGGGACTGGCGGATCGGATCACCTGGACCGCGGATGGGGTCTCCCCTGCTCCGGGGGTACCTCCCTGCACGAAGCGCTTGGGGGTGTAGCCGAGAGTTCGGGGAAGACCGACGAATCGGTCCGCTTTGCGGCGCCGATCCCTGTCCGGCCGGCGCGACTGATCGCTGAGGGTTGCGGACTTTCACCGGCCGAGGCCGAAAGACTGATCACGGAGAGGAAACTCGTTTCGGCTGGCTGGCTGAGCGGCAAGCTCTCCGGCGACTTCACCTCTTCGATGACCACTCCGGCCTCCAGCGTCCCCGCCAGGCGCCTTCGTGACATCGCGCAGGCATCTCTCCAACTCGCCGAGGCGGTACGGAAAACCGCTCGTGCCTTCGGCCACACGGCCGGCCCGGACCAGGGCGAGCGCCCCGCCTGGCAGTCCCCGTACGGTCCGCCGCCGCCCCGGGCGCACCGCGGTCGGTGGACACCCGCGCCCGTCCTCGTTCGCTCCCGACATCGCGACTTCACCTTCACGCTCAAGCGCTGAGCCCTCGTCGGAAACCAGGGGCCTGTCCGGCAAGACGGCAAGACCCGCCGGACAGGTCCTTACGAGTTCGTGCATGGTTGGCGGTGAGGCGTCGCGCTCTTGATCGTTGATCACGGTCGTGTGGTGGCGAACGTGACTCGTGCAGCGATCACCAGCGACCGGAGGATCACGGGCTTG
This sequence comes from Streptomyces sp. 3N207, assembly GCF_052246355.1. Taxonomy (NCBI): domain Bacteria; kingdom Bacillati; phylum Actinomycetota; class Actinomycetes; order Kitasatosporales; family Streptomycetaceae; genus Streptomyces; species Streptomyces sp. 3N207. The sequence continues at coordinate 29,869 of NZ_JBQQBV010000029.1, read as the reverse complement.
TCGGCCGATGTGATCGTGGAACTCGTCGCGGAGATAGGCCCGTTGTGGCACGAACGCCACCCGGCAAGGGTCGGTCAGGCGCTCCTGCTGGCCCTCCCTCCTTCAGGCGGTGCCAGCCCCGGGTTGCTCGGCGAGCCAGGCGCCGACGTCGTCAGCGCCGACGCTCACTCCAGGCCGGAGCCCGGGCTTCCGGGCCTGGTGAAGTCCGTCCCAAAGGCCGATGCTCTACCGTCCGACGGGCCGCCCCACCATGCCGGGCGGCCCGTCACTCTATCGCCGCCGAGATGCTGCCCGATCTCCTCCGTGATGCGGAGGATGGCCGCAGCGTGGCGTGTCTGGGACGGTGACGCCGTAGTCGTACAACTCGGGGCTGCCGTGGACGGTCACTGGTCTCAGGCTGAGAACACCTCCTCCAGCAGCGACCGCGGCCCGCCCCCTCCCCGGCGGGGGGTGCCGGTGCCGTGAGACTCCAAGACCGTCTTGCTCATCAAGCTCAGCTAGAACGACAGCCCCGGCGTACCGCCGACCGCGCCCGCACCTGCGCTGCGGTGTCCGGATCCCCGCTCGTGGCGGCGGCGCTCGTGGCGGCGGCCCCGGTGCAGCAGCCGGCGCAGCAGCAGGTTGGAGACGGTCACCGGCGGCGGCCACCTGATCGTGGCAGAGGTTGATCACTGCCCGCATTCAAGCGGCCGCTATTTCACTGGCGAGCGCGAGCGGAAGGCGAGACCACACAATCGGGAAAAGGCGCCCGGCGGACCTTCGGGGAAGGGCGACTCGCATACAGCGAGGTTCCGCGGGGATGTGAGAGTGCCTTATGCCTCAACGTCTGCGGTTCTTCTTCGAAGCCGGTGTCTCGGACACTCCGCTGTGGCCCGACGACATCGACAGCCCCTACGGCTTCCCCTGCGAACTGGAACGATTGCCGATCAGTCCTGCCGTCCGGATCGAACTGGCGGGACTGTGCGAGTGGTATCAGTCCTCGATCGACTGGGAATACCCGCCAGGTCCCTCTCCTTGGCCCGAGCAGCAATGGGAGCTGTTCAGACAGCGGGCAGACGCTGCGCTGGAGGTCCTCCGTTGTGAGCTGGGTGAAGGCTGGATTGTCGAGGACCGACGCCGGCCGTCGTGATGTGCGGCGGACCCGCCCCAGCGTCAGCGGCATCTGCCTCGGTGTCAGCGGATGAATCTCAGGGGCGTGGAGTCGCATTGTGCTTGGTCTGCCGGGAGCTTGAGGTAGCCGGAGAGCGTGTCGTGGCAGCCAGGGTCGTGGTGCCGGCCGCCGCGACCGTGTGGGCGCAGGGCGTGTCCACCCGGCGAAAGGCAGGCGCAGCTCGGGGTCTGTGGCGCAGCAATACCCCCGGCCCACCGCGACCATCTCACCCCCAAACAGCAACAACAGACCGACGGGCCATGACGACGGTGGTGGGCCACTCTCCATTGCGCGCGGGCTAGACGCCGTCCTGGTCCCTCGCCGGGGCCGCCTCCTCAGGCGTTGCGGCTGCCTTCGCGCGGGCTGCCTTCTCATGGGCTGTGACCAGGGCCTGGACATGCTCGCTCATCCGGACGCTGAGCCTGCCGTAGGTGAGGAACACCGCGCCCGCGACGGCCACGGGGACCGACAGGCCCAGCAGCGCGACCGCCTCGGGCCAGTCCCGTTCGTCCTCGCAGGAGTCCTCCAACGTGCCCTCGTTGGCGGTGCCTTCTTCGGTGAACAGGCGTGGCTCGCACGGCAGTGAATCACCCGTGAAGTGGTGCTTCACCTCGTAGGATGTCGTGAGCAGCACGCCGCACCACAGCCACAGGACCGTTGCCGTCAACAGCAACGCGATCCCCAAGTTCTCGATCCTGCGGCTGCGTTCACGAAACTGCGACCGTATGACGTCTGGATGCACGCGGCGGAACCTACCATCCGGCGACGCAGAGCTGGACGGCATCGCACGCGCCAGCAAGCCGGACGAAGCTGACTGGAGGGAAGGGCCAGGTTGCGTAGTCCGGCCCTCGTGATGCTCCGCTGATCACCGGTCTGTACGCTCCCGCACGACCAGTGACCATCACTGGCAGGGGCATGAAGTGTCGAGCAGCGAGCAGCAACGCGAAACACAGGTCCCGCAGGATTGACCGAAGCCTCGACGGCGTCGTTTGCGGGGGCGGCCGACCGCGGCGGCGGCAGGCGTGATGGCCCGTGGGTTGATCGGTGCCGGTGGCATGGTCTGGTACGCGGGCGAGCTGCCCTTCCGGAACGAGCACCGTGCTGCCTGTTGGGGAGCCTTCTCCCAGAAGGAGCTGACCGACCTGATGCCTGACTCAGCGAGGGCTGGGACAGCGCAAGCGATGGGGCAGCCGGGCCGCTGTGGGAGTAGCAGAATCTGACAGCCGAGAGGGTGTCCTTCGAGTCCGGGTCCGCGGCAAGCGCATCAGCACAGGCATGACGTCCCCGACACGGGCGTGGCGTGAAGTCCCTGAGACGTGCCTCTCCAGCGGACGCTACGGCACCACTCCGGCCGTTGTTGTGCTCAACCGGGCCAACGGCGTGCGCTTCTCGCAGCATGATGGGCCGGCACAGAACGAGATGGCGCGGGCCATCACCGACGCGACCAACGCCGTCATGCATCACCATGGCTGTTGCAGAGACAGCCTGCCCGCACCGGGCAAGCTCCCCCCCCCGGCGCGCTCCAAGGGCGCCGCCAGGCTGCGGTTGTGCGATGTCGAGAACCTCGCCTGGCCGCGAGGCATGAAACCTCAGGTGCTGTTCGACCGGGTGTCGAAGGGATCCCGGCACGGAGTGCGCGTCTGCCAGTTCAACCCCCGTACGTGGCGGTGATCACGATCAAGGGCGCTTCGCCACGATCGTGAACCCCGTCTGGCTCATGCATACGACGCGGCCGTACTGCGAGCGACGGCCCGAGCATTCGAACCCCCGGCCCTGACAAGCCCTTCGGGACACTGAGCACCACGCAGGCCGTCTTGTGCCCGACTACTCGGACTGACGGACGCCAGAGGGCCCGCGGCTCTCCCAGGCTGCATGCAGCCTGGGAGAGCGGGAGGCGGGTAGTGCCGGTCTCGGGTATCCCGGCATAGTCTCGCCGGCAGGATCCAGGGCCGAGAAGGGGGTTGGGTATGGCGGGAGGGGCTGAAATTTGCGCAGGCGACAGGGGCCGATTCGGTTGACTTCGCCTGCCGACTACCTCGAAATGGCGCGCTCCCAGAGCGGCGGGGTCGAGCTGCATCGTCTTGCGCGGTGCCCTTATCCCTTCGTGTGGCGTGCAGTGGCCGCCAATCCCCACACCCCTCCCGACGTACTGCGGGAGCTGAGCGAGGCCCGCGACAGCCCGTACGCCGACAACGAGTTGCTTCACCTGCTGGCCCTGCACCCCCGAGCTGACGAGGTCGTGCTGAGAGCTGTCCTGGCCGCCACCGCAGCCAAGCTCGCGGAGGGGGAGCGGCCCTATGCAGCCGTACTCGCTCTCGCCGACCGGCCCGAGCTGGAGGCAGACGACGTACGAGGGCTCGGATCCCTGCGGGGAGCGTCCGCCCGCCTGCGCCGGGGACTCGCCCGCCATCTGGACGCCTACGCATAAGTCGCGTGCTCTACGCTCGCGTGCGTTTTCACGAGCTCGGGGCGCTGCCCGTCACACCGTGGACCCGCGTCGACTGGTACGCCGAGCGGCAACAGCCTCGGCCGTAACAGCGATCCGTAGGCCCAGCCAGCGAAGCGGCGAGCCGTCGGGCCTGGGGGCATTTCGCAGACACGATGGGATGTGAGCCGCCGACGTGTCCCGGGGGGGCTGCTGCCTCGGCTGTACCTGGTGCCCGTAGGTTGAAACAGCGGCTGGCCGGAGGCCATGAGGAGGAGCGGCTGTTGACAGACATCGAGGTGCCGGGGCCTGATCCCGACTGGCAAGAAGCCATCCACCCGCCCTACTGCATCGGCAAGAACCCCGCCCATCAGTGGAGCGTATGGGAGCACTGCTCCCCGCTTTTTCAGCTGATCGGAGGGCTGGCGCTGCCGGTGCAGCCTGTGGCCGAGCGGTTGCGACTGCGCGTCGAGCGGTCGTGGGACGGGCTGGACGAGCTTGACGTCGCCCTGTTCCGTCTGCGGGGATTCAGCTTCGCCCTCAGCAGGCACGACGGCAATCCGGCTGGCGTTTCATTTGTCTGGCTGACGCAGCCGCACGACGACGCGGACGAGGCCCTGGACGGGCTCTTGGAGGTCGTCGGGATCGGAGAGGAGGCCGTCGCCTTCCGCGGAGACCCTCGTCAATGCCCGGGTGATCGACCCTCCACGATCCACGAACAGACTTCGCCTGCTCGGGTCCCGGGCCTTGCCCCAAGGCCCTCCCGATGGGCATGGTTTCGCCGCATCATCGGTAAGGCTTCGTAGCCCAGGAGGGGCCGAGGAACTGTAGATGCAGAGGGCTGCAGGTTGAAAGAGCGTCGCATACCCCGTTGTTAGTGTGTTGAACATGCCAAGCACCACCGCGGACGAGCCCTCTGTCGACGCGGTCGATGCGCAGCTCCCACGCCCACATCGGTGGAGCCCATGGAGGCGCTTCCTCGTACTGCTGGCTTGCGCGGTTCTCGTCGCAGGTGCCGGGTTCTGGGGCTGGCGGCTGTACGTCGACCACCGGGACCGGGAGGCGAGCCGCGCGGCGATCGACAAGGCGTGCGGGGGTCTGGTGGACGCCGACCGCGTCCTGGGACTGCACGGCGGCGCCAAGCGGATAACGTTCGACAAGGGGCGCGTCCGTCTCCCTCCCCGCGGCGCGGACCGGTCCACGCGCTGGGATGAGCCGGGGTATTGCCACATCTACCGTGTGGGCCGGCCAGGCACGAGCTATTTCCATTTCGATCTGGATCTTGATTGGGAGCCCACGCACGAGGTCACCGGAGGCGTGATATCCGGACAGGAGGACGGCCCGTTCGACTGGCTCGGGGTGGAGCCCCGGCCCCGCGACATCACAAGCCGGGTCCCCCACGCCCTGCCCCAGCCGTTGGGCAAGCACGGCGCGGGCTCCCTCACCGACGACGAGGCCGTCATGTACGCCTCCTGCCCGCGCGGTTCCGCCCCGGGCACAACCCTCAAGGTCACTGCTTCGCTCCCGAATGTACATTCCGACCGCTACGAGAAGCCGGCACCGCACGATCGCCGGGCGCTGGCCGGTCTCGCCGCCCAGGCCACCCGCCGCGCAGCGCACGAACTCGGCTGCCGCGCGCACGCGGCCAACCCGCCACGCCGGATACCGGCCGCCTCGATGCGGCTGCGCGCGGCCGAGGATGCCCGCGGCACCTGCGACTGGTACGCCAGCCTCATCCGCGACAAGGGGCGCGGCACACTGCCCGACCGGGCACTGGGCACCCGAACCAGCAAGAGGTCCTGGCAGGAAAGCTGCGTACTGGGGGTGAGCCCCTCACAGGCCGCTCAGCTCTCCCAGCGCTTCCCCCGGCTGACAGAGCACGTGGATGTGGAGCTTGATTACACCTTGCGGCTCGCCCCCTGGTGGATGCGCTTCGACAGCTTCTTCGGAGACCGCGCGCGCTACGTGCGCGTGCAGCATGACGGAGACGAGAAGTTCATCGCTCCGGGCAGCGCGGGAGCAGCAGATGGCGCCTGGTGGGCTTCCTCCACCTGTCACGGCCACCCGGCCGTGCACGTGGTGAGCATGCCGCACCCGTACAACGAGTTCGCGCCGACACGTGAGCGCGCCGCCTTCCACGCCTACGTCACCGACATCGCGCACCGCCGAGGCTGCACCCTCGACGCCTTCCCCTCAAAGGCCGACTTCCGCGACTGACCGCCGACCGCCTACCGCCTACCGCCTACCGCCTACCGCCCGGACGATGCTTGATGACCCATCGACTCCACAGGCAGACGTGCCGACCTCTCCAGCCCGGGCCCGCACACCGACTACCTGGAACTGTCATCAGCCGCTACAGCAACGGCCACAAGGGCGACGACTGAGAGGCCGCACCGCCTCGGCCTCAAGCGAAGGCTGGCGAGCCGGTCGGCCACGATGGCGGTCGAGGAAAGCGTGACAGCTCCGCGAACTCCCCCCGCTCGCCAGCCCGTCGCAGCACACCCATCCCCACGGCCTTCCCAATGAACCTGAACTCCTGGGCGCCGAAGCGCACCAGGTGGCGGGTGACGACGTCTTCCAGCCCTGCCAAGTGCCGGGAGTCGCCCTCAACGGTCAGCAGCAGGGCGCCGGGAGCCGCGGTCATGGTGCCGGTGCCGTGCGGGAAGACGAGTCGGCCGTGCCCGGTCTCCTCGTCCCGGATGGTCTCGATCCGGCAGCCGAGGTGGGCGGCGAGCTGCTTGGCGTAGCGGTGGGCACGGTCGGTGCCGACACGTGCCTGGGAAGAGAGTCACTGCTGGCCCTGCGTTCGGGCGACGGTGTCCTTGGCGAAGTCCTCGATGGTGGTGCGGCCCCTCTCGGGGGTGTTCTCGAAGCGGACGTGGCCGCTGTTGACGCCCTCCCACATCTCCTCCCAGATGCCCATCGTCGCTGCTGGCAGGCCCATGTGGGCAAGGGCCTGCCGCCACTGGCCGCGCTCGATGGCCTGAGGCGTGATCGGCCGACCCAGCGCAGCGGCGAAGGCGGCGGCAACGTCGCCGGGCGCGTAGTCGGATGCTGCGGCGAGCTCGACGGTGCGGCTGTCATCGCGCTGCAACTCGCGCACCACGGTGGCCGCGATGTCCTCGACAGCCGCGTGGGGGATCGGCCGGTCGGCGGGGGTGAAGAAGCTGGGCAGTACGCCGTCATCGCGCATGGCCGGCAGATTCGGCAGCCAGTTGGTCATGAAGTTCCCGGGCCGCACGAAGCTGGCGCCGAGCGGGGTCAGGGTCTGCTCCAGGATGTGGGTGGTGACGATGTTGCCGGTACCCTCCGCATGCTGGGCGCCGATCGAGGACAAGGCCACCACCCGTGAGCCTGCGGCATTGAGTGCGGTGGCGTAGGCATCGGCGACAGCGCGGGCCGAGGCCAGCATGTCGCTGGCCGCGTAGGCCGGCGGGTTGAGCACGTAGACCGCGCGTGCCCCGGCGAACACGCCGGTCAACGCTGCCGCGTCCTGAACATTGGCGTGGGCGACCTCGGCCCCGCGACTCTCCCATTCCTGGCCGCTGCGGCCCGGGCGTAGCACCACACGGACCGGCTGGCTCTGAGTGAGCAGAATGCGGGCGACGGCTCCGCCGGTCTGCCCGTTGGCTCCCATGACGACAAACACAGTGCACTTCCTCGATAAGGATCTGGAGGCCCCGCAGGCTCCGGACGGGAGCGGGGCTGACGCATTCACCGTGCGGGCCAGATGGCCTCGCCGTCCAAGACCTGTTCTGCAATCTGCGATACCGAATCGGCATCACCCCAGTTCAAGCCCCTCTTTCATGGGCGGTGTCGACTCGGAGGAGAGGTACAGTCGGAGCATGCCCGAGACGTCGGATACCAGCGCGGACCTTGATCTACGCCTGGTGCGCTACTTCACCGTGGTGGCCGATCAACGTCACTTCGGCCGCGCCGCCGCGGCCCTGCACCTCGCACAGCCGTCCCTGAGCCGACAGATCCGCCGCCTGGAAGATCAGCTCGGGGCACGCCTGCTGGACCGCAGCCCGCACGGCACCGAGCTCACCGAAGCCGGACAGGTGTTCCTCCCTCGCGCCAAGGCACTGCTGCGCAGCGCCAGCCAGGCTGCCGCCCAGACCAGGGCGGCAGCGCAGCCCACACGCCTGACCGTCGGCTACACCACCGGCCTGATCATCACCCCCGCGGTGCGTGAGCTCCGCCGCCGCCACCCCGACGCCGACGTGCACACCCTGCACCTGGGGTGGAACGAACCACGCCAAGCTCTCCTCGACCACCGGGTGGACGCGGTCGTGGCCCGCATGCCGTTCCCCACCGACCAGTTGCACGTCACGATCCTCTACGACGAGCCCCGGATGCTCCTGGTACCCGCCGATCACCGCCTGGTCGGCAAGGAGTACGTCACCCTCGACGAAATCGCCGACGAGCCCACCCCCCGGCTTCCCGATTCGGCGTGGAACGCGTTCTGGCGCATCGACCCCCGCCCCGACGGAAGCCGCGCACCCGAGGGACCGTTGGTGGAGACCGTAGAGGACAAGCTCGAACTCATCGCCGCCGGCGATGCCGTCTCCATCGCCCCCGCCGGCTCCCTCGCCGTCCACACCCGTCCCGACATCGCCGCGATCCCCCTCGACGGCGTCGAACCCGCCCATGTCGTCCTCGCTACCCGTACAGCCGAGCGCAGCCGCCTGGTCAGCGCCTTCCGCCATGCCGCTCAGACCTGCCTGAGCAGCCCCTCGCCCCAGGACAGATCTCCTGCCACGGACCGATCAACGTGAGCACCACGCAGCCGGGGCGATCCCGCCGCGGCAATCGCTCGACAGGGCTCTCTCACAAATGAGTAGTTCTGAGAGATCACGGGCCCCCACCGGACCGTGCCCGGTTTGCCCCCGATCTTCGTTCTCACAACCTCTCGCAAACCAGCTTTCGCACAAAGCCCCTCGCGATAGCTTCTGCGACGTGCCAGAGCTCGCCGAACGGGCTGCCAGCGTCGAACAGTTCGCCTGCTCCACCTGTGAGCGTCCCCTACGAACTCCACGACCTGGCGCGGTGCCACACCGGTGCTGGAGCGGCTGGTCGGCATGCCAGCTGTGCCAGCTGGAGATGGTGACGTTGCGCCATGGGTGGTCGGCGGCGCCGGCGCCCAGGTAGTAGCCGAGGTCCCGGCGCAGTGGTGTCGGCAAGGGAGTGGTCTGTGCCACCAGCCGCAGCCGCGTCCCCTGTTGTCGTACCCCTCAGGGACGATGGGGGCCGTGGACAGGGATACAGCGGGCGATGCCGTCGTTGAGGCCGGTTGGCGGGAAGTGCGCCAGGACGGGCGGGTCAGGGTCGAACTACTGGAAGCGGCCTACGCAGAACCCCGCCTGCGGCAGCTGTTCCCCTGGACAGGCATGGGAGAACTCCACTTCAGCCGCTGCACCGAACAGCGGTGGACCTGGGACATCCCCTACATCCGGCCCGCACCCGGCGGCACCTACTGGGTCGCCGGTCCCCTGCGTTCCGAGACGGTAGGCCCGGCGGCCACGGCACGGGAAGCCATCGCCATGGTGCTCCGGCGACTGCCGACGGGGTGCGGCCCCGCCTACGTCGGCACTCCTGAAGAACTCGCCGCTCACGAAGCCCAGAAGCAGCAGGCGGACAACGGGTAAGAGGTTGGGCTCGGCTGCTGAGGAGTGCCTGGCAGGCTGCGTTGGTGTCCGTCCGCCGAACCGGTGCGGGAGTCGGGCTTCGTTCCTGGGGAGGTGGCGGTCATCTGCGTTCCTTTCGTGGACTGTTACGGGCATACGCGTTTCCCCCCGTCAGTCCAGGCCGGCCCCGAGATGGTGCGCAAGATCGATCAGATCTGCCAGCCGCAGCACCCGTCCGCCGGATCCTGGCAAGGGGACGTGCAAGGGCTCGGTCCAGCGGGCTGGGATCGCTTCCAATCCGTGATACGCACCCGCGAGACCTCCGGTGACCGCGGCGACAGTGTCTGTATCACCGCCGACGTCAATCGCAGCGCGAATGGCGTCCTGGAAGCTGGTTGTGCTGCGCAGGGCCCAGACCGCCGATCCCAGGCAGGGCCAAACTGCGCCGTTGAACTCGGTTGCCTGGTCGGGATGCCAGTCAGCAGCAAGGACTGTGGCATATCGCTGGCGGTGGTCGGGATGGACGAGATCCAGAACGTCAGGAATAGCGCAGAGGGGGTCGGCGCCTGCCAGGCTGAGGCGGATGAGTTCGTGGAATACGGCAGTGCCTTCCCAGGCGGCGCGGTCGCCGTGGGTAAGGGCAGCGATGCGTCGGGCAGCATTCATCGTGGCCGACCGACCGGCCCGTGAAAAGTAGACCGCAGATGTCGATGCCCTCATCAATGAGCCGTTGCCGGCTGCTCGCTGGTTGATTTGGAAATGAATTGCGGCGGCCAGATCCCACGGCATGCCGTTTGTCAGCACGTCCTCGGTCTGCAGGCCGATGTCTTTGGGTTCGGCTGCCGCCCACCGCTGGAAGCGGGCGAAGATGTCCGGCAAGTCCAGTCCGCCCCGCTGCAGTAGCGACTCCGCGACAAGAACGGCCATCTGCGTGTCGTCCGTGGCTTCGCCCGGTTCCCAACCGCCGCCTCCGCACATCTCCCCACCGCACCCTGGTTCTGGAAACCGGGCAGAGAACGCACCTGGGGGTCCGAACTCGAAAGGGGCTCCCAGCGCGTCGCCCACCGCTGAGCCGACGACCGTCGCGATGGCCCGCTCCATACGCCTCATCCGCCCCATCCGCGCAGGCTATCGGCGTCACACCGACAGCGCACCGGCCATTTCTCCTCCCATCTGCCGGAGGCCCAAGGCGACTTCCGCAGCGCTCGTTCGGTCGCTGTCGCCCGAAGAAAGTAGCTCTCTGCAGCCCGGCCAGTGGTTTCGTGATGCGAAGGCCGGTTCCGGAGTGCTAGGCGGCCGGCAATGTCAGTCTTGGTCCGAGCTGGACAGAGCTTTGGAGATCAGGCGGGTGGCGAAGTCGCGGTCGTCGGTGAGCCGGTTGATGTGCTCCGCGAGCAGGAAGGCCGTGGCTTCCAGGGGATTCATCTCGTCCTTGGTCCAGTCTCCGTACTGCTGGCGCCACAGGCTGGGGCTCAGGCCGGTGCCTGCCGCGACGAGCAGGCCCGCCATGGTGGGGATGGTCTCGGGACGGACGCTCTTGGGCATCATGCGCATGGTGGCCACGAGGTTGGGCACCACGTACTCGATGACGTCCTTGTTGTGGTCCTCGTAGGCCATTCGCAGCCATTTCATGAACATGAAGATGAGCGTGCATGTGCCGTCCAGTACGTCATGTGCTCCCTCGGGGCCCATGGACGCGGTGAACTGTTCGACCAGCTTTCGCTGTTCGGGGTCGGTCTCGGTCCTGCCGTCGTAGATGGCTTTGAGCTGGGAGTCGATGATCATGAGCGCTGTCCCCACATCGCCGGCGGGAGCGTACTGGGGGTCGCAGGGCGATGACACAGGGGTCCTCCTCGTGTGACGCGGTAGGCAGCGCGGCGTGTCCGTACGGTAGACCGCCGAGCAGACGGCGGTCCGGCGATTCCCGATGGCGGGGTCTTCCGGTGGATGGAACCACCACCCCGCTCTCACCTCTGCCCCCTGACGCTCTGGTCGGGTCGGTGTTTCCTTCACCCGGCCGGAGAAGTTGTCGCACACATGTGCCCCGCCCCTCCGAGGCCGGGGCCACACGCTAAGGACCCGGCCGGACCCCAGACGTACGCCCTTACCGCGAGACCGGACCGTCTCAGCCCGGCGCACCACGAAGCACTCGGCCAGTAAGTCACGCCAACGCCCCGATGCCGGTGAGCGGTAAAGCAGGAAGCCGGTGACGTACTGGATCGATGAGTACTGGATCTCGAAGCTTCCCGCCCTTGGTGCTGCCGCATCAGGAACGTTCGGCCCGTCCTGGGTACGGTGAGTCCCATGAGTGGTGGGCAGCCGGATCCGGACGAGATCGAGGCGTGCCTCGCTGCCGTGGTCCAGGGGCGCATGAGCCGGGATGCGGCTGACCGGTGGGCCAGACGCTGGATCGTCGACGACACGCTCAACTGGGACGAATTGTCCTGGTGGGGGCTGGGCCTCCTGCACGGGATCGATCTGCGGCCGGGGCCCGAGGATCCGTACCTGCACAGTGACGACCAAGTACACGGATGGCTTGAGGAGTTTCGGCAGCGCCGCGCCAAGTGACGCTCCGTGCTGGCCTGTCCATGTCCCGAAGGAACAGAGCAGCACGATCCGCCGCTGCATCATCCGGTGAAACAGCCGTCTCGACGACCGACGGCTGCGCCCAGCCTTCGCCCGCCGCGAACGCCGCCTGACACGGCGCCAAGGAGTGCTCAGGCGATGCAAGGCAGCAACTGCCTGTCGCCTGCCGGCGGGTGAGCGACGCCGCAGTACGGTACGTTGCTGGTCATGCTCACGACGCGCCTCGATCTTGCCCGGATCCGCGCGGCCCGCCGGGACATCGACCCGATCTTTCTGGATACTCCGCTGTACGAGTGCGACGCGTTGGGACGCGAGCTTGGCTGCACGGTGAGTGTCAAGCTGGAAACGGCGAACCCGGTGCGCAGCTTCAAGGCCCGCGGCACCGAACTTGTCGCCGGCCTGCTGACCGGCCAGGGCCGCACAGCCGCCGTGTGCGCCAGCGCCGGCAACCTCGGCCAGGCACTCGGCTGGTCCGGACGCCACCGTGGCCTCGACGTGACGGTGGTGGCATCACGCGGGGCGCCGGCTGCCAAGCTCGATCGGATCCACGCGCTGGGTGCGGAGTTGGAGCTGGTCGACCGGGACTTCGAGATGGCCCGCGAGCGGGCGGCGAGTATCGCGCAACAGCGCGGCGTCCGGCTGGTCGAGGACAGCCTCGACATCGAGACCTGCGAGGGCGCGGCGACCATCGGCCTGGAACTGGCGAGCGGGGCGTCCTCCTTCGACGCTGTCCTGATCGCCCTGGGCGGCGGTGCGATGGCCACAGGCGTGGGCCACGTCCTGAAGGCCCTTTCGCCAGACGTCGAGGTGATCTGTGTGCAGCCCCTCGGCGCACCCGCGATGACCCGCTCCTGGCACCAGCGCAGGGTCATCACCACCGACTCGACCGACACCATCGCCGACGGCGTCGCCGGCCGGTACCCCATCCCCGCAGTCCTGGACGACCTCCTCACGGTGGCCGACGACGCCGTCCTGGTCCACGAGACGTCCATCGTCACGGGCATGCGGATGCTGCTGGAGCGCGCGGGACTGGTCGTCGAACCCTCAGCGGCCCTCGGCGTCGCGGCCATCCTGGAAGACCGTGACCGCTTCGCCGGCCGCCACGTGGCCACCATCATCTGCGGCAGCAACGTCGACCCGGACGCCTACCACCGCTGGGTCCGCACATGAGCCGACGAGATGGCAAGTGAGCCACGCAAACGTGAACGGCCGCCGGATCAGCCGCCAACTTGACCTGGCTGCCACCAGAATGTCGGCATCTTCTACTACCACCAACATCTACCTGGCCCGCTCGATCGTCGTCATCAGCCCCCCGCAACACCCCTGCGGCGACGAGCACGGTTCCCCGCACCGAAGGGTCGAGCTCAGGGCCGGTGGGTTCAGTGGGTGTCGTCGGCGCGGAGGGTCAGATCGAGGAGGCCGGGGAAGCGTGCGTCGAACTCCTCGCGGCGCAGTCGGTTGAGGCGCTTGGTGCCCTGGTCGCGCTGTTCGACGAGGCCGACGTCGCGCAGGACAGCGAAGTGGTGACTCTTGGCCGCCCTACCGACGGGGACGTCGAAGTTGCTGCAACTGAGGGTCCAGTCGGGGTGGCTCGCCAGGTCGCGGACCAGCTGGAGGCGCACGGGGTCGGCCAGTGCGGAGAGCGCGGCGAGGAGGGAGACGTCGTCGGGGTGTGTGTGCGCAGGTGCCGGTCGATGCCCCGCGGCTTCGGCCCGCTCAGACATCCTTCTTCCTCCTGCTCGGCATCAGACCCGTTTGCTGAATGTTCGACGCCTATCTTACATTGCTAATGTTCGCTTCGGATTGAACATTCGCGGAAGGGCGGTTCGGCTATGCGCGCAGTCGAGTTCCAGGCTTACGGCGGTCCCGAGGTACTGCAGCTCGTGCAGTCCGCGGTTCCCAAGCCGGGGCCGGGCCAGGTGACCATCGATGCCGCCTGGGCCGGAGTGAACTTCGCGGATGTCAAGGCGCGCGCCGAGGGCTACCGGGTGACGTCGCTGCCCTACCGTCCCGGCCTGGAGGTCTCCGGGCGCATCCGGGCGGTCGGGGAGGGCGTCGAGGGGCTGCAGGTGGGGCAGGAAGTGGCCGCGCTCGTTGACGGCGGCGGGTACGCCGAGGTGGTCCTCGCCGAGGCCGCGGCCGCGTTCGCGCTGCCCGACGGGCTGGACCTGCGGACCGCGGCTACGGTGCCGACCGTGCTGCCGACCGCGCACGCTCTGATCCACGAGGTGGGGCGACTGCGCTCCGGGGAGAGCGTACTGGTGCACGGCGCGGCGGGTGGCATCGGTACGGCGGCCGGGCAGCTGGCCCGGGCGGCGGGCGCCGGTGCGGTGTACGGCGTGGTCTCCACCGACGCCAAGGCCGGGTACGCCCTCGACCACGGCTACGACGAAGTGTTCCGGGCCGACACCTTCGCTGAGGACGTCCGTCGCGCGACCGGCGGCAGGGGCGTCGACCTGGTCCTCGACCCGGTGGGCGGTGACACGCTGCGCCGCGGGCTGGACGCGCTGGCCGTCTTCGGGCGTCTGGTGTCCTTCGGCAACGCCGGCGGCGGCGAGCCCTGGCGGGTCGGGCAGCCCGAACTGTACGCGCAGGGCCGCTCCATCGGCGGCTTCTCCGTACTGGCGCTCGCCCGGACGGCACCTGACGCCGTACGCGCCCTGACCGAACGCGCACTGCGCGCAGTCGCCGAAGGCGTGGTGTCCCTTCCCGTAACCGCCGAGTTCCCCCTGTCCGAGGCGGCCGGCGCCCACCGACTCATGGGCGGGCGCACCTCCACCGGCAAGCTGCTGCTGCGCGTCACCGGCTGACCGCACACGCCCGGGGCACGACGGCCCGGGCGACTGCTCATCCCGTCAACCATCCACAAAGCATCCGGCTCGGGCATCCCCATGCCTGAGCCAGAATCACGGACCCAGACATGCAGCAGCACAGCGCGGCCCAAGCAGTCTCCACCGTCACGGGCAAGGTGCCCGCTCCGTGCCTCGTCCTGGCCGGTGTGTGCGGGCTGCAGTTCGGCGCGGCCCTCGCCCCCCGCGTGTATCCGCAGGCAGGCGCCGCGGGCGTGGTTTTCCTGCGACTGTTGATCGCCGGCGTGATCCTCTGCGTGCTGTGGCGTCCGAAGCGCAGAGCGCCGAACGGGGTCAGGGGAGCGTGGAAGACCGTACTCGCCGCCGGGACGCTGCTGGCCGGACATCACATTGCGTTCTTCGAAGCCGTCAACCACATCCCGCTCGGGATTGTCGCCACGATCGAGTTCCTCGGCCCCTTCGCCATCGCTCTGGCCGGCTCCCGCCGCGCGCTCGACCTGCTCCCCGCATGCCTGGCCGCAGCAGGCGTGTTCCTGTTGAGCAGCACAGACGGTACTTCCCTGCCTGCGGCCGGCCTCGCGCTGGCCGCCGCGGCGGCCACCTGCTGGGCCGGATACATCATGGTCTCCGCCCGCATGGCCACCCGCCTCAGCGGCGGCCAGGGCCTGGCCCTGGCCATCACCTGGGCGGCGCTGCTCAGTGCCCCCTACGGCATCGCCCACGCGGGCAGCGCCCTGCTGGACCCGCACGTCCTGTGGGTGGCGGCCGTCGTGGCGGTGGTCTCCAGCGTGCTTCCGTACTCGCTCAACCTGGAAGCCATGCGCCGTATCCCGCCACGTGTCTTCGGCGTACTGACCAGCCTGGAACCGGCCGCAGGCGCCCTGTTCGGCCTGCTCATCCTCGGCCAGCACCTGGACTGGCCCCAATGGCTCGGCATCGCCGCAGTCGCCTGCGCCTCCACCATCGCCACATACCTGGGAACCGGAAAACGCAGGACCTCACGCGTCCGGGCAACGAGCGCCCTCCGTGAGGGCAGCCAGCGGAACGAGGCCGACATCCCCTCGGCAACCTGGTGATCCCGTTACCTCCAGGCGTCACGATCGGGATCGAACACAGCGCAGCCGTGGCGCCTTCCCGAGGCGCCTTCCAGACCGACGAACGAAGTCAACGACGCATAGCCCTCGTCGGCGCCCGCGTCGAACTGGCCGCTCCATCCGACAGCATGAGCGCCGTGGGCGATGTGCCCGGCCACTACCGATCCGGGCACGGCGGCGGAGTGGCCGGCGCCGGAGTGGGCGGTTCGGTCCTGAAGAGCGCCAGTACGGAGGCGCTGCTCAGCGTCGGTCGGCCCCGAACAGTCCGTCGACGATCCGCCGCAGTACTGCCTCTTCCTGACCGGCGGCTTCTGTCCGCTCGTACTCGGTGAGCGCAAGCCCGGCGAGGGTGAACTCTTCAGTCAGTGCCTGTACTGCTACGAGCAGCTCTGCTACGCCGAGTCCGCCGGGCTCGGGTGTGCCGACGGCCGGGAATACCTGCGGGTCGAGTACGTCGAGGTCGATGTGGACGTATACCGCCTCGGCGCCGGTGGCGCGTACTGCGGCCAGGAGCGGGCCTGGATCGGCCAGCTGCTCGACGTCGAGGTGCCGGATGCCGCGGCTCTCGACAAGGTCCTGCTCACCCGGGTCAAGTGACCTCGCGCCCGCCAGTACCACGCGGTCGGCCGACAGGCTCCGCACGGGCTGCAGACCCTCCGGCCCGTCGCCGATGAGCGCGCGCAGCACCATGCCGTGGAAGGCTCCGGACGGCGACGACTCCGGGGTGTTGAGGTCTGCGTGCGCGTCGAACCACACGAGCGCCAGCCGGTCCCCGAATGCGGAGAGCGCGGCCTCGACCGGGGCGAGGTCGACCGCGCAGTCACCGCCGATGGTCACCGTCCGCTCGCCCGGCGGAACCTCGGCCAATGCCGTGCGCACCGCCAGCAGATGCCGCTCCAGCACATCGGCGTTCTGCACGCCGCCCCGCGAGTTGCCGACGCCGCTCTCGAGGGCGACCGTACGCCGCCGACCCGCGGGAATCAGCTCGGCGAGCCAGGCAGCCCCACTGTGCAACCGCCGGGCCGTAGAGGCACCCGACGCCTGCCACTGCGCAACCTCAAGTACGACTGGACCGGACACGAACGTCCCCCTTCTACGACGATCGTCGTAGCCTACGCCGTCACCGTCACCGTCACCCGAGCCGTCGCCCAAGTCACGCCGCTGAGCCTTCGACGACGGACTGGTGGCGGATCGACCGGTCCGCCGCGACCGAGTGAACCGGCCCTCTGGCCCGGACCGGTGCCGGGCCAGAGGGCCGGATCAGGGAGAGCGAGTGGCTAGCGAATGCTCGGCGTGCCCCTGAGCTCCTTGGTCATGGCGCCCTTCCCGTCATTGTTGATGTTGTAGGAGATGATTCCGTCGGTGGTCCAGCCGCCCTTCGAAGAGGAGGACGTGTTGAAGCCGGCCGAGGTCGTGTGGACCCGGCCGCCGTTCGGGAAGTCCCACGTCTTCGTCCGGGACTTGACGGTCGAACCGTTCTTCTCCAGGTGGTAAATGATCTTGAAGGAGTCGAACCGCTTACCGCCCGTTATGTGGATCCCTTCGAGCTGGACCAGAGTCTTCGAGTTGAGGGTGGTCGAGTTGATGCGGCTCACGCACAGCTCGGCGTAGCCCTCCAGGTCCGGGTTGTTGGGCAGGTTGAAGGAGAGGGCCGTCCGGCTGCACTCGCTGGACGCGGCCTGGGCCGTCCCGGTCCCTGTCGCCGTGACGAGCGCGGCGGCGACTGCCGTGATCGCGAGTGCGGACGTTCCCTTGCGCATGTGGATCTCCGTGTGGTCGAAAGATGTGGTCGGGTAATGAGGTGGAACGCGGCCATGCGTGGCGAGTTGAGATGGTTCCCCGTTTATGCCGCTGACGTAATCTATGGGAACCGTGGGCAATGAGGTTGTTCTTCGCAGACCGTTACTCACCTGCGATAGTCGCGCCGTCAGCGCAGTCGGGTGATCGACGAGATCCTGTGGGCGGATCCGGACGCGCCCCGCAAGCAGCGGCACACGGTCACCCGGCTCCCACCGGTTGGTCGAAGAGCATGGGTCTCACCCAGCAGGTCCGGAGGCAGCACGACGCCGAGTTCCTCCTCCGGCGCGCCGAGGTCCTCCTCGCTCGCGGGCTCGGGGAGTTCCTCCTCGTACCCGAGGATCTGCGCCATCAGCCGCCGGTAGTCGTGGAAGAGCCGCACCGCCTCGTCCGGATCACCAGCGGGAACCACAGACTCAGGCCCTTCCTGCTCGTCACCCCGATCGGGCGGAACCAAATCTTCATCGATCACATAGAGGAGCGGCGGCTTCTGCCGGGAGGGTGTCGGCCATGCCGCCGCAACGTAGCACCCGCCCCCGACACCGACATGCTGATCTTTCCCTGCCGGCGGCCGGCCCGCCCCCCATCCGGACACCGCGTGCCTCGGCGTACCGGCTCGGACGGAGCGCGTCGTACGGCCCGACACTGAAACCGTTCGCAAGGCGCCGAATCAGTAACCCCGCGGCGTGTGGTGCTGCGGCGATCGTCAACTCGTCGCACCGCTCTGCCTGGCGTGGCACTATCGTCGGCATGCCAGGATTCATGCCGCCTGAGAAGCTTGCGGCCCGCAAGTCACGTGCGCTCGAAGCGGCCATCGCCGCGGGTCGCGATCTCGGGCTCACGGTGACCGACGCCACCGTGCTCTATGACGTGTTCTCCGTTGTGGTGCACCTCGCTCCGTCACCGGTTGTGGTCCGGGTGCCGACGGTCCTGCCGTCGTACGTCGACGTCGACTCCCAGGCCGCGCAACAGCGGGTGGAGCTCGATGTGGTGAGGTGGCTCGCGGAACAGGGTCACCCGGTTGTTCCGCCGAGTCCGCTCGTGCCACAGGATCCCGTGCAGCGCGACGGATTCTCGATGACGTTCTGGCAGTTCGTCGAGCTGGACAAGAGCATCGAGCCTGATCTCGTGCAGAACGCCCGCCTGGTCGCCGATCTGCACGCCGCACTGCGCGAGTACCCGGGTGAGCTGCCCTTCCTGTCGGCGGCCGAACCGAAGTTCGTCACAGAGGGCCTTGCCACCCTCGAAACGCGTCCCGACCTCGTCGAGCCGGCAGACCTCGACCGTGCGCAACGCGAGTGGGAGATCCTGGAACCCGTCATCGGCTCACGCGCGGGGTTCGAGGCGGCGTTTCCCGGAATCGACTTCCAGCCGATCCATGGGGACGCCCCGGCAGCCAACATCGTCGTTGCGGCGGACGGCGAGCTGTACTCCGACTTCGAGCTGGCCACACTCGGACCGGTCGAGTGGGACTTGGCGGCTCTCGGCCCCGATTGCGAGGCCGCTTACAACTCGGCAGCGCAGCGCCGAGGTCTGCGGCAGTTGGACGAGGGAGTGCTGCGCGTCGTCAACGCTGTAGGCATGTCCCGGGCAGTGGCGTGCCTGGCCCTCGCGCCCCAGTTGCCCATGCTTGTGGAGGCGCTGAAACCGGCCATCGAGCAATGGCGGACGATGCCGCTGGCCGGCGGTCTGGGTGGCTGATCTGGGTGGCTGAGTGCGCGGGCAGGCGCCGTCTCAGCTGGGGGCATGCTCCTCGGTGCCTCGGTGCCTCGGTGGTCGATTGATGTCGAACCGGTGCGCTTCCCTTGGCAGCCGCACAGGGCTCCCCCGCCTGTCGCTCAGTGTGTTGGCCGGGTTACCGTTCTCGCTGTGCATGGGTCGAAGGGGGACGCACGGGGATGGACAACTCCATGACGGGGAAGCAGGCCAGGATGCGTCTGTGGCGGGCCGGTTGCACCGCAGTGGTCCTGCTGACCGCCGTGGCCGGATGCAGTGACGGGGACGGGAACGGCCATCCGGGCGGGAAACCAGCTGCGGACGGCAAGCCGAGCGGTCCGACCCGGCCTGTGCACGACCCCGCCCGTACGTTCGCATCGGGCCAGGGCGTCGTACTGCCCGAGGCAGCGACTTCGGGGCGGCTGACGGTCGGCGGAACGATGAACGAGCCTCCGCCCGTCACGCTGCACAAACAGCGCGCTTTCGTGGCAGGACCGGACAAAGTGCAGGCCGTCGACACGGTCACGGCCAAGCGGACAACAGTCCGACCAGAAGGCACTGCGCTCGAAGAGGTCGACGTGATGGGGGACGAAAACCCGGCGCAGGCCCCCGCCCTCACCAAGAGCGGTGACGGCGCGCTTCTCGTACACCCGTTCATGGTGGAGGTGACCGGCACAGGCACTCAGTCGGATCACGTTGCGGTCGAGATCACGGGTATCGATGCCGACACCGCGAAGGTCAAGTGGCGGATGCCGATCCAGGTCCCGGACTGGGCAGTCGACTCCTACAGTCCCGTCACCGCCACCGCCCACGCCGACAAGAACTTGGCCGCGGTCACCGTCAGCACCGACGACGAATCGATCACCTACGGAGTCGACCTGACACACCGGCGCACGGTATGGAAGAAGAAGGACTTCGAAACCGCGGCGGTATCGGGGCAGACCGTCGTCGGCCTGTCCGACGAGGGCGGCGAACACGAGCGCGTCGTCGCCTACGACATGTCCTCCGAGCGGCGGCTGTGGCGGGGGCAGGACAGCTACGAACTGTCGGCCGAAGCAGCAGGCCCGCACCTCGTCGCCGTACACGGGAGGGACTATGAGGACGGGGACAGCTACGACCGCCTCCTCGACCTGCGTTCCGGAGACGTGGAGAAGGACTTCCCCCCGGATTCCTCCGTCACCACATGCAAGTACGACTCCAAGAGCACCGTCGTGTGCTCCGGCTCCGGCCCCTCAGGGGAGATTGCCATCGCGGTGGACGCCTCCAGCGCGAAGGGGCTGTGGGAGCTGCCGGACAAGAAGAGCGACCGGATCGCACCGGAGGTCTTCGGGGCGTGGCACGGGCGCGTGTACGGCGAGACGAAGAACGGTCCGGTCGCCCTCGACGCCCGCTCCGGCAAGGACGCCCCGGAGAACCCGCGGATCAGCCCCTTCCTGGTCAACGAATCCATCGGCGTGGCACTGGACAAGAGCGGCGACCGGCTCATGGCCTACCCCACGGCCGGCTGAGCAGCCTCCTCGCTCGCCCTGCGCTGAGCACCCTGCGCCGGCCGGGGCTTCCGGCCCGCCGGTCTGCCGCAGTTGAATGCCTGACGATGGACGCATCCGGCCGACCAGCTATCAGGCCGTCCCGTGGTCTTCTTCCCGGCTCACCATTCCCGGCGCGGCTCGCCATTCCCTGGCGCGGCTCGCCATTCCCGGCGCGCGTAGATGCGCACCGCGTCGCGTTCCGCATCGGTGCAGCCGTTCCGGAGCGCCAATGGAACAGCGCCAGACCCCTGGGCGCTACGGCCGGTCTTACGTGGCCAGAGAGAGCGACAGCTCGTGTCGGGTCTCGTCCTTGCCGTTCAGGAAGCCGAAGATCAGGGAGAGCGTGACCGCCCCCGGTGGCGGGGCGGGCCGGACGGAGGCACTGCCCAGGGTGCGGAGGCCGTCGGGAGACAGGCCCTGGGCACCGCCGCCGTCGAGGTACTCGTTGCCGAGGTCGTCCATGGCCTCGACAACTATCGAATAACGGCACGCAAGATGACGCCGCGCGAGGCCCGCGGACAGCCGATGCGCGAGAACCACTCGATCGACCAAGACCGCCACGAGGGGGTCACGCCCGCCCACCAGCAAGAACACCTCAACCGCCGCGCCCGCTGTCGCGCACCAACTCGTCAGTGCACCGCGATTCCGAGGCGCTGTCTCACCCCCATTCGCGAGGGCGCCGATCCTCCGTGACGCCGCCGCGGCGAGGCCGACCTCTTCCAGCAGCTCATCGGCCCGCCGGTCGGGATTGCGGCCGGCGGCGGCGAGCCGACCGACGCAAGTGAGCCCGCATGTCGATGGTGGCGCTGCCTGAGGTCGGACGGTCCAAGCCGACCGCCATACGCATCGTGGACGTCTTGCCCGGGGCGTCAGGTCCGACGAACCCGGTCACCTTCCCGTCCGGGGCGGCGAGCGAGAGGTCATCCACAGCGCTGACCGCCCGATGTCGTTTCGTGAGAGGGAAGGTCTCGATCATTCCGACAACCGCACCCCCGCCTGCGTCCGGGCCACCAGCAACTTTCGTCTGCGACACCGCCACGAAGGTCGGTAGGACCCGCCCCTGCTTCTTGGCCTCGGCCCGGCCAGGGAGCCGCCAGCTCAGGCAGCTCAGCCCCTCCCCTGGGCCACCGATTGCGCCCTGGGAATGCGGTTGTCGACCAGCGCGCCCCCTGACAGGCTGCCGGTGTGATCGCTGCTGATACGTCGAGCTGTCTGATCGTGACGGGGATGCCCGGGGCCGGGAAGTCGACGGTGACCAGGCTGGTCGCCCAGCGTCTGCCACGCTCCGCTCGGCTCGACGGCGACCAGATCAGCAGGCTGATTGTCAGTGGTCGTGTCGGGGCTCTGGGCGAGCCTGCCGACGAAGCAGCGCGGCAAGTGGAGCTGTGTAACCGCAACCTGTGCACGCTGGCGAACGACTTCTCCGATGCCGGCTTCACGCCCGTGATCGACTGGGTGATCCCCGACCGTAAGCAATGGAACTTCTTCCTGAGCCTTCTCCCGGCTCGGCAGGTGCTCTTCGTCGTCCTCTCGCCTGGCATCAACGTTTGCAGGCACCGCAACACCATCAGGGATCCACGCGAGCGGTTCGACTTCGACGGCTATGAAGCCCTTGACGCCGACATGAAGCGCGAGCTCGGCGGGATCGGCTGGTGGTTCGACACCGCGGCTCTCACTCCCGAGGAAACCGCGGATCAGATCATCCACGAAGCTCGCCGGCGCGCTCTGGTGGTCTGACTGCCGCCCGTCGCGACTCTCGGAATGGACAGCCTCGGGGCCCGCTTCCTCTCCTCCACGGCCCACGCCCCCTCCCTTGCCGATCCCGTAGGTCGAGGCGGGCGGGAAGCGGCGGCCAGGTTGTAATAGGCGTGGACGACGCGGAAGAGGGCTTCGGTCTGGGCGTCCACCCGTCCCCTGGCGCGGTTGAGACCGGTTTCGGCGAGGGCTTGGCAGTGCTCCGGCCGGTGGATTTCGAGGCCCTGCATGGCCATCGTTCGCATCACGAAGCCGTCGGTCGTGTCCGAGGAGGCCGGATTCGGTGGCGAGCGCATAGGACTGGAGGTAGTAGTGCTGGGCGGTGCCTTGCTGGCCGGCGTCGTAGCTCTTCCAGCCCGGGAGGTGGACGCGGCTGGCGGCCGAGAGTATCTGCTGACGGACCTCATCGGTGCGGAAACGGGCTCGGCACAGGGGGGCGACGTCATCGGTCGCGCAGGTAGGCGACCAGGGCGCTGCGGCCGTGCTGGCCGCCGTGGCGTTCGTCCATCACGGAGAAGGCGCTGATCATGTCGCGTACGGCGGCTACCTCGGGCATGCCGAGGATGTGGCCGGTGCGGGCGGTGGTCGTGCGGGCGGCAATTCCCTCGACGTGGGAGAGCGGCAGGGCCGGGGGGCCTCCGAGTAGGAGGTTGTCAGGTTCGACGAGCAGTGACCGACATTCTCGCAAGGGAAACCCAGTACGTAAGGCGGAGATGCTGGGGCTGGATTGTTTGGCCAGAGAGGCGCAGACACTCTCGGTAACAGGTGCCGTCGATGTGGTGTCCACGGTTCACTCCGGGGCCACATTCCGTGCACCTGGAATTCTTATGGTCACTCTTCTATCGAGTTGCTGGCCGGGAACCATCTGAGGCTCTTCCTCCGCGCCAGCCGTCTGCAGTAGGCCCGATGCCAAGGATCGAGAAACGTGGATGCATCCAGGAGGCCGAGAGCGATCGTCGGGGTCACCGTGCTGGCCCTTTTCACCCTCCCCGGGTTGACTGCATGCGGGGCCGTCAATGCCTGGTCCGGATCGGCTGAGGACGAGGTGGAGGACCTCGCGGGCAAGGTGAGGGTGGACGGCTCCAGCACTGTCGCCCCGCTGTCCACGGCCGCCGCGCAGTCCTACGCCGCGGAGCAGCCCGGGGTCCAGGTCACCGTGGGAACCTCCGGGACCGGTGGGGGCTTCAAGAAGTTCTGTGCGGGTGCCACGGACATTGCCGATGCCTCGCGCGTGATCAAAGACACGGAGAAGGCGGCATGCGAGAAGAACGACATCAGGCACGACGAACTCTCCGTCGCCAATGACGCCCTGACCGTCGTGGTCAACAAGAACGTGCACTGGGTGGACTGCCTGTCGACCGAGCAGTTGAAGAAGATCTGGGAACCCGGATCCGGGATCACGAACTGGCAGCAGATCGATCCGAGATTCCCCGACGAACCCCTCAAGCTCTTCGGTCCAGACACCGACTCGGGCACTTTCGACTATTTCACCAAGGCCATCAACGGCAAAGAGGGTGCCTCCCGCACCGACTACCGCTCCTCCGCGGACGACAACGACACGGTCCGGGGCGTCTCCGGAGCCCGCGGCGGAATGGGCTACTTCGGCTTCTCCTACTTCGAGGAGAACCAGAGCAACCTCAAATCCCTCATGATCAACGATGGTGGTGGCTGTGTCGTCCCCAGCATCACGAGCGTGCAGAACGGCACATACAAGCCGCTGTCCCGGCCGCTGTTCCTGTATCCCGCCGCGAAGGCGCTCAAGCGTCCGGAGGTGGAGGACTTCGTCGAGTACTTCGTCAAGCATCACGCCCAGATCACGGCGAGCACGCAGTTCATTCCGCTCAACTCGGAGCAGGAGGACAAGCTCAGGGCAGACCTCAAGAGACTGAAGGAAGCGGCCAGGTGATCCCGCGCCCCCGCGGGGCGTGGTCACGAAATTCAGGGAGTCGGCCACTCGATTGCGCCGAGATGATTAGCGGCGGATCCGTGCTGCCCTGCTCCTTGCGGCTCGAGTGGTCGGTGCCATCGAGGGTGGAATAGCGCACGGGCGGTCGAGTGGCCTCGATCGTGGTCAAGTTCGGCGGCAGTCCGGGCAGCGGGATCTGTCAGTGGCAGGCTCCGGCAGACCCGGTGCCACAGGGCGATTCCCCGACAGCCGACAGTCGGCAGAAGCAGGAGGCACTGATCGGGACGTCTGCCCTGGCCTGGGCGAGGCGGAGCTGCTGTTCGATGATGGCGGCCTCTCCCCCGCGGCCCTGCCGGACCAGGCACTCGTGGTAGCCGTGCAGGCTCCAGACGTTGCCCGGGTGCTGTTGGGACCGTGGAATGGTGCCGTCCAGGCCCAAGTCGGCCCGGTACACCGCTGCGGCCTCCTCGACGTGGCCTTGCTCCAACAGCAGTGCCCCGTAGGCGTGTCGGGTCGGCTGCATCCACCCCCAGGGTTCGTCGTAGGGAAGGTTGTCATCGAGTTCGATCGACCGTCGCAGCGCGGCGTAGGCATCATCGACGTTCCCCTTGCGGTACTCCACCTCGCCCTCCAACATCGCGGCCGCCACCGCGAGGATGTCCTGACAGGTGTTGTTGAACAGCGTGCGCGACTCCGGGACCCTCCCGGCTGCCTCCTCGAAGAGCGCCCGCTGCGCGTCGGCCGCCTCCACCCGGCCGGAGGCGGCGTGGGCGATTGCCTTCGCGTAGTGCATCATCGCCGTGGTCACGCAGTAGAGCTCGGGATCCCTCGGCAGTTCTGCGTCGATGATCTCCTGCCACATGCCGAAGCGGATCAGCACGTGCATGCGCATGGGGAGAAGGCCCTCGAGCCAGTCCGCCATCGGTGGCACCTGGACACGGAGGAGCTCCTCAGGAATCGCCGCCTCGAGTTCGCTGCACGTCTGCAGCGCGACTGCCCGCCGTCCGAGGAACATCGAACCGTAGATCTTGAAGTGATAGTTGTGGCAGCGGTAGAGCGTGTAGAAGTTCATCGGGCCGGAACGCGTCACGAACTTCTCATCCGCCTCGATCGCACGCGCGTTGGAGGACACCACACGGGAGTAGTCACCGCAAAGGACGTCCAGGTGTGTGGGCATGTGCTGCAGGTGGCCGGCATCGGGGACGAGATCGCGCAGTCGATCGGCCATCGGCAGGGCCTGCTCCGGCACGGACGACATCTCCATCAGGTGGATGTACATGTGCAGCACACCCGGGTGATCCGGCCCGCCCGACAGTTCCAGTGCACGGTCAAGTACGGCACGCGCCTCCACAGCAAAGGATCCCGGGGTCGGCTCACCGGTCCGCTGGTCCCACAGCTGCCACGGGGTGAGGTTCAGCAGCGCGTCGGCAAACAGCGTGATCACGTCGAGATCCTCGGAATGTGCGGCGTACACCGGGCGCATCGCCTCGGCGTAACGGTGGTTCCACCCCGAGAGGTCCGACACCGGCTCCGGCTGGGGATAACGATGCCGGAGCGCGCTGATGAGCGCCCGCTCGACGGGGGTGGCCCTGTGCGCGAGACGTTCCGCCTGGGCAGACGCCTCGAACGCCCGGGAGACGCTCGTCTCGAGATCGGCCGGGTCGAAGCGTTCCCAGGGCTTGTTGTAGTTGGGTCCCAAGGCGTAGGCGATACCCCAGGAGGCCATGGCACACTCCGGGTCGAGCTCGCGGGTCCGCTCAAA
The DNA here is from genome assembly GCF_052246355.1 of Streptomyces sp. 3N207. Classification (NCBI taxonomy): domain Bacteria; kingdom Bacillati; phylum Actinomycetota; class Actinomycetes; order Kitasatosporales; family Streptomycetaceae; genus Streptomyces; species Streptomyces sp. 3N207. Next base: position 3,712 of record NZ_JBQQBV010000029.1, on the reverse strand, counting down.
GCAGTCGATCGCTTCCTCGTGGTTGAAGGCATAGCTCCACATCAGGCCGCGGTCGAACCAGGTCTGTGCCTCACCCACCCCGGTCGACACCGTTCGGGTGTAACGGCCGAGGTCGTAGTAGTCAGTCATCGAGCCTCCCTCCGCTGCCATCGCCGAGGCCGGAGTAGGCGGTGGCTCCCTACCGTTGGCCTGGCTCCGTTCCCGTGCGCCGGCGATATCCAGCTCCGGCGCTGTCTGCACAGTCCCTCTCCGCCGCGTTGAAGAGCTTGAGTGCAGAGCCCCGTGCACCGGAGCTGCCGGCGCACCGGCTGCGGCCAAGAGCGCCGCTTCGGCGATCTACTCCTTGGTCACGCCCGCCATCTTCGCAGGGGGTGACGTGGTCCTCGGTGCAATACACGCGCTGGGTGATGAGCACACCTGCTGACGGCGATCAGCTCACGTACTTCTGCGGCACCGGCCCGGCTCTCGTACAGCTACGGCGAACGGACATGTCGTACCCACACACGCAACGCGCCCCCGGTCCCACTTGGTCACTGGTGCGATCGCCTTTGCCCCGCCTCCTGACACCGCTGCAGCAAATGCGTACACCTTGCCCTGGCGGCCGTGACGCCCCGCCCAGCGGGAAGTTCGGGGTTGCGATGCAGGTCAACCGGCACCATTCCGAGCCTGCGCAGCGCGCCCGCATCCGCCTCGTCCGCCGTTACAGCGAACCGTTGGGGTGGCGATCGCCGTCCAGTCATCTGCTCTTGCTGACTGCCCGTGCGCGACGAACACCCTTCCGTGGTTTCCACCGCGTCCTCTGCGAGTTCCAGGACGTACGTATGCATGGCAACCGCAAGCCTCACCTGCGCGTCCTTGAACGAGCTGACCGGCTTCTGCGGATTCGGCTCAACGGTGTAGTGCCTGGGGACCAGGTGACGCAGACACCATGAAGGTGTGCGCTTCTGCCTCCGGCGGAAAGATCTACGGCAAGGGCTACACCAGGGGTTCGGCAAATGGTGCAGTGGTGTGGATAGAGGCAGTCAACACGTCCACTGGTAAGACGTACGGTGCTCACGTGGGAAAGACCCTTTCCAAGAAGGTGCCGCGCGGTCGCTATGAGGTGACCTTCTACCGTGGCGATGGGCAGGGCGCCGTCGACAGCCCTGCGGTGAAGGTCTGAGCCTGATCCTGATTTCCTGCTGACGGTGGGTTGTTGGCGGACTGAGGACAATGACCCACCGCTCAGTTCAGAATCCGGCGGTGCGAGGTAAGCGGCTGTGCAGCAGCTCGCGTCGCGAGCGTCGGTCAGGTGGCCGGGGGGGCGCCGCCGGTGCGTGGACGTGCTGCGGATTGTGCGCCAAGAGCGCCTTGAGCGGTCGGATGGCGATTCCTCATCGGAGGCCGAGCCATCGGGGGGCGTGGGGCGGCGAATCGTACGGAGTCACGAACGCCCAGTCGTTGCTCCTGCCGGTGACCCATTCGAGGGTTGCTGGACGGCGGCGCTCTCTCCATCGATGGTCGGACTGCTGTGGCGGGCTAGCGTGACGTACCGCCCGCGCAGGTGCACCTCACGAGCCGTGGAACGGCCGTTCGAGCGCTCTGGCGGTTTCCCAGCGAACAAGCAGAGGAAGGGCCTGATATGTCCAACCACTTCACCGGCCTCAGCCTTGGGCCGCCGCTCGGCGACCAGCGCCTCGATCTGTGCGACCTGTATGCCTTCGGGGTACCCAGCGATCCGGGCAGGACCGTTCTCATCCTCAACGCCAATCCCAACGCCGATGCCCTGCACCCCGACGCGGTGTACCGACTGAACATCGACAACGACGGCGACTATCTGACCGACATCGCTTTCAGCTGGGTCTTCAGCCCGCCGGCAGCCGACGGCTCCCAGACCTACAGCGTCTTCATGGCAACGGGTGCAGAGTCGCGCAGGGCCGAGGCGGTCGGCACCGAGATCGTTTCTGACGCCGCCGTCTCTTTCGGCCCCCAGGCCAACGTGGTCAGCAGCGGCAACTACCAGGTGGCCGCCGGCAGCCGCAGTGACGCCTTCTTCTTCGACGCCGACGGCATCCAGGCATTGTTCGACACCAGCGGCGGCCGGAATTTCACCGCACCCCATCTGGGCGGTCAGTCCCCATGGACCGGTGTCGACGCCAACAGCACGGCCAACGTCTTCTCCATGGCGCTCGAACTGCCGACCGCGGAGCTGGCGCCCAAGCCCGAGCTGCACATCTGGGGCCGGTGCAGCGTCCTGCGCGACGGCGAACTCGTCCACGTGGACCGGGCCGGGCATCCGTCGGTGAGTAGCTTCTTCAACACCGACGACACGAAGGAGGAGTACAACGCCAGCGAGCCGGTCAACGACCGGGCCAGGTGGACGGACCAGTTCGTCCACCTGCTGGGTCACACCGGCGGCTACACCCGCGAGGAGGCGATCACCGCGCTCGACGAGCACGGCATCCTGCCGGACGTGCTGCACTTCGACCCCTCCAAGCCCGCCGCGTACCCTAACGGCCGGACGTTCACGGAGGACGTCATCGACATCCGCGTCGCATTCCTCACCAAGAACGAGGCGCCGCCCACCGGTTTGACGCCGCACACCGACATCCTGGACAGGTTCCCGTACCTCGGCGACCCGCATACACCAGCGAGCTCCTGACGACGACCCGTCAGGCCCGTCAGGAGACACCCCGGGACTCCGGTCGACCGTGCGGTACTGGTAGGACTCAGCCCTCCCGCCGTACTTCTCGGCGGCATGCCTGAATCAGGGTCGGCGTTGAGGGGCCTGCCCTCTTGGCCCAGTCGTTCCGCCTCGCGCCGGCCAGCGCGAATGCGCCCCTGGTCCGCGCGCCGGTCCTGCGGTGGCGCTCCGCCCACCAGTGGCAGATGGAGCGCCTACGCCGAGGCCGGAAGCCGGAAACGGGTACTGGCAGGAATCAGCCAAGGCTGCGGCTGCATCTAGCGCCGCCCTGGCCCCCCATCAGTAATTGAAGCCCGCGATCCCGAAGCCGTCCTTCTTCTGCGCCTCGCGGAACCAGTCGACGCAACTCTCGATCGCCTCCCGCACCTCGCGGTCCACGGCCTGGCGCTGGTCCGGGGTGGTGTTCTCCCACTGCGTCAGCGCCTCTCGGCATTCCTGCGGGCTCCACTCCCCGTACGTCGGCACCCATTCGGGCCGCGGGAGCGGCGAGGGAGGAAAGCCGTACGTGAACTCCGTCAGCTCGACGGCCTTGATGTCCAGCTGAGCGAGCCCGGCATCGACATCCTCCAGCCAACTGCCCCGGTACGGTGAGAAGTCGTTGTTGAACAGCGCCTTGCCATAGAACTCGCAGACCAACTGGTAGGCGTATCCGTACTGGAAGCCGTATCGGTCATCGAAGGGCCCGCCGTCGATCACCGCGCGCAGCGCCTCGTAGCGGCTGGGCGCGCCCTGCTCGATCTCGTGGGAGAACTGCTCGTCGGCGGAGGCTATATGGCGTTTGAAGCGGCCGCCGATCATCCGCCGTAGCTTCACATCACCGGAGCCGATCGCGCCCCGTACGACACTCAAGTCCACCAGATACACACTCAATCCCATGCTCATGACCGGGCATCCTAACCAGCGGCACTGACATTTAGCTTTGGCGTTGGCCCTTCGGGATCTTCGGGGGCTGCGTAGGGTGCGTCGGGTCCGGTTCCTCCGGCACGGCTGGATCACTGACCGAAGCGTCTGCTTGCGGGCGACTTCTCA
>NZ_JBQQBV010000028.1:0-103625 GCF_052246355.1 Streptomyces sp. 3N207 | reverse complement strand
GTAATCTTTTTCAAAGGAACCTCAACCCGCCGACACAATTACTGTCCGACAGGCCGGGGTATCAACATATCTGGCGTTGACTTTTGGCACGCTGTTGAGTTCTCAAGGAACGGACGCTTCCTTCGAAGCCGTCTCACCGGCTTCTCCGGACGTTTGCCCTTCGCTTCTTTTCAAGAGTACCACCGCAATTCCGGTGACCTGAAACCGGTTTGCGCCGAAGCGCATGCAGTCAACAGACCGAAAGCGGTGAGTGTTTTGGAAGTGCTGCCCTCGCCATCCGCGCCGGGCAGACATACGACAGTACAGCGGTCCGCGCGACAGAGGCAAATCGGTTCTGCACAGCAGGGCCACCACAGCGCCACGAGGGCGCCACCGGTACGTCATCGACAGTGCGCTGACAGGGGACAACGGGGGGTAACGGCGCGCCCGCGCCTCTTGCGGAAGAGGCTGTTCCTATGACTTACGCTTCTGCACGGTGCGCCGTCCTGGACAGGTAGCGACGGCGGCTGATCGAGACTCCGCCCTTGGGAGGTCCCCCATGACCACCGTGTCGTCCCCGCTGACCGGACGCGCTATCGGCTTGGCAGCTGTGCCGGATCCGGTGTTCTCCGGGGCGATGGTGGGCCCCGGTACCGCCGTCGACCCCGTGCGGGAGCGCACGGAGGCGGTGGCGCCCGTCGACGGAATCGTCGTCTCGCTGCACCCGCACGCGTTCGTGGTGGTGGACTCCGAGGGGCGCGGGGTGCTGACACACCTGGGGATCGACACCGTGCAGCTGAACGGAGAGGGTTTCGAGCTGCTGGCCGCCAAGGGGGACACCGTGACGCGGGGGCAGCCCGTGGTGCGCTGGGATCCGGCGGCCGTGGAGGAGACGGGGAAGTCGCCCATCTCCCCGGTCATCGCGCTCGAGGCCACCGCTGAAGCGCTCGGTGATGTGCTGGAGGACGGTGACGTCGAGCGCGGACAGGCGCTCTTCGGCTGGAGCTGACGTCGGCAGACGTCGAACGGCGTACGGGCCCGGCCCTGCTCCCTGTCATCCTCCACGCGTCACGGGAGTCCCCTTCTGCGCGTGCGCAGGCCGGGCGGAAACGACTGCGGTGGCCTGGGGCCGCCGCCGAGCGGAGACGGGTGAGATGGACACAACGCTTCGAGGCGTGGGCGTGAGTCACGGGGTGGCGATCGGCGAGGCGCGGCACATGGGCACGGCCGTGCTCGAGCCCCCGGCCAAGCAGATCGCCGCCGATGAGGCGCCGCGTGAGCAGCAGCGGGCGCGGCAGGCCGTGGAGGCCGTCGCCGCAGACCTGATCGCCCGGGGAAATCTCGCCGGCGGTGAGGCGCAGGCCGTGCTGGAGGCACAGGCCATGATGGCGCAGGACCCGGAGCTGATGGCCGATGTCGAGCGGCGGATCGCCGTGGGCAGTACGGCCGAGCGCGCGGTCTACGACGCGTTCGCCGCCTACCGTGCGCTGTTGGCGCAGGCGGGCGACTATCTGGCGGGCCGGGTGGCGGACCTGGACGACGTACGGAACCGCATCGTGGCGCGGCTGCTGGGCGTGCCGATGCCGGGGGTGCCGGACAGTGACCGGCCGTACGTACTGATCGCGCGGGACCTGGCCCCGGCCGACACCGCACTGCTCGACCCGGCTCTGGTGCTGGGGTTCGTGACCGAGGAAGGCGGGCCGACCAGCCACAGTGCCATCCTCGCGCGGGCGCTGGGGGTGCCTGCCGTGGTGGCGCTGCCGGGCGCCGGTGAGCTGGTCGAGGGCACCGTCGTCGCGGTGGACGGCAGCACCGGTGAGGTCATGGTGAATCCGACCGATGCGGAGCGGGAGGAGTTGGCGCGGACCGCGGAGGAGCGGAAGGCCGCGGTGGAGGCCGCCAACGGTCCGGGCGCCACCTCGGACGGGCACAAGGTGCCGCTGCTGGCGAACGTGGGCGGTCCCGCCGATGTACCGGCGGCCGTGGAGGCGGGCGCCGAGGGCGTGGGGCTGTTCCGTACGGAGTTCCTGTTCCTGGACGACAGTGAGCGGGCGCCGTCGGAGGAGCAGCAGGTCACGGCGTACCGGCAGGTACTGGAGGCATTCCCGGAGGGGCGCGTCGTGGTGCGGGTGCTGGATGCGGGCGCCGACAAGCCGCTGAGCTTCCTGACGCCCGCCGACGAGCCGAACCCTGCCCTGGGGGTGCGCGGGCTGCGTACGCTGCTCGACCACCCGGAGGTGCTGCAGGAGCAGCTGCGGGCGCTGGCGAAGGCGGCCGACGGGCTGCCGGTGTACCTCGAGGTCATGGCGCCGATGGTGGCGGACAGGACCGATGCGCGGGCCTTCGCGGACGCCTGCCGGGAGGCGGGGCTGAGCGCGAAGTTCGGTGCGATGGTCGAGATTCCCTCGGCTGCGTTGCGGGCCCGTTCGGTCTTGCAGGAGGTGGAGTTCCTGTCGCTGGGCACCAACGACCTGGCGCAGTACACCTTCGCCGCCGACCGGCAGGTGGGTGCCGTCTCGCGGCTCCAGGACCCGTGGCAGCCGGCGCTGCTGGATCTGGTGGCCGTCTCGGCTGAGGCCGCGAAGGCGGAGGGCAAGAGCTGCGGCGTCTGCGGTGAGGCGGCTTCCGATCCGCTGCTGGCATGTGTGCTGACGGGGCTCGGGGTGACGAGTCTGTCGATGGGGGCTTCGGCGATCCCGTTCGTACGGGCGCAGCTCGCCAAGCACACCCTGGCGCAGTGTGAGCGGGCGGCGGCGGCTGCGCGGGCGGCGGACAGTGGTCCGGACGCGCGGGCCGCGGCGCAGGCGGTGCTGTCCGGGGAGTGATCCGGTCGTACGACTGACGCGGTGAGGGCCGCTCCGCTGGTGCGGGGCGGCCCTCGGCGCTTGCGGGTCAGCTTCGGTCGCGCGCCAGCTTCTCGTAGAAGCGGAGCAGTTCGGCGTTGTCCACGGAGCCGGGGTTGACGGCCTTCTCCATGGCGGTGCCCTGGAGGAGCCGTTTGACGGGGACCTCCAGGCGCTTGCCGGTGAGGGTGTGCGGGACGGCGGGGATCTCGATGATCTCGTCGGGCACGTGGCGGGGCGAGAGGCTCTGCCGGATGGTCTGCTTGACGCGGTCCCGCAGGGCGTCGTCCAGGACGGCGCCCTCGGCGAGGTGGACGAAGAGCGGCATCCAGTAGCCGCCGGCGGGCTGTTCGACGCCGATGACGAGGGACTCGCGGATCTCGGGGAGGCGTTCGACGGCCTCGTAGATGTCGGCGGAGCCCATCCGGACGCCCTGACGGTTGAGGGTGGAGTCGGAACGGCCGTGGATGATCACGGTGTTGCGGCTGGTGAGGGTGATCCAATCGCCGTGCCGCCAGACGCCGGGGTACATGTCGAAGTAGCTGTCGTGGTAGCGGGAGCCGTCCGGGTCGTTCCAGAACCGGACGGGCATGGAGGGCATGGGCTGGGTGACGACCAGTTCGCCGACCTCGTCCACCAGTGGCTTGCCCTGCGGGTCCCAGGCGGCGAGGTCGGTGGCGAGGGAGGGGGCCTGGAGCTCGCCCGTGTAGACGGGGAGGGTGGGTGCGGCGCCGGCGAAGCAGCTGCACACATCGGTGCCGCCGCTGACGGAGGCGATCCACATGTCGGGCGAGACCTCGTCGTGGATCCAGCGGAAGCCGTCGGGCGGCAGCGGGGAGCCGGTGGTGGCCACGCACTTGACCCGGGAGAGGTCGAAGTCGCGCCCCGGGTGGACGTCGGCCTTGCGGCAGGCCATGACGTAGGCGGCGGAGGTGCCGTAGATGGTCGTTCCGGTGCGTTCGGCGACGCGCCACTGTGCTGCCGTGTCGGGGTAGCCGGGGCTGCCGTCGTAGGTGACGACGGTGGCGCCGGTGAGCAGGCCGGAGACCAGCAGGTTCCACATCATCCAGCCGGTGGAGGTGAACCAGAAGAAGCGGTCGCCGGGCCCCATGTCGTTGTGCAGCGTGAGCTGCTTGAGGTGTTCGATCAGGATGCCGCCCTGGGACTGGACGATGGCCTTGGGCAGTCCTGTGGTGCCGGAGGAGTAGAGGACCCACAGCGGGTGGTCGAAGGGCACCTGCTCGTAGCGGGGTTCGGCGTCGAGGGAGGTGAGGTCCGCCCACTCCAGTGCGCCCGCGGGTGCCGGGGTGCCGAGCAGGGGTACGTGGACGACGGCGCGGAGGGTGGGCAGTTCCTCGCGGAGTGCGGCGACGGTCTCGCTGCGGTCGTGTTCCTTGCCCCCGTAGCGGTAGCCGTCGACGGCGAACAGGACGACGGGCTCGACCTGTTGGAAGCGGTCCAGGACGCTGCGGGCTCCGAAGTCGGGTGCGCAGGAGGTCCATACGCCGCCGACCGCTGCGGTGGCCAGGAGGGCGACGGCCGCCTGCGGGATGTTGGGCAGATAGCCGCTGACCCGGTCGCCGGCGCGTACCCCGAGGCGGCGCAGCTCTTGGGCGAGGGAGGCGACCTGGGCGCGCAGTTCGGTCCAGCTGACCGGCGTGGGCTCGTGGGACTCGTCGACGTGCAGCAGCGCCGGCTCGGCGGCGCGCGCGGGGTCCTCGGCCGGACGCAGCGCGTGCTCGGCGTAGTTGAGGGTGGCGCCGAGGAACCAGCGGGCGCCGGGCATGCGCGCGTCGGCGAGGACGGTCTCGTACGGGGTGCTGAAGCGGACGCCGGACCATTCGGCGAACGCGCCCCAGAAGGTGGCCAGGTGCTCGGTGGACCAGCGGTGCAGCGCGGCGTACGAGGCGACGGGGTCGGCCGGGTCGGGGGCCGGGGCGCCATGGTGGCGGGCTGCCCAGTCCTGGAACCGGGTGAGGCGGGCCGAGGGGAAGTCGCCGGGATCGGGCCGCCAGAGCGCCTCGGGCTGCGAGGGCTGCGAGACCTGTGAGGTCCGGGGGGTCCTGTCGCTGTGCGCTGCGGTCATGGCGGCTCCCTGCGTCCTGTGCGCGTCGTCGCGTCCCTTCGCGCGGGACGATGCCATGTGATCATCCGTTGTGCCAGGGCAGGAGTCACACAGCGCGGCTGCGGGGAGTGTGCGGAGCCCCCAGAAGCGATGGTGACCAGCGGGTGAACGGCCACTTAACAGCCCTGACGTGTGCGGTTGCCGATGGCAGGCTGAGCAGCATGGAAGGGCGGGGCCTGGTGCGGTCGGTGACGGTTGTCGGTACGGGGGGCAGAGGGCGAGGGGTGGGGGCGCTACGCGCAGCGTGGCGCAGACGGCGGGCGGACGCGGCCGGGCTGCCCCGGCAGCGCGCGGAGCGGGCCCGTACGCCGGGCGAGGCGGCGGGTGCGGAGCCGGGGCCGGGCGGCGGCAGGGTGAGCTTCGCGCGGTCGGTGCTGGATGTGCGGGTGACCGTGGGCGGCGCGGTGTTCCTCGGGTGGGACGGCGCGGCGCCGGAGCCGTCGTACGCGCTGGTGGGCGCGTGCCCGGAGCCCGATCCGCGGGCGCGGCTGGAGCCGGACAAGGACGGCGGCTGGCGGGTGGTCTCCGAGCGGATGCTGGTGATCGTCTCCCGGCACGGTGCCGTGGAGATGCGCACCCCGGGCGGCGCGCTGCTGCGCCGGGACCAGCCGCCCCGCTGGTGGGAGAGCACGGAGAAGGGTGCCGACGAGGCGGAGGCCGGCACCGGGCCGCGGTGGATGCAGCGGTCCGAACTCCCCTGTGATGCACGGTTCTTCGGGCTGGGCGGCAGGGCCGCGGGGCCCCGGCTGCGGACGGGCAAGTACCGGCTGTGGAACACCGACGCGGGGCCCTGCGGTCCGGGCACCGATCCGCTGTCGGTCACCATGCCGGTGCTGGTGAGCGTGGCGGACGCGGGCACGCTGCTCGTCTTCCACGACAACCCCTGGGACGGTTCGGTGACCGTACGGGAGGGCGCGGAGGGTCAGGGCTCGGGGCACGATCGCCCCGGGCGGTGCGAGGTGCGGATGGACGGCGGGCCGATGCGGTACTGGGTGGTGGCGGGCGCTCCCTCCCGTGTGCTGCACGGCTGGGCGGCGCTCACCGGGGCCCCGGCGGTGCCGCCACGTTGGGCGCTGGGCCACCAGCACACGCTGCGCGGTGCGGGCGGCGAGCGGGCGGTGCGGGAGTTGGTGGACGGCCACCGGGAGCGCGGGCTGTCGCTGGGCGCGCTGCATCTGGAGACCGCGCACGGCCGCAGCCCGCGCGGGGCCGCGGGGGACACGCCACGCTTCCCGGGGCTTCCGCGACCGGTGGCGGGGCTGCGGGAGTCAGGGGTGCGGCTGGTGTCGGTGGTGGAGCCGGGGGTGCGGGCCGAGGCCGGCGATCCGCTGTTCGACAGCGGCGGAGCCGCCGACCTGTTCATACGGGACGCGCGGGAGCGGACGGTGCTGGGCCGTGCGCTCTGCGGGGAAGTGGTCTTCCCCGACTTCACCGACCGGCGGGTGCGCAAGTGGTGGGGTGCGCTGTACGCGGAGCCGTTGGAGCAGGGCTTCGCCGGGGTGTGGCACACCGGGGACGAGCCGGTGTCGCTGTGCGCGTTCGGCGACCGGACGCTGCCGCTCTCGGCATGGCACGCGCTGGAGGGCCGAGGCGGCGATCACCGTGAGGGCCACAACGTCTACGCCCTGACGATGGCGAAGGCCGGGTTCGCGGGGCTGCGGGAGCTGCGCCCCGGGGAGCGGCCGTTCGTGCTCTCCCGTGCGGGGTGGGCGGGGATCCAGCGATACGGCGGTGCCGGGGCCGCCGAGTTGGAGACCGGCTGGGCGGGGCTGCGGGCCGCGCTGTCGCTGGTGCTGGGCCTGGGATTGTGCGGGGTGCCGTACGCGGGTCCGGATGTCGGCGGTGACACCGGGCGGCCCTCCCCCGAGCTGTATCTGCGCTGGTTCCAGCTGGCCGCGTATCTGCCGCTCTTCCGTACGCGTACCGCCGCGGGGGCCGCGGGGGCGCCATGGGGGTTCGGCGAGGAGGTGCTGGAGCATGTGCGGGCCGCCCTGGCGGAGCGGGAGCGGCTGGAGCCGTACCTGCTGACGCTGGCTCAGCTGGCGCACCGTACCGGCGCCCCCTATGTGCGGCCGGTGTGGTGGCAGCATCCGCGGGACCGGGCGCTGCGGGACTGTGAGGACGCGTTCCTGCTGGGCGATGCGCTGCTGGTGGCGCCGGTGCTGGAGCCGGGGGTGCGGTCGCGTACGGTGCGGCTGCCCGCGGGCCGGTGGTACGACACCGGCACCGGACGCGGCTACCAGGGCCCGGCCACAGTGCGGGTGACGGCGCCGCTGGGGCGGCTTCCGGTGCTGGCGCGGGCGGGGGCTGCGATGCCGGTGCGGGGCTCGGACGGGCGCACGGAGCTGGAGGTGTGGCCGCCGGCGCCGGGACGTACCGGGGACGGGCTGCTGATCCCGGATCCGGGTGACGGATGGGAGCGGCCGACTGCGGAGCGGTTCACCGTCCACCGTGCGGCGGACGGTTCCGTGCGGGTGGAGCAGGACGGCGGCGGCGAGACGGGGTATGCGGTGCGGGTGCGTCGGCCTGTCGGCCAGGACTGAGCCCGACGGATCTTGCATACCCGGCAAGGGGCCGCGCTTGCCCACTCTGCGCCCTGAGCTTCGCCGGGGGGACGCGCCCCGTCAGGGGCGCGGGGAACTGCGCGACCAGCCACAACGCACCCGCAGCCCGCGAGCATCCGACAGGGGCACCCTCTGACCGGAAAGGCGCCCCGCGCTCAGTGCTTGCGGCCGACTCCGCCGTGGACGGCGACCTGGGGCGGTTCGCCGAACGGCAGCGCTTCGGGGCGCCAGTGCGGACAGGAGACGATGCCGGGCTCCAGCAGTTCGAGCCCCTCGAAGAAGCCCGCCATCTGCTCGGGGGTGCGGGGGGTGTAGGGCACGGCGCCGCTGCGGTCGTTGAAGCGGCTGATGGCCTTGACGTAGGCGGGGTCGGTCGTGCTGCCGTCGTTGTAGCCCAGGTAGCTGCCGGACGGCAGCGCGGCCAGCAGTTCGGCAGTCACCTCGCGCGCCTCGTCGTAGTCGCTGACCAGGCCGAGGATGCCCATCAGCATCAGTCCGACGGGCTGCCCGAAGTCGAGGCTGTCGGCTGCCGCGGCGAGGATGCTTGCCGGATCGCGTACGTCGGCGTGCAGATAACTGGTCGAGCCCTCGCGGGTGCTGGTGAGCAGTGCCTGGGCGTGAGCGAGGACGAGGGGGTCGTTGTCGACGTAGACGATGCGGCACTCCGGGGCCACCCGCTGGGCGATCTCGTGGGTGTTGTCGACGGTGGGCAGGCCGGTGCCGATGTCGAGGAACTGCCGGATCCCCACCTCTCCCGCGAGGTGGCGTACGACCCGGCCGGTGAAGGCGCGGGAGTGGCGGGTGATGTCGACCATCCCGGGGAAGATCGCGCAGACCTGGTCGCCTGCAGCGCGGTCGACGGCGTAGTGGTCCTTGCCGCCCAGGAGATAGTTCCAGATGCGCGCGGAGTGCGGGACCGTGGTGTCGATCTCCGTCGCGGGCTGCTGCGCCCGCTCCGTGCGGTCCGTCATGGCTGGCTCCCCTGCTCGGCTGCGTGGATGTCCGACTGCTGCCACAACGTAGCGCCCATGGCGGGGCCACTGGAGCCACATGTGCGATTCCGGGTGGCCCCAGTGGCGTGTGGCCTCAGTGGTGCGGGGTCAGCGAGTGGCGGGAGACGGGGAAGTCGAAGTAGGTGTCGGGGAAGGTCTCCGGCTTATGGGTGAAGTGCCACCATTCCTCCGGGAGGTTGGTGAAGCCCTCGCGCTCCAGGGTGGTCTTCAGCAACTGCCGGTTGGCGCGCTGTTCCCCGATGATGCGGGGGTCATCGGTGTGAGAGAGGGTGTCGAAGCAGTCGAAGCCGGTGCCCATGTCGACGGAGTTGTCGGGGAACCGTTCCTCCTTGGGCGCGTAGCAGGGCACCAGCGGCTCGCCGGGGTGGTAGGGGCGGGTGGGCTTGGCGGGCAGCTCGACGACGGTGATGTCGACGGTGCTGCCGCGGCTGTGTCCCGACTTCTCCGCGATGTAGCCGTCCTCGAAGAGCCGGTTCTTCTCGACGCGGGGGTAGAACTCGGGCTTCATCTTCTCGTCGTCCAGGTCCTTGGCCCAGCGCACGAAGTGGTCGACGGCGCGCTGCGGGCGGTAGCAGTCGTAGACCTTGAGCGTGTAGCCGCGGCTGAGGAGGGAGCGCTGGGCCCGGGCGAGGGCCTTGGCCGTGTCCTCGGTGACGATGCACATCGGCCGGCGGTAGCCGTCGACGGGTTCGCCGACGAAGTTGTGCTCGGTGAAGTAGCGGATGTCCTGCCGGATGCTCGGGGCCACGTCGTGCAGGGCGACGAACTCCTCCGGCGCCTTGGGCTCGTGGCCCTGCCCGGACGCGGCGTGCGCCGCGGGAGCCGGGGCGACGGCGAGGGCCAGGAGGACGCCGGCCGCGGCGAGCGGGGCGTGCGATGCGGTGCGGATGCGTCTCATGCCCCTCTCCTCTACCAGGGGGCGAGCCCTCTCCACCAGGGATCGGCCAGGGATCCGGCAGGGTACGGAGCAGGGGAGGTGAGAAACGGCGGCTCGGGGCCACCCCCGTCGGTCCCGTGCCGCCGTTCTCGTTCTGTGGGGACGCCCGACCCCGCGGGCCGGTTCGCGTGAGCGGGGGTACGTACGGGGGCGTGAGGATCTGGTGACACCTCGGTGACAGTCGCGACGGGAGCGTCGCAGACGGGGCGCGACGCCCCGGTTGTGCGCCCGGCCTTGACTGCCTCTCAGCTGGGCTGAACACTGCCGTCACGCTCGTCGCGGACACCGCCGTGATGCCGGGTGGAGCCGCCGATCGGCGGGGCCTGACGGCTCTGCTCGGCGGGGCTTCGGCGTGCTGCTCCGCAAGGCCGCATTCTGATCATGACGTCCGAACGCACCTATCGAGGGGTCGTCAAACATGACGGACAAGTACGTCGCTGCCATCGACCAGGGCACCACCTCCAGCCGCTGCATCGTCTTCGACCAGCAGGGCGGGATCGTCGCCGTCGACCAGCAGGAGCACCGCCAGATCTTCCCGAAACCCGGCTGGGTGGAGCACGACGCAAGCGAGATCTGGACCAAGGTCCAGGCAGTGGTCGGCGGCGCGTTGGAGCGCGCGGGGCTGCGCGCCGACCAGCTCAGCGCCATCGGCATCACCAACCAACGCGAGACGACGGTGCTGTGGGACCGTGCGACGGGCGAGCCGGTGCACAACGCCATCGTCTGGCAGGACACCCGCACCTCGGCGCTCTGCACCGAGCTGGGCGGCGAGGTGGGCCAGGACCGCTTCCGCGACCGTACGGGCCTGCCGTTGGCCAGCTACTTCGCCGGGCCGAAGGTCGCCTGGCTGCTGGACAACGTACCGGGGCTGCGGCAGCGCGCCGCCGACGGGGAGATCGCGTTCGGCACCATCGACTCCTGGCTGATCTGGAATCTGACCGGCGGCACCGACGGCGGCCGGCACGTCACCGACGTCACCAACGCCTCCCGCACCATGCTGATGAACCTGGAGTCCATGGAGTGGGACCAGTCGGTGCTGGACGCGATGAACGTGCCCGCTGCGGTGCTGCCGGAGATCCGGTCCTCCTCGGAGGTGTACGGCACGGCTGTCGGGCAGCTCGCGGGCGTGCCGGTGGCCTCGGCTCTCGGTGACCAGCAGGCGGCTGTTTTCGGACAGACCTGCTACGGCGTCGGCGAGGCCAAGAACACCTACGGCACCGGGTCCTTCCTGCTGCTGAACACCGGCAGCAGGCCCGTGCCCAGCAAGCACGGGCTGATCACCACGATGGGCTACCGGCTGGGCGACGAGGCGCCGGTCTACTGCCTGGAGGGCTCCATCGCGATCACCGGCGCGCTGGTGCAGTGGTTCCGCGACCAGCTGGGCTTCATCAACGACGCCTCCGAGATCGAAGGGCTGGCCGCCAGCGTCGAGGACAACGGCGGTGCCTACATCGTGCCGGCGTTCTCCGGACTGTTCGCCCCGTACTGGCGTTCGGACGCGCGCGGTGTCATCGCCGGACTGACCCGGTATGTGACCAAGGCACATCTGGCGCGGGCCGTGCTGGAGGCGACGAGCTGGCAGACCCGCGAGGTCGTCGACGCGATGTACCAGGACAGCGGGGTGGAGATCACCACGCTGAAGGTGGACGGCGGAATGACGGCCAACAGTCTACTGATGCAGCACCAGGCCGATGTGCTCGGTGTTCCGGTGATCCGGCCCGTGGTCGCCGAGACGACCTGCCTGGGCGCCGCGTACGCCGCCGGTCTCGCGACCGGCGTCTGGTCCGATCTGGACGAGTTGCGGGCCCATTGGAAGCGCGATGCGGAGTGGACTCCGTCGATGAGCGCGGAGGAGCGCGACCGCGAGTACGCGAACTGGCACAAGGCCGTCGATCGCAGCTTTGGCTGGGAGAAGTCGGACGAAGGCCTGCCCGGCGGATTCTTCCCCTCCTTCGGTTGTTCCGGGGAGGGGGTACCCCTGCCCGGCTGCCGCAGACTGCGGGTGCGTTGTGGCTTGTCGCGCAGTTTCCCCGCGCCCCTTCGGGGCGCGGGGCCGTCAGGTGTCGGTGGGCGCCCCTGCCAGGCTCGCGTGGTGCATGGCGTGCTCGACCACCGAGATGAGCACGTCCCGCGCGGACTCGCGCTGTCGTGCGTCGCACAGCAGCAGCGGGACGCCCCCGTCGAGGTCGAGGGCATCGCGGAGGGTCTCGGCGGGGTACCGCTCGGCGTCGTCGAAGCAGTTGACCGCCACCGTGAAGGGGATGCTGCGGCGCTCGAAGTAGTCGATCGCGGCGAAGCAGTTGTCCAGCCGCCGGGTGTCGGCGAGCACGACGGCGCCGAGCGCTCCGGTCGCCAGTTCGTCCCACAGGAACCAGAACCGGTCCTGGCCCGGTGTGCCGAACAGATAGAGCACGAGTCTGTCGTTGATGGTGATGCGGCCGAAGTCCATGGCGACCGTCGTCGTGGACTTCGACTCCACCCCTCTGGTGCTGTCGACGGGGCGGCTGGCCTCGGTCAGCAGCTCCTCGGTGCGCAGCGGTCTGATCTCGCTGACCGCTCCGACCAGCGTGGTCTTGCCGACACCGAAGCCCCCGGCCACCAGTATCTTCAGCGTCACCGGTTCGGCCGGTGACGTTCTGCCGCCCGGCTTAGAGCGCCCGAAGACCATTGATCACCTCTCTGAGGATGCTCTCGTCCGGCAGCTCCGCCGGAGGGACGGGGCGGGTGACGCGCACCAGGTCGGCCTCCACCAGGTCGCCGATCAGGACGCGTACCACCCCTACGGGTAGGTCGAGTTCGGCCGCCACCTCCGCCACCGAGAGGGGGGAGCGGCGGCAGAGCGCGAGGATGTCGAAGTGCTCGGGCACGAACGCGTGGTCCGTGAGGAGCTTGTCCTCCTCCTCCGGAAGGAGCTCGCCCTCCGCGGCGGATCCGGCGTCCGGCTCCGCCGCGTCCGGGCTGTCGGCGATGACGAGGGCGATGAGGTCGAGCTGCGTGTCCTTCGCGCCGCTGCGGGTGCGGCCCCGAGTCATCGCGTACGGGCGCACCACGGGTCCTGCATCGTCGAACCAGCGGTTCGTCATGGCCGGCCCCGTCCTCTCGCTCCCTTGTCCGTCGTCCCGTCGTCCCGTCGCCCCCGGCGTGCGGTCAGTCGGCCGGCGTGCTGCGCGTGGGGGTGCCCAGATGCACCCCGACGCGCTTGACCAGGAGCGTCATCTCGTAGGCGACCTGGCCGACATCGGCTTCGGCGTCGGTCAGGACGGCCAGGCAGCTTCCGTCGCCGGCTGCCGTCACGAAGAGGAAAGCCTCCTCCAGCTCGACCACGGTCTGCCGTACGCCGCCGACCGAGAAGTGCCGGCCGACGCCCTTGGCGAGGCTGTGGAACCCGGAGGCGACGGCCGCCAGGTGCTCGCTGTCCTCCCGGGTGAGGCCCTCCGAGGCGCCTCTGGCGAGGCCGTCCCCGGAGAGCACGAGCGCCTTGCGGATGCTGCCGACGCGCTGGACCAGCTCGTCGAGGAGCCAGTTGAGCTCACCGCTTCCGGCGTTGTGCGATGCGGCGTTCGGTGCGGTCATCGACCGTCCCCTCCCGGTGTTGTTCCTGGTGCTGACTCCCCCGCGTCGTGCGGCGGTTCGCTCTCGCGTCTGCCGCGTTCCCAGCCGCGCTGGAGAGAGGCCATTCTGCTGCGCACTTCGTCGGCGTCGCGATCGTCGACGTCCGGCGTGCTGGATCCCTGGGTGCCCGACTGCGCTTGCGGCATACGGGTGTTGCCGGTGGAGGTCTCCGCCTTGAGCTGCGGCGCGAGGCTGGCCTGGCGCACCCGGCGCGGCAGGCCGCCGACCCGGCCCTGCGCCGGCTCGGACCGCGCTGACGGCTGCTCCGCGTCTCCGGCGGTGCCCTCGAGCCGGGCGCCGGACCCCGGCTGCGGCCCGGACTCGCTCTGGGGCCCCGACTCGGCCTGAGGCTCGGGGTCCGCCCGGCGGTTCGTACGGGGCTTGCGACGGGGCAGCGGCGCGCGGCCGCTGTCACTGGTGCGTTCCCCGGTGGACCGGCGGTCCGGGTCGACGGTGCGCCCGTTGTCGGAGACCAGCACCGGAGCGCCGGGACGGCGGCGGGGCAGCGGTGCCGGGCCGCCGGTGCCGGATTCGCTGCCGGTGCCCGGCTCGGGTTGGGCGTCCGTGCGGGCGGCGGGAGGGGCTTCGTCCCGCGTCTGCTGGTGCTCACCCGTCGGTGCGACCGAGGCGGAGGTCGTATCGTGCTCGCGCCTGCGGGGCCCGCCATGGCTCTCCCGCGAGGTGCCGGTCTCTCGGGAGGCGCGGGGCTCCTCCTCCAACGGGGCCTCCAGCTCGACGGGCCCGTCCAGCGGACGGGCGGACTTCCCTCCGGCCTCGATGGCGGTACGGCCCGGCCCGCGCTGGGTCTCGTCCCGGCCGGGGGCCTCGTCCCGGCCGGGGGTCTCGTCCCGGCCGGGGGTCTCGGTGAGGACGGTGCCGGGGATCAGGACGACGGCTGTGGTGCCGCCGTAGGGCGAGGGCTGGAGCGAGACGCGTACGCCCTGACGCTGGGCGAGCCGGGAGACGACGAACAAGCCGAGCCGGTCGGTGTCGGACAACTCGAACTCCGGCGTCTCGGCCAGCCGCAGATTGGCGTCCAGCATCGCGTCGGCCGTCATGCCCAGACCGCGGTCGTGGATCTCCAGGGTGAAGCCGTTGGCGACCCGCTCCCCCAGCACCTGCACGGCGGTGTGCGGCGGGGAGAACACCGTTGCGTTCTCCAGCAGTTCGGCGATCAGATGGGTCAGGTCGGCGACCGCGGCGCCGTCCACGGCGAGCCGGGGCAGCCTGCGGACCTCGATCCGCTCGTAGTCCTCGACCTCGGCGACGGCGGCCCGTACGACATCCATCAGCTGGACGGGCTTGCGCCACTGCCGGGAGGGCGCAGCGCCGGAGAGGATGACCAGGCCCTCGGCGTGCCGACGCATCCGGGTGGTGAGGTGGTCCAGCTTGAAGAGGTCGGCGAGTTCGTCCGCGTCCTCGGTGCGGCGCTCCATCGCGTCGAGGAGCGTGAGCTGGCGGTGCAGCAGCACCTGGTTGCGGCGGGCGAGGTTGACGAAGACCTCGGAGACGCCGCGCCGCATGTCGGCCTGTTTGACGGCGGCTTCCACTGCGGCCCGCTGGAGGGTGTTGAGGGCCTGGCCGACCTGCCCCATCTCGTCCGCGGGGTACTCCAGCCGGGGCGACTCGGTCTCGACGTCCACCTTGTCGCCCGCGGCGAGGCGGCGCATCACATTGGGCAGCCGTTCGCCCGCCGACTCGTTGGCCTCCTTGCGCAGGGTGTTGAGATCGCGCACGAGACTGCGGGCGACGCGGATGGAGATGACGAGGGAGGCCAGCACGGCGAGGAAGCCGAGCACTCCGGCGGCTGCGGCCTGGACGAGCACCCGGGTGGCGACGGGGTCGACGCGCTTCTGGAAGCGCTTCTGCGCCTGCTCTCCCATCTTCTGGAGGTCGTCCAGGACCGTGGTGTTGCCGAGGTGCCAGCGCTCCTCGCCGATCGGCCCTTCGGTGGTGCGGGGTCCGGCGGCGATGACGGCGTCCTCGTAGCTGCGCAGGGTGCGGCCGTCGCTGCCGTTCCAGTAGTTCTCGAAGATCTGTTGGTCCTCGGCGGGGAGCGAGGGGAGGTTGCTCTCGTAGGCGATGTTGCGCTCGGCGACACGGTCGGAGAGCGCGCGCTGGTCACCCCGGGTGAACTGGCCCGCGGCGTAGGCAGCGGCCATCAGCGCGTCCTCGCGGGAGAGGTACTCGCGGGCGCGGGAGAGGCCGACGAGGGCGCGGCCCTGCTTCTCCAGATCGACGTCGTCGACGGCACTGAGCGAGTCGACCAGCGCGTAGGCGGGGTCGATGAGTTCGTTGTACGCCTGGAAGGCGCCGCCCCGGGTGACGGTGTTCTGCTCGACGCGGGCCCGCAGCCCCTTCATCCCGTCCAGCGCGTCCAGGAAGTCATCCAGCCGGGCCTTGGAGTCCGGGCCCAGGTCGGAACGGATGCCGCTGTCGGACGCGTTGCGGCGTACGACGGCCACCTTGCGGTCCGTGGTGGCCTGGAGCTGGTGCAGGAGCGTCTGCTCCTGGCTGTTACCGGGATCGGCGACATGCACCATGATCTGGAGGCGTTCGCGCTGGATGGCCCGGACGGCATCCTCCGTCGGGTTGCCGATCTTGCGGGTTATCTCGTCCAGCCGCAGCAGACTGTTCGCCTCTACAGCAGTGATGTAGGTCGCGAAGCCCCAGATGGACAGCAGAGAGACCAGCGGCACCAGCAGCAGTACCACGATCTTCCGGCGGATGGACTTCCCGCGAAAGCGCATGGCCTCCCCTACGTCTTCCCCAGCGCACGGGGGCGTGTACCGACAGCAAACGGCGCGAGCTTACTACTGAGGCGCTGGCAACCCGTAGGTCTGGATGAGCGTCCGATCAGGCAGTCCAGGGTGCCTCATCCCGAGTTGTCCGTCGATGCCCTGCTGGACGTTGGAAGTCTGTGGCACAGCACACGTTTACGGAACCGTGCGAGGATCGGGGGGTAGTGAAGGGGGAGTGAAAAAGATGTATGCGAAGCCCCGGCTGCCGGACCCGGTGCGGGCGGCGGCAGTGCGGGCGGTGGTCATCGCCGCACTGACGCTGGTGCAGCTCATGGTCGCGTTCTTCTGCTCGCTGGCCGCTGTCTGGCTGGCGTTCCCGATGGTGCTGTCCACCATCGGCAGCACCGTTGTGGCGACTTGGGCCGTGCTCGACGTATGGATCACCCGGCAGGTGTGGGTGCAGCGGAACGGGGTCGTCTCCGAGCCCAGCAGCGCGGCCAGACGACGTGCGCTGGCCGACCGCCATCACACGCCGCACGCCGGTGCGGAACGAGGCGCTCCGGCACCGGGCGCGACGCGCGACGTCACGAGCTCGGGGAGTGTGCCGCGTCCGGCGCGTCACCCGGCGGATGAGGGGCGGGAACGTCCGGCCGGGCATCCGGCTCCGGCGACTGCGCAGGCGGTTCGTCGCGGACACCGGACGGATTCTGCTCGGGACGGCGGAACATCCGTGTCGCGGTGATCTCGCCGTGCACAGCGGCCTCGCCCTCCTCGGCCTCCGGCTGGGGCAGGCCGGGCCGCAGATGCTCCTCCACGCTGATGTACTTCAGCCCGGCGCGCAGGTCCGCGTCGTTACGCAACCGGATCACCAGCGGGAACTCCGCCAGTGCCGTGGTGTCGAACAGGCCCGTGGTGTAGAGGAGCTGGACGCCCAGCGCGTCGGCCACGGCCCGCTGCAGCTCCAGCAGGTAGGTGGCGTTGGCCCGTCCGATGGGGTTGTCCAGGAAGAGGGTGCCGGCGTGCCGGTGCTTGTCGTGGCCCCGGTCGTTGCTGCGCAGTGCCGCCATCGTGCAGTACAGGGCGATCGCGGCGGTCAGCAGCTGGCCGCCGGAGAAGACGTCGCCCATCTGCCCGACCGGGACCCGCTCGGCGCGCAGCACGGCGTCCGGCTTGAGGATCTCCACCGAGACGCCGCGCGGCTGCAGTGCGGCATGCACCCCGCGCAGCAGCAGCGTCATCCCGTCGCGGCGCAGGTCGGAGTTCTTGCGGACGGCGGCGCGGGTGGCCTCGTCGATGACCTCGCCCAACCGCTCGGTGAGCGTGGCCTGGTCGGGGTCGTCGAAGCGGATGCGCAGGAACTCCTGGCCCGACCACTCCCCCAGCCCTTCCGGCAGCCGGGAGAGCCGCTGCGCCGAACGCAGCGTCGTCAGCGAGGACTCCACAAGGCCGCGCAGCCGGTCCACGATGCTGTCGCGGTTGCGCTCCAACTGGGCCAGCTCGTCCGTCAGTACGCGCAGCCGGGGCGCGAACGCCGCCGCCCAGGCAGCCGCGTGGTCCGGCAGCGCGGAGGCCGGCAGCTCGCGCACCTGCTGCCGTGCCGGGGTGCGGACCTGTTCGTAGCGGCTGGAGTTGGCGTGCCGTACGAGCACCTCGCACGCCTCGCGCACGGACTGCTCGGCGGCGGAGAGGTCGGCGGCGCAGCCGCGCAGTGAACGCCGCGCCTCGGCGGCTGCCTGCCGGGCCTCGGCGGGGCTGCCCGCGTACGGCTCGGGGGGCTCCTCGCCGTCCTGCTCCCCGGGCGTGGGGGCCGCCGGTTCGCGGAGCAGGTCGCGGAGGGTGGCCGCGGTCTCGTCGAAGCCGCCGGCGGCGTCCTCGGCGGCGGTGTGGGCGCGCTGGAGCGCGGCGTGGGCGTCGCGTGCTGCTTCCAGTTCGTCGCCGCGGGCCGCCAGTTCGGCGTTGGCCGTCCGCAGCAGGGTCTGGGCCTGCGCGGCGTCGGCGGGCACCAGGTCGTCCGGGAGTTCGGTGTGGCGGTCGCCGTCTCCGGGGGCCAGTCGCTCGGCCTCGCCGCGGAGCCTGCCGAGCTGTTCGCTGGCGTCGGAGTTGCGTGCCTCCAGGCGCTGGACGAGTGCTTCGGCGCGGGCTGCCGCCGCCTGACGGGAGGGGCCGTCGGCGCCGTCGGGACCTTCCAGCAGCTGGGCCGCGCGGGTGCGTACCTTGTTGCTGAGCCGGTCGAGCGCCGCCTTGGCCGCCGACTCGTCGCCCTCGGCACGGGCCTGTTCGGCGCGCAGGTCGGCACCGACGCCGACCTTCTCGTACAGCTGGGAGGCCGAGCGGTACGCCTCGCGCAGGTCCGGCAGGGAGGCGGTGCGCCGGGGGGCAGCGGCGGGTGTGTCGCCGTCGGCCGCCTGCTCCGGTTCCTCCGGGTCGTCGGACACGCCCGCGATCTCGGCGCGTTCGGCACGCAGGGTGCGGGCCGTGCGGTGGGCGTCGTCGGCCGCACGCTGGGCCGCTCGCCGGTCCTCGTCGGCCGAGCGCGCCCGCTCCAGGCACTGTTCGGCACGCTCCTGCGCGGTGGCCACGTCATCGGCAAGCTCCCGCAGCCGGGCCTGCCAGTTGGCGCGCTCCCGCAGCCGGAAGGCGAGCCCTGCCAGCGCGTCGGCGCTGCGGCGGGCGCGCTGGGCCGCTTCCTGGCGCTCGTCCCGGACCCGGGCGGTCTCGGCGGACTGCTCGTCGGCCTCGGTGCGGGTCTCGCGCACCTCGGCAAGGTGTTGCTGGGCTGCTTCCGCCGCCTCCCGGGCCTGCGCCGCGGTCTCGGCCAGCTCGGCCAGCCGGCCTTCGGGGCAGCCGCTGCGCCAGGAGGCGAGCCGGGCCGCCAGCGCCCGGTCGGCGGAGAGCCGCGCCGCCAGCGCGCGGATCTCCTCGTCCCGGGCCGCGGCGCGTTCCCGCAGCTGCCGGCGCTCGTCGTCGGCCGCGTGCTCGTCGTGCATCGCCGGGTTGGGCGGTACGAGGAAGACCCCGGACTCGCCTTCGCTGTCCGGTGCGGGCGCTGGGGCGAGCAGCGCGGCGGACGTACCGACGGCGACGGCCGAACGGGGCAACAGCGCGGCGCCCGCCAGCACTTCACGGGCGCGCGCATGGCTGTCGGGGTCGGTGATGACGACGCCGTCGACCAGTTCGGGCCGCGCTGCGAGCACCGCGGCGTGGTCGGCGGGATCCACGGCCTGGGCGAGGTAGCGCCAGCCGGGCAGCGCGGGGACACCGTGCTCGCCCAGATACTCGACGGTGGCGGTCACATCGGGGCCCGGGGGGAGCAGCCCGCCGTCGCCGAGCGCTCCCAGCATCCGCGAGTCGTCCGCAGCGGCGGTGCGCAGCTCGAACAGCTGCCGCTCGGCTGCGGCCACCCCCTCGTCCAGCAGCTCCTGGAGCGCCTCGGCGTTGCGGTCCAGCTCCTCGGCGGTGAGGGGGCCCTGGGATGTGGACGCTGCCCGGTCGGGGGCCTTACGGGGCGCCGGCCCGGCTCCGGCTTCCGGGGCGCCGCCCTGGCCCGGCACGGCGCCGGTGCGCCGGACCGGCTCGGGGTCGGCGGCCGCCCCGGAGCCCCGTACGTCGGAGGTGCTGCCCGCGCCGCGCTGGCCGGGGAGCGTGGCCCGCGTCGCTCCGGCCGGGGCCCCGTCCGCGTTGTGGGCATCCGGGCGGCCGGTGGGCAGCCCGAGCAGTTCGGCCAGGCGCTCCTCGCCGCCGAGGGCTCCGGCGGTGGCGCGCTCGGCCGAGTACGTACTTCCGGCGGCTTCGGCGGCGTCCGCGGCGCGCGCTGCGGCAAGCTCGGCGCTCGCGTGGCGGCTTGCCAGCTCGCGGGCCCGCTCGGCGCTGCGGGCTGCCGCGTCACGCGCCGATTCGAAGGCGGCGACGGCGCTCTTCTCGGCGTCACTGGCGGCCAGCGCGGCGCGTGCCGGGTCGGCGTCCGGGTCGCTGTCGTCCAGCCAGCCGGCGCGTACGGCCTGGTCCATCTCCTGCTCCACCTCGGCGAGGCGCTGGCGCAGGTGTTCGGTCTCGCTGCGGGCGCGCTGTTCCTCGGTGGCGGCGGCCGTGGCGTCCCGGTGGGCGCTCTCGCTCTCGGTCTGGAGCGTGGCGGAGCGCTCTTCCTGTTCACCGGCGATGCGTTCGCTGTCCTCCGCCGCGGCGTTGAGGGCGCGTACCAGCGCGGTGGCGGCGTGGGCGCGTGCTGCCAGTGCGGGAGCCGCGTCGCGCTCGGCCTCCTGGATGGCGGCGGCGACCCGGGCCGAGCGGTCGGCGGCCGTCCGGTGCGCGAGCACGGTCTCGGCAGCCTGCCAGGCCGAGTGCAGCGTACGGGCCTCGCTCAGCTCACGCTTCTGCGCCGCGGCCGACTTCTCGGCGGCGGCCAGCGCCAGCGAGGCATGCCGGTAGGCCAGTTCGGCGGCGATACGGGAGCCGCGGGTGCGGGCGTCCTCGGCTGCGGTGACCGACTCCCGTGCCTGCTCCAGCTGTTCAGCCAGTTCGGCGGCGCGGCCCCGCTCCTGAGTGCCGCGCGCCGTCAGCCGGTGGGCGAGGTGACGGGTGCGGCGCTCGGCACCGGCATGGATCTCCCGGGCGCGGGCGCGTGTCTCGGCGGATTCGGTGATGCGGTGCAGATGGTCGAGGGAGCCCGCCGTGAAGTCGCGTTCGGCGGTCAGCTCGGCGCGGCGGCCGAGCTTGTGCGCGAAGCCGTGTACGAGGTCGGCGAGGCCGTCGGTGTCGCGGGTGTCGGTGACGGCGCGCAGCAGCAGGTCGGTGAAGTCCGAGTCGTTCTTGACCGCGAACAGGCCCGCCGCCTCGCCTTCATCGGCGTTCATCTCGCGCTGGTAGCGGAAGAGTTCGGGGTCGAGGCCGAGCGTGGTCAGATGTTCGTTCCAGCGCTCGTGGATCTCCTCCCAGACCACGTCCAGATTGGGATACGCCTTGCCCGTCTCGGTCAGTACGTCGCGGAAGCCCTTCATGGTGCGCCGTCTGCCGCGTGCGGAGGACGCGCCTTCTGCACGGGGCCGCAGCGCCGCCGACTCGGCGACGGGGAGGGAGTCCAGGGACAGGCCGGGGCCAGGACGGAACGAATACCACGCCTCGGCGAACTTGCGCGGGTCGCCGGAGACCTGGCGGCCACGCCACTCGCTGACCTTGCCGACGACGATCGTCTCGCCGGTCCTGGTGTGCTGCCACTCCAGGGCGACATGGCCGCAGTCGTCCGCGAGCAGGAACTTGCGGAGCACGCCCGAACTGGCGCCGCCCAGGGTGTTGCGGTGCCCGGGCAGCATCACGGAGAAGATCAGCTTGAGCAGCACGGACTTGCCGCCGCCGTTCTCCAGGAAGAGCACACCCGCGGGCGCCGGGCGGTGGGGCGGGCCCTGCGGCTCCTCCTCGAAGAAGTCCGCCTGCGTGGGCGCCGGGCTGGGCACGGGCTCGCCCACTCCGCGCAGGTCCAGCACGGTGTCGGCGTAGCGCGCACCGGCGGGCCCGATGGAGTAGAGGCGGATCCGGGACAGCTCGTACATGGCGGCGGGGCTCTCGTTGGTGGTGGGCGGTGCGGGGGTTCCCGCAGGTTCAGGAGTGGAAGGGCAGTCCGGCGTCCGGCGCGAGCTCCGGATCGTCGCCGTCCGGCGGCGGCAGCAGGCTGGCCGTACCGTCCGAGACCGGGACGACGCCCAGCTCCAGCAGCTCGGCCATGGCGGCGCTGCCCGCCATGTCACGGACCTGCAGCTGGTAGCGCGCGGTGGTGCGGTAGGTGCCGCCCGCGTCGTCACCGGTGCGCTGGAGGAACCCGGAGTCGGCGAGGAAGGCGACGGCCTTGGCGATGATGCCGGTGGTGGAACCGGCGAGCCTGCGGGCGTCCTTGGTGGCGCCGGTGGCGCTGCGCCGTGCGTAGACCCGCCAGGACGCCTCCAGCCCCGGTGCGTCGGTGGCCGGGTCGGTGTTCTCGCCCTCGGCCTCGGCCCGTTCCTCCAGCTTGCGGCACGCCTGGCGGACGAACGAGTCCACACCGTTGACGGTGATGCGGCCGATGTAGCCGTCGTCGGCCAGGTCCTCGGGGCGGGGGAAGGCCATGGCGGCGCAGGCCAGATGGGCGAGGCCGTGCAGGAAGCGGTCCGTCGAGTCCGCGCCGGCCCGCCGGGCGTAGTCGCCCATACGGACCGCGAAGACGGAGTCCTCGGCGGCGGCCAGCGCCATGCCCGCGCGGGTGGAGACCTCCAGTACGACCAGGCCCAGGCCGGTGGCCACGGCGTCGGCCAGCCGCGCGAACGCCGGTTCCTCGCGGTAGCGGCGCAGCAGTTCGGTGTACTCGGCGTCCCTGGCGGGGGCGAGCTTCGGGTGCAGGCCGAACGAGACGAGGCGGGCCGCGTCGGCCGCGTCGGCGGGGGTTACCGGGTGTGCGGGGCTTCCGTTGCCGCCCCCCTCGTGCGGGTCGGGCTCCGGTGCGAAGTCATTCATCGCTGCTCCAGTTCACGCATCACGCCGCCTCCGTTCGGTCGGCCGCCATCCCGGCCGCGTCCAGCAGTGCCGTGCCCACGATGAGATCGGCTCCGCCGAATTCCGGGTCGTCCAGCGGGGTGCCGTCGTCAACGGCGAACAACAGGCGCTGCTCGCCCTGGCGATAGGCCGTGCCGACAGGCGGGCTGGCCGCATGGACGGCGAGCAGGGCGATGAGGTACGGCAGTTCGGGGTCGCGGCGTCGGGCGTCGGCCAGCAGTCCGGAGAGCCGGCGGGGCGCGTCGGGAGGGAGGTCCAAGAGCTCCATTGCGGCCGCCAGCTGCTCCTCGCTGAAGCGGCTGTCGTCGGGCGTGGCGATCAGATCGGGTTCGGGCATCTCGGCGCCCAGGTGCTCCCGGGGTGCGGGCGGGGTCAGCAGCATGTCGGTGAGGTCGCCCAGCCGTACGGCGCCCGGCGTACGCAGCCCGGTGCCCCGGGCGAAGAAGGCGTCCGTCACGCGCGCGGCCTGCTCCAGCGGCAGCGGCAGTACGGGCGCGAGAAGCTGGCCGTACAGGTCGAGTCCGGCGCGGGCGGCGGGCGGCGCGAAGGACTGGCGGTCCTGTTCGGCACGGAAGAGCGGGCCGGCCTCCAGCAGTCTGGACTGGAGCTGGGTGTGGCGGCGGATGCAGTCCTTGACGATGTCGACGAGCTCGGCGGCGCGGCGCTTGTGATCGGGGCCCCGTTCGGAGGCGGCCTCGTCGCGCGCCTTGCGGATGTTGGTGAGGATGGCGTTCTCGTGGCGGTAGCGGTCGGCGACATGGTCGAGGGCTTCGCTGATCATGTCGGGGACGGCGCTGAGCCAGTCGACGGCACGGACGTCGCGCCGGGTGGCCTCCAGGGTGCGGCGCAGCGTCTCGGCGTACTGCACCGTGCGGTAGCGGGCCTGTTCGGCGGCGAGCTGGGCGTCGGCGAGGCGGCCGCGGCTGATGAGGACCTCCAGCTTGACCTCTGCGGCGATCTGGGCGCTGGTGACGTCCGTGTCCAGCGCGCCGACCAGGACGTTGACGGCCTCGTCGGTGGTGCGCAGATAGACGCTGCCGCCCGGTCCCGGCACCTCCTCGATGAGCTTGAAGTCGTAGTCCCGCCGTACGTAGGTGCCGTCGGGGTTGAACGTGCCGTAGACGGCGCGGAAGCCGCGGTCCACGCTGCCGACATTGATCATGTTCTCCAGCACCCAGCGCGCCACCCGTTCGTGCTCGGCGGGATCACGGGTGGGGGCCTGGGCCGCGACGCGGGGCAGCAGCTTGGCGACGATCTGTTCGTGGTCGGCGCCGGTGTCGAAGTCCATCTGGAGCGTGACCAGGTCGATGGCGGCCAGCGCCAGCTCGGCCATCTCGTAGGTGCTGTACTCCCCCGCGAGGTTGGCCTTGCGGGTGTCGAGGTCGTGCAGCGGCGCCGTGCAGGCGAGCGCGCGCAGGCGGCGGGCCAGGCCCTCGTCGGCCGCGGGGCCCGGGGCCGGGGAGGGTGCGGATACACCTGTCCTGGCCGGGGTGCTCGTCGTGGTGGCGCTCTCAGTCACGACGGACACATTAAGCGGTCACACTGACAAGATCCGAAACAGCACGGTTGTCGCGATCCGGGACGGTTGCCACGGTTCGGTAGGGCCGCCGGGGACGGTATGCCGATCGCGCCCGACCGGTCAGCCTAGCTGGCGGGCGTATCCCTCGGCGAGCTGGCGCCGGGAGTCGTCGAGGTAGACGGCGAGCAGCCGCTCGGCGCCGGGCGCGTCGCCGCGCTGGAGCGTACGCAGGATCTCCTCGTTGCGCGGCAGATAGGGCTCGTGGAACCGGCGGGGGTTCTCCATCACGTGGAAGACGAGCCGGAGTTCGGCCAGCACTCCGCGCATCATTTCGTCGGTGCGCGGGCTTCCGGCCAGCTCGACGAGCCCTTGGTGGAAGTGCATGTTGGCTGTGCCCAGGTCGCGCCAGCGCTGCTCGGCCGCCGCGCGCCGCCCCGCGGCGACCGCCGCCTCCATGGCCGTCATGGCCGCCGGCGGATAGGGCGGCGCCGCCAGCTGCCGCACAGCGGCGCACTCGACCAGGCGGCGGACGCGGTAGAGGTCCTCCAGGTCCTCGACGGTGAGCTTGCGGACGAACATTCCGCGGTTGAGCTCGTGCACCAGCAGCCGCTCGTGAGTGAGCAGCCGGAACGCCTCGCGCAGGGTGTTGCGCGAGATGCCCAGCGCGTTGCCGATCTCCTCCTCCGCCAGCCGCATGCCGGGCCGGAAGCCGCCCTCGATGATCCGGGTGCGCAGGATGACCGCGACGCGCTCCGCCGTGCTGGTGCGTCCCAACAGCCCTCGGTCTTTGCTGAGTTCGTCCAGCACGTTGTCGCTCATGGCTGAAGTCAACCGCAGTTCCTCCGCAGTTCCTACGGACAGGCACCAGGCCAACTGCTGATCACTGATCTGCCGGCTCAGCAGTCCCTGGCCGCGTGAGGCGGCGCGCCGGGGAGCGACGGCGCGATACGGGGCGCGTCAGCCGGGAGGTGGCGGCGACGGCGGGGTGCCGTAGCCGCCACCGCCCGGGGTGTGCAGCACCAGGGCGTCGCCTGCGCCGAGTTCGGCCACATCGCGCCCGGCCAGTTCCGTACGGGTACCGTCCGCGCGCTCGACGACATTGCCGCCCAGCGCGCCCGGACAGCCACCCGCCATGCCGTACGGGGCAACACGCCGGTGCCCCGTCAGCAGCGCCACGGTGACCGGCTCCAGGAAGCGCAGCCGCCGCACCGCTCCGTCCCCGCCCCGCCGGCGGCCCGCGCCCCCGCTGCCCCGGCGCACATGGAAGTCCTCCACCCGCACCGGGTAGCGGAACTCCAGCACTTCCGGGTCGGTCAGCCGCGAGTTGGTCATATGGGTCTGTACCGCGTCCGCGCCGTCGAAGCCGTCCCCCGCGCCGGAGCCGCTGGCGACCGTCTCGTAGTACTGGACACGGTCGTTGCCGAAGGTGACGTTGTTCATCGTCCCCGAGCCCTCTGCCTGGACGCCGAGCGCGGCATAGAGGGCGCCGGTGACCGCCTGGGAGGTCTCCACGTTTCCCGCGACCGTTGCGGCGGGGTACTCGGGCGCCAGCATCGAGCCCTCCGGGATACGCACCTCCAGCGGCGCCAGACAGCCGCTGTTGAGCGGGATGTCGTCGGCCACCAGCGTCCGGAAGACATACAGCACCGCGGCCGTCACCACGGAGCTGGGCGCGTTGAGGTTGTCGTCCCGCTGCGGCGAGGTGCCGGTGAAGTCGAGCAGCGCCGTACGGTTCTCGCGGTCCACGGTGACGGCCAGCTGGATGACTGCGCCGCTGTCCGTCTCGTACGCACAACTGCCGTCGCCCAGCCAGGTGATGATGCGGCGTACGGACTCCTCCGCGTTGTCGCGCACGTGCCGCATGTATGCCTGTACGACATCGAGACCGAACTGGTCGGTCATCTTGAGCAGTTCCGCGATGCCCTTCTCGTTCGCGGCGATCTGGGCACGCAGATCGGCGAGGTTGGTGTCCGGGTCGCGGGAGGGGTGGCGGGCTCCGCTGAGCAGGGCGCGGGTCTCCTCCTCGCGCAGCTTCCCGTCGCGCACCAGCAGCCAGGCGTCGAACAGCACGCCCTCCTCCTCGACGGTGCGGCTGAAGGCGGGCATCGAGCCGGGGGTGAGGCCGCCGATCTCGGCGTGGTGGCCCCGCGAGGCGACCAGGAAGAGCAGCCGACGGCCCGCCGTCTCCCCGCCGCCCTCCTGGTCGAAGACCGGCGTCACCACGGTGATGTCCGGCAGGTGGGTGCCGCCGTGGTACGGGTCGTTGACGGCGTAGACATCGCCCGGACGCAGCTGTCCCGCAGTGCGCCGCAGCACCTCCTTGATGGAGTCGCCCATCGAGCCCAGATGCACGGGGATGTGCGGGGCGTTGGCGATGAGATTGCCCTCGGGGTCGAAGAGCGCACAGGAGAAGTCGAGCCGCTCCTTGATGTTGACGGAGTGCGCCGTGTTCTCCAGGCGGACGCCCATCTGCTCGGCGATCGCCATGAAGAGGTTGTTGAAGACCTCCAGCCGCACCGGGTCGACCTCGGTGCCCGCCGCGGACACCGCCTTCCGCGCCTGCTCCCGGGTCAGCAGCAGATGTCCGTGCGGATCGGCCCCGGCAGCCCAGCCCGGGTCCACCACGGTGGTGGCGTCCGCCTCCACGACGACGGCCGGCCCGGTCACCCGCTGCCCCGGACGCAGCTCCTCCCGCCGGTACAGCGGAGTGTCCTGCCACCCCCCGCCCGTGAACATCCGCACCTTGTCGTGGGGTTCCGGACTGCCCTCGCCCGGCTCGGGAGTGACCGGGTGCGCGCTGACGGGTCCCGCCGTGCCGGTTGCCTCCGCGACGGCGGTCGCGACCACCAGCGGCTTGTCCATGGCGAAGCCGTAGCGCGCCCGGTGCTCGGCGGTGAAGTCCTCCGCCATCCGGTCCGCTCCGCCCAGCGGGACGGTCAGCGTGGCGTCCGTCCCGGCGTACCGCAGCTGGAGCCGGGCGGTCGTCCTGATCGCCTCGTCCGGAATGCCGTCGGCCAGCAGTTCCTCCCGGGTCTGCCGCTCCAGCCGGGCGCACAGGTCGCGCACCTCGGCCAGCCGCTCCTCGGTCAGCTCCCCCTCGACGGACTGCTCCCGCAGCGCGGTGGCGTCCGCCACGCCGATCCCGTACGCGGACAGCACCCCGGCAAGCGGCGGTACGACCACCGTGCGGATGCCCAACTCGTCGGCGACCGCGCAGGCGTGCTGACCGCCGGCGCCGCCGAAGCTCGCCAGTGCGTAGCGGGTGACATCGTGGCCGCGCTGCACGGAGATCTTCTTGACGGCGTTCGCCATGTTGAGTACGGCGATCTCCAGGAACCCGGCCGCGACCTGCTCGGCGGTGCGCCCGTCGCCGGTCTCCTCGGCGATCCGGGTGAAGCCCGCCCGGACCGTCTCGGGGTCCAGCGGCTGGTCGCCCTGCGGGCCGAAGACGGCGGGGAAGTGCGCGGGCTGGATCCGGCCCAGCATCACATTGGCATCGGTGACGGTCAGCGGGCCGCCACGCCGGTAGCAGGCAGGCCCGGGGACCGCGCCCGCCGAGTCGGGGCCCACGCGATAGCGGGCACCGTCGAAGTGCAGCACCGAGCCGCCGCCCGCCGCCACGGTGTGGATGTCCATCATGGGCGCCCGCATCCGCACGCCCGCCACCTGTGTGCCGAACACCCGCTCAAGGGCCCCTGCGTAGTGCGACACATCGGTGGACGTACCGCCCATGTCGAACCCGATGACCCGCTCGTGTCCCACCTCGGCGCAGCTGCGGGCCATTCCGACGACACCGCCGGCCGGTCCGGAGAGCACCGCGTCCTTGCCCCTGAAGTGCCCGGCCTCGCGCAGACCACCGTTCGACTGCATGAACATCAGCCGGACGCCGCTCAGTTCGCGCGCCACCTCCTCGACGTAGCGGCGCAGCACGGGCGACAGATAGGCGTCCACGACGGTGGTGTCTCCGCGCGACACCAGTTTGATCAGCGGGCTGACCTCGTGCGAGCAGCTCACCTGCGCGAACCCCGCCTCGCGCGCGAGACGGGCGACCTCGCGCTCGTGCGCGGGATGCCGGTAGGCGTGCAGCAGGACGACGGCAACGCTGCGGAAGCCTGCGCGACGTGCCTTGTGCAGCTCGCGCGCTGCGGCCTCCCGGTCGAGCGGCTCGACGACGGTGCCGTCGACGCCCATCCGCTCCGGGAGCTCCACGACGCGGTCGTACAGCGCCTCGGGCAGCACGATGTGCCGGTCGAAGATGCGGGGCCGGTTCTGGTACGCGATGGTGAGGGCGTCCCGGAAGCCCCGGGTGGTGACCAGGACGGTCGGCTCGCCCTTGCGCTCCAGGAGGGCGTTGGTGGCGACGGTGGTGCCCATCTTGACGGCGTCGATCCGGTCGGCCGGGACGGGCTCCCCGGGCGGCACCTCCAGCAGTCTGCGGATCCCGGCGACCGCGGCGTCCTGGTCGGGCAGCGCCGGATCGTGGGACAGCACCTTCGCACTGACGAGCGTGCCATCGGGCCGCCGCCCGATCACATCCGTGAACGTCCCGCCCCGATCGACCCAGAACTCCCACCGACCAGCCACTCTCCAATGGTGCCTTCGGCAGGCCCCACCGCAAGATGAAGCCTGCACCGAGAACCGTCGGCTCAACGGCGGCGAGCGTCAGACGGGCGGGGTCCAGACGGGCGGGGTCAAGACGGACGGGTCCAGACGGCCGGCGTCAGGCGGACGGCGTCAGGCAGGCGGAGTCAGGCGGCCGCGGATGGCGGTCTGGACGCCGGCCTCCTCGGCCGGATCCGCGGCGAGCCGCCGAAGGCGCTCCACCACGCGCGCGTCACCCGTCACGGCGTACTCCGCGGCGACCTGGCGGGTGGACTCCTCGCAGTCCCACAGGCACTCGATGGCGAACCCGGCGGGGAAGGACGGATCGGTGGCGGCGAGCGAACGTGCGGTGCGCCCGCGCAGCTGGGAAGAGGCGGTCTCACGGTAGATGTGCCGTAGCACCGGCGCCGCACAGCTGATGGACAGCCGCCCGGCTCCGTCCACGAGCGGCCACAGCGCGGCGCTGTCGGGGCCCTCCAGGCGGATGGTGCGGCGCAGGGCCGCGAGAACGGCGTCGGCGTCCTGCTCGCCACCCCGGCAGGCGAGCATCTCGGCGGCGACGGCCGCCAGCCCCGGCGGCAGAGCTCCCTCGGGCGCTGCGGCCCAGCGCCTGGCCCGCTCCAGCGCGGCCAGTGACCGCATACGGGCGAAGGAGGAGAGCGCGGCGCGGGCGACGATTTCCGCGGGGTCGGCAGCGGCCACTTCGACGAGATCCAGCACATCGGGATCGTTGTGATCGACGAGGTGGCGCAGGGCCGCAACCCGCGCGGCCTCATGCGGGCCGCGGGCGGCGGCCAGCAGCAGCGGCCGGTCCTCGGGCCCGGCGACGGCGGACAGGCAGCGGGCCGCGGGTGCCTCACGGTGCTGGCGGGGGCGCTGTTCGTATCCGTCCTGGGCCCATTCGAGGATCTCGCGCACGCTCCAGCCGGGCCGGGGTCCGGGTGTCCGCAGCTGGCGCTGCCAGCGGTCGAAGGAGCGGCACTCCTGGACGCGCCGCAGCCGGTCGGCCTGCCCGGGGTGTGCGGAGTCCTCCGCCCACAGCCGCCAGGGGCGCGGCTCGAAGGCGTCCCGCGCGGCTTCGGCGAGCTCGGCGTCGCCCTCGGGCGTCTTGGGGAAGCGGGCCAGGATGGCGGGGCCCAGCGGGCGCAGCCCGGCGTCGTCGTCCCGGACGGCGAGCTCGTCCAGGGCCCACTGCCAGTTGGTGCCGGTGGTGGCATAGCGGCGCAGCAGCCACAGCGGAGGGTTCTCCTGCCAGCTGTCACCCTGCGCCGCGGCGTAGGAGGCGAGGTGGCCGAGGACGGAGAGCGCCAGCCCGGTGCGGACCTCGGCCTCCTCGGGGGTGCACAGCAGGTCGGCGGGGTCGAAGAGGTGTGCGGCGATGTCGTCGAGCCCGGCGTCCAGCTCCCTGTGCAGACGGGCGTAGTACAGGGAGCGGTGTTCGACCTGCCAGTCGCGCCTGGGGTCGTGCAGGACGCAGTGCCGCAGCGCGCTGAGCGCTTCGGCGCGCGGCGCCGCAAGGGCATGCAGCGTCCCGTCGCCGCGGCCCCTCTGGAGGAGGCCGAGCAGCGTGCCACTGGGCGCTATGTCTGAATCGACGGAATCGACGAACATAAGAGTCAGCATCCGGTGCGGGGTATTCGGCTGGCAACGGGATTTCCGTTGCCCGGCATTCTTGCCGGTGACCGCGGTTCTACTCCTGCGTTTTACCTTTCGGAGCGAGTGCCCGGTCAAGAACCGGAGCCTACCCGGAAGCAAACATTCCGCCGCACCCGGCGACCCCAGGGGCGTATGCCGACGACCCGCATCGACATATGACAGCAGCACCACCGCATCGAGTGTGGCCGAATCCCTTACGGTCAGTCGCGGGCTGTGCCACAGTCGTAACCGACTCTCCCCCGTATCGGAGCTCTCTATGGCTTCCCACCTCCATGCGGACCGCTCATCACCGCAGCCGCCGGACCGCGGCACACTGGACGCTTTGATCACCCAGGCACGCACCCTGCGCGGCGGCCTCGACGCCGTGCGACGAGGCGCGGGAAGAAGCGGGAGCGAAGGGGGCGAACCGGACCCTGGGGTCTCGGGCGCGGACCCGCGCACACGGTGGCAGCGCGCGCTCTGCGAGCTGGCCGTGCACCAACTCGACGACCTCGGCAGCCAGCTCGACCAATTACGAGAGGGCATGCCTCCCGAGGCCCCCCGGGCGTGGCCGTCCGCCGACCAGCCGCCCGGGAAGGCGACGGCGGAGACGTCCGGCGCGGCATACGGCACCGCCGTATCGCCCGGCAAGGGACCCGCCTCCGAGCTGGTCGGCCGGGTCGGCAGCGCGGAGTGGAACCTGCTGACGGACGCGGTGTCCTGGTCGCCCGAGCTGTACCGGATCTTCGGCAGGACCGCGGAAGACGGCCCCCTCTCCCTGGACGAGCTGCCCTCCTGGGTGGTCCCGGAGGACCAGACCTCGCTCACCACCGCGTTCACCGGCTGCCTGGTGGACGGCAGGGCGATCGACCAGGAGTTCCGTCTGGTACGGCCCGACGGCGCGGCGCGCACGGTCCACATGGTCGGCGAGCCGGTGCTCGACGACGTCGGGGGCACCGCCTCGATGTGGGCCGTGGTGCGGGACGTCAGCGAACTGCGGCGCAGCGAGCACGCGGTGCGCGAGACGCGGGACTCGCTCCAGCACGAACGGCACATCGCACAGACCGAACGCAGGCTCGCCGTCGAGCTGCAGGAAGCCGTGCTGCCGCCCTGGCGCGGCTCCCTCCGGTTCCCGCACGGCGACGAACGGACCACCGGCGCACTCGACCTGGCCGCGCACTATCTGCCCTCCGCTTCCAGCGCGTTGATCGGCGGCGACTGGTACGACGCGATGGAACTGCCGGACGGAGCGACGCTGCTGACGGCCGGCGATCTGACCGGGCACGGAGTCACCGCGACCTCCGGCATGGCGATGCTGCTGGGCGCCGTCCGCGGGATGGCGCTGGCCGGGGTGAAGCCGGGCGCCCTGATGGGGCATCTGAATCAACTGCTCGACTCCTCGGCTCAGCCGTCCCTGGGCAGCGCCCTGTGCTGTCGCTACGAACCGCGCTCGTGCACCCTCACCTGGGCGCAGGCGGGCCACCCGCCGCCGCTGCTGTTCCGGGACGGCGTCGGAAGGGTGCTGCGGCGCCCGGAGGGTGTGCTGCTGGGCGTCACCTCCGGGGCGACGTACGGGCAGCGCACCGAGCAACTGGAGCCTGGCGACCTGCTGGTGCTGCACACCGACGGGCTGGCGCCCGACGACGCTCCAGGGACACCTCCGGGCCGCACGACAGGCGAGGGCGCACCCCGCCAGTCGGCGCTGCACGCGGGCAGCGTCCGCATGCTGGGCCTCGCCCCTCGGTTCGGCGCGGCCGGCTCGGCGCAGGAGTGTGTCCGGGCCGTCGCCGAGGAGTTCGCCGACAGGGAGCGCGAAGACGACGCCTGCGTCCTGGTCGCCCGCGTGACCTTGTGACGCAGTCCCAGCCCGGATGTGTAAGCCGGTGACGTAAACCGGTGAGCCGGAGCGACCGTCAGGGCCCCTCCAGCTCACTCCAACTGCTCCCGCGTCACCGGGGCCTTACACGGACCTGGCCCCCTTGGGCCCTGTCCCCTTGGGGCCCCGCGCACCGCGGATGTCCCGGACGTCGCCGGGTGCGCGCTGCAACTCGTCGGCATCCTTGAGGCCCCGGCCGCTCCGGGAGGGCTTCGGTGCCCGGGGCAGCGCCTCCTGGATCTCCGCGCGCAGTTCCTCGATCTTTCCGTATTTGGCGTACTTGCCGGTGAGCCGGTACATCTCCCGCAGCCGGTCCCAGGTGCGGTGCGAGGAGTTCTCGTTGATGGACAGCAGGGCGAGGCGGGCGTAGCGGTCGGCCTGCTCCGGGTCGTCGGAGATGAAGCAGGCCGAGGCCATCGAGATGTAGTCGAAGATCTGGGAGCGCTGCCGCCCCTCCTCGCGGAGCGCCAGCGCCCGTTTGGCGTGCTGCTCCGCCGTCCGCGCAGCGACCGGCTCATGGTCGGCGAGCGTACGGAAGGCCAGCGCCTCCATGCCGTGCAGATCCGCCTCGTCGAACATCTGCATCCAACTGGGCGGCGGCACATCGCCTTTGTCCGAGGCGAACAGCTCCTCGGCCCGGCCCAGGGTACGGCGCATCTCCTGGCCCCGGCCCATGGATGCCTGCGCCCACGCCTCGATGGTGCTGAACATCGCCCGGGTGCGGGGCAGGGCTTCATGGCCGGACCCGGACTGGGCGAGCAGCACCAGGTCGAGGGCGTCGTCGGGACGGCCCAGGTGCACCATTTGCCGGGCGGCGCGGGAGAGGGCCTCGCCCGCACGCGGCCGGTCGCCGCCCTCCCGCGCCGCGTGCGCGGCGATGATGAAGTACTTCTGGGCGGTGGGCTCCAGTCCCACGTCGTGCGACATCCAACCCGCGAGCACCGCGAGATTGGCGGCGACGCCCCACAGACGGCGTTGCAGATTCTCGGGGTGGTGGTAGGAGAGCATGCCGCCCACCTCGTTGAGCTGGCCCACCACGGCCTTGCGCTGAAGGCCGCCACCGCGGGCGGCATCCCAGGCGCGGAAGATCTCGACGGAGTGCTCCAGCGCCTCGATCTCCTGGAGCCCCACCGGGGCCGCCTCGTAACGGTCGTAGGACGAGTGGCCGGCCGGGACGGCGTGGGCCCCTCCCCCGGCGCTCTGCGCGGAGGCCCCGGCGGGGTCCGCGCCGAGCCAGTTGTGCATGGCACTGGTGAGTGCCGATCCTGCGGCGAGCGCGGCGCCCGCACCCACCAAGCCGCGTCGGTTGAGCATGAGGTCCATTCCCGTGAATTCGGTGAGGACCGCGGCGATCTGCCCGGACTGCAGGGGCAACCCTTCGACGGGTTCCCCCTGAGCTGTCTGTCCCGGCCTGGTGAACCCGAGGTCCTCGATGGTCACGACACGGCCGAGTCGCTCGGTGAACAGGGACGCCAGCACTTTGGGCACCGGGTCGCGCGGAGTCTCCCCCGTATCGATCCAACGCCGCACCCGTGAGGTGTCCGTCGCCAGTTGCGCGTACCCCATCGCCGCCGCGTGCCGGTTGACCAGCCGGGCGAGCTCGCCCTTCGACCAGCCGGCGAGGGCGAAGAGGTCCGCGAGGCGTGCGTTGGGTCCCTTTTTCACGTCAAGCCCCCAGGTTCTCGGCTGAATTGACAGTAGCTTCCGTACGACGCGGTACGGCGGCCCCGAGAGCATTCGCCAGGGTTCGCCAGGGTCCGCCAGATGGTGTGCCACCCGCGCCCCGGTGTCCTGTAGGAACGCGCCACCCCGGTCGTTCTGTCCGGCCCCGCATTCCCCAGGGTGCTCAGGTCCGGGCGGACAGCCGGGGCGGCGCGGAAACCCGTCGGCACACGAAGGGATCTCGCGCGCCCATGTATTCAGCACCATCCCCCGTGTCCGTGCAGCGCCGGCCGCGTGCGGCCCCTGCGCCGCAGCCATACGGAAGGGGCCCGGCTGTGCTGGCTCCCGATCCGTCGCGCGATCCCGTGCGCGTACCGGGCCCCTCCGGGCCGTACACCGGCGCACGCATGGATCTTCGCGCGCCCGGTACCGTGTCCCAACCCGTCAGCGGGAGGCTGGACTTGTCCGGCCCGCAAGGCGCGCAGCTCCGTGCCGCCATCGCCTCGATCCACCGGATCTGCCCGGAGTTCACTCCCGTCCAGCTGCTCCGCAGGCGGGGACGCTCGGTACTGCTGGCCGGCGCCGCGGGCCGCAACACCGTGATCGCCAAGTGTCTGCTGGACCACTCCCCCGCATGGGCCGAGCGTTTCCAGCACGAAATAGCGGCCTACCGGGCCTTCGTGCGGCACCGTCCGCCCGTGCGGACCCCGCGGCTGATCGCGGCCGACCCGGACACCTGCACACTGGTGATCGAGCGGGTGCCCGGCAGGGTGGCGGCGGCGCAGCGGCACCCGTTCGAAGCCCCGCCGCGTGCGGATCTGCGGGCCGTGATCGGTTCGTTCCGCCGGATCAACCAGTGGGAGCCGCCGCCCTCGATGTTCCAGCGCCCGCTGGACTATCCGGTGCGGTTGACACGCTTCCACGAGCAGGGGCTGCTGACCGACCGCGATCTGGGCGACTTGCAGAAACTGCTGCACGGACTGGTGCAGTCCGGCCGTCCCGGCGGCAGGCGCGGTGTGGCCTGGCAGTTCTGCCACGGGGACGCCCTGCTGACCAACGTCATGCTGGGTCCGACAGGCCCCTCACTCGTCGACTGGGAGCACGCGGGCTGGTATCTGCCCGGGTACGACCTGGCGTCGCTGTGGGCGGTGCTCGGGGATGCCCCACTGGCGCGCCGTCAGATCAGCCAGCTCGCACAGGCGGCCGGGCCCGCAGCGCGGGACGCCTTCCTGGTGAACCTGATGCTGATCCTCACCCGGGAGATCCGCACCTACGAGATGGCGGTGCAACGCACCATGCGGGAATCCTCCCCGCAGGCGGCGGCAGAGGCCGCCGCCGCGGTCCGGGCGGGTGGGATCCCGACGGGCGAGGAGCAGCGGCTGCTGCTGCGCAGGTTGCACGACGACTGCGCGACAGCGCGGAAGGCGGTACGCGCTGCGGTCGGCACCCGTTGAACCCGGCTCGGCCACCCGTCCGGGTATGCCATCGGCGGCGTCACCGGTCTGACCGGTGACGCCCCGGGTGTCCGGCACGCCTTGCGGCCAGGACGAGGTGCGCTGTTGTCCTCCGTTGCCGCGCCGGAAACCACCCACCGCACGGCATGATTGACGGATCGTCGGCCAGTGGGTACGTCTGAGGACTGCTCGCGCACGTGATCCCACGGCGCACCAGTCCGAGGAGGCGGCATTGCCACGTTCCTTCCGTG
Source organism: Streptomyces sp. 3N207 (assembly GCF_052246355.1). Taxonomy (NCBI): domain Bacteria; kingdom Bacillati; phylum Actinomycetota; class Actinomycetes; order Kitasatosporales; family Streptomycetaceae; genus Streptomyces; species Streptomyces sp. 3N207. The sequence goes on along the minus strand of NZ_JBQQBV010000028.1, from coordinate 68,296 downwards.
ACCCCGACAGCACCCCTGCCGACGACGGCCGCAGCGACAGACGCCGCAGACGCGGCGACAAGCGCGGCGACAGACGCACCGCGGGACAGGCCACCGGACGTTACGTCCGCCGTGCGGTGGTCGGTGCGGCGGCAGCAGCTCTTGTGGTTCCGCTGCTGGCGGCCAGTACGCAGGCGACCGCGGACCAGCCCGGCCACGACGCGCTCCAGCAGCAGTTCACGGCTGCCGCCGACCGATACCACGTACCCGAGAAGCTGCTGCTCGGCGTCTCGTACCTCCAGTCGCGCTGGGACGCGCACAAGGGGGCGCCCAGCGTCTCCGGCGGCTACGGCCCCATGCACCTCACCGATGCCCGCACGGCGCTGGCCTCGTCCCGGCAGCGGGGACACGGCGGTACGGAGGACGCCAGGGGCGACAGCGCCCGTCCCGCCCGCGTCGCCCGGGAGGCCGCGAAGCCACAGCTGAAGGGGAAGCCGCCGGCCCGGCTGCGGACGCTGGAGCGCGCCGCACAGCTGACCGGGCTCTCCCCCGCCCGGCTGCGCTCCTCGACAGCGGCGAACGTGCGAGGCGGCGCAGCGCTGCTGGCGGACGCGCAGCGGCGGCTGGGACATCCGCTGAGCGCCGATCCGGCCGACTGGTACGAGGCCGTGGCCACGTTCCCGGGCGGCGGTCGGGGCAGCCCGAGCTCCACGGCGTTCGCCGACGAGGTGTTCGGCGTACTGCGCACCGGCGAGCACCGCACCACCGACACCGGCGAGACCGTCACCCTCGGGGCCACGCCGAAACTGCGTACCCCGCAGCCGTCCGACCGGGCACGCCGCGCCGACGGCGGAGCGGAGTGCCCGCGGAGCGTGGACTGCGAGTGGTATCCGGCGCCGTACGAGAAGTGGACCGACGACAACGGCGAGGAGGACTACGGCAACCACGACAAGGCGCGGCGGCCCGAGTCGCAGAAGATCGACTACATCATCGTCCACGACACCGAGGCGACGTACGAGACGACCCTCGATCTGGTCACCAACCCCAAGTACGTCTCGTGGAACTACACGCTCCGGTCGTCCGACGGACATGTGGCGCAGCACGTGCGCAACAAGGACGCCGCCTGGCACGCCGGTAACTGGTACGTCAACTCCAAGTCGGTCGGGCTGGAGCACGAGGGGTTCCTGACCGACCCCGACGCCTGGTACACGGAGGCGATGTACCGCAGTTCGGCGCGGCTGGTGAAGTACCTGGCCGAGCGGTACGACATCCCGCTGGACCGGCAGCACATCCTGGGCCACGACAATGTGCCGGGGTCGACCACGTCCGGCATCAAGGGCATGCACACCGACCCCGGGCCGTACTGGGACTGGCAGCACTACTTCGCGCTGATGGGCAAGCCCTTCGCCCCCAAGGCGGGACCGGCTTCGGGCGTGGTGACGATCCGGCCGACCTACGACGAGCACAAGCCAGTGTTCACCGGGTGCGAGTCCGCGGGCAAGCCCTGCCCCGAGCACGGCTCCTCCGCCGTGCGGCTGCACCAGGCGCCGGACGCCTCCTCGCCGCTGGTCAAGGACATCGGGCTGCGGCCTGACGGCTCGCCCTCGACCACGGGAGTGAACGACACCGGTGCGCGGACGACCACCGGTCAGCAGTACGCGGTCGCGGACCGGAAGGGGGACTGGACGGCCGTCTGGTACCTCGGCCAGAAGGCGTGGTTCCACAACCCGACCGGCCGGCCGACCGCCGTCCCCGGGCAGGGCACCGTGATCACACCCCGCGCCGGGCGTGACGAGATCCCGGTGTACGGACGCGCCTATCCGGAAGAGGCCGCGTACCCCAAGGACGTGCCGGTACAGGCGCTCTCACCGCTGCCGTACAAGGTCCCGGCCGGACAGCGCTACGTGGCGGGCCTGAAGACGCCGGGCGCGTACTTGTACGCCGCCACATACGACCCCGACGCGAAGAACTTCCAGGTCGTGCGGGGCAAGCAGCGGTACTACCAGATCCAGCTCGGTCACCGGGTGGCGTTCGTGAAGGCGGAGGACGTCCGGGTGCTCCGCTGACCGCGCGAGGGCGGCCGGCGCTCGTGCCTGCCGCCCTCGCTCCGTGCGGTTACCGGCTCACTGCTGGAACATCTCGGCCGGCAGCGGCTTGAGGAGCGCGTACAGGTCGTTGGTGATGGGCCGGTCCCAGCTTGCGATGGTGACCAGCACGCCGTCACTGCGGTCGAACTGGACGCAGGAGATCCGGTCTTCGGACAGCTTGATACGGCGCACGATCAGCAGGTTGTCCTCGTGCATCACCGGGTCGTCCTCGGTGCCGACGACCTCGACGTGCTCGTCGTTCTCCAGCGCGGAGAGCAGCTGCGCCACCTCGAACGGCACCTCGCCCTCGGCGACGTCCCGCGCCGGGGAGCCCTCCGGGAGATTGCCGATGATCATCGCGGGGCCGCGTCCGCCAAACAGGTCATAGCGGAGGAAGACGCCCTGACAGCTGCCGTCCGGCGCGGGCAGCAGGCCCGCGCCGAGATTCCCCGGCCAGTCGGACGGGTCCATGGCCAGGACATCGAAGTCCGGGCCTGCGGGCACGGCGGCGCTGCGGCGGCGGAGGAACGACATGCCGCAATAGTACGTGGCCCCCGATGATCGCCCCCAGTCAGTGCCCCGTTACCGCGGGCCCGCGGGATTTCCCGGCAGCAGCAGCGGGACAGCGAGGCGGCGGGGCACTTGCGTGGCCGGAGTGCGGCCGGAGGATGCGGGCCAGGGCCAGGTCGTCACCGTGCAGGCCCGCGCGCTCGCAGGGCCGCGGTCCCGCAGCCCTCGCCGTCTCCCGCGCTTCCCCCGCTTCCGCCGTCGTCCCCCGCGTCGCTCCTCGGGCGGATGCGCGGAACTTACGCCTGCAGAAGCGGCGCGTACGCGGAGAAGACGGGAAGCACGAAAAGCCGGTACCGGAAGCGGCGCACAGCCCAGGGCCCGGGACCGCGCCCTGCTGCTTCGGCGGGCCGGAGCGCCGGTGGGCGGTCGGGGCGCGTTACGTCAGATCGAACTCGCCCTCGCGCGCCCCGCGCACGAAGGCTCGCCATTCGCCCGGATCGAAGATGAGCGCGGGCTTGTCGGGCTGGCGGCCGTGCCGCATCGCCACGAACCCCTCGACGAAGGCGATCTCGACATCGCCGGTGCCCCGGCTGCTCGACTGCCACTGCGCCCGGCTGAGGTCGAGTTCGGGCTGCCCGATGGTGCTGTCGGCCACGCTGGTACTCCTCTCGGTCGACGTCGTCCCGGCGCCACCCTAACCACGCCCCGGGCCGCTCGGACAGGGCGCGGCAAGGGGAAAACGGACCGGGAAAACGAGGGGGACGCGCCCCGTCAGGGGCGCGGGGAACTGCGCGAGCAAGCACAGGGAATCCGCAGCCTGCGGACGATGGGCAGGGGCACCCCCTCCCCAGAGCAACGGCGGGGGGCAAGCACTGCATGACAAGCCCTAACCGCATGGTGGCTCGTCGGCGACCAGCCACATGGCGAAGAACTGCGAACCGCCCCCGTAGGCATGCCCGAGCGCCCGGTGCGCGCCCGGCACCTGGTGTGCGCCCGCCAGGCCGCGCACCTGGAGTGCGGCCTCGGCGAAGCGGAGCATGCCGGAGGCGCCGATGGGGTTGGTGGACAGTACGCCGCCGGAGGGGTTGACGGGCAGATCGCCGTCGAGCTCGGTCGCGCCGGACTCGGTCATCTTCCACCCCTCCCCCTCCTTGGCGAAGCCGAGGTTCTCCAGCCACATCGGCTCGTACCAGGAGAAGGGAACGTACAGCTCCACGGCGTCGATCTCGCGGCGCGGCTCGGTGATGCCCGCCTGCCGGTAGACATCGGCGGCGCAGTCGCTGCCCGCGCGCGGTGAGACGGCGTCCTTGCCCGCGAAGAGAGTGGGTTCGCTGCGCATGGCGCCGCCGTGCACCCATGCGGGCGGACGCGAGGCGCGGGCGGCACCGGCGCGGTCGGTCAGCACCATGGCGCAGGCCCCGTCGGAGGAGGGGCAGGTCTCCGAGTAGCGGATGGGGTCCCACAGCATCGGCGAGGAGCGCACCTTCTCCAGAGTGATGTCCTCCTCGTGAAGGTGTGCGTACGGGTTCTTCAGCGCGTTGCGGCGGTCCTTGTAGGCGACCAGCGCACCGATATGGCCGGGGGCCGAGGTGCGGTGCATATAGGCGCGGACGTGCGGCGCGAAGAATCCGCCGGCGCCCGCCAGCAGCGGCTGCTGGAACGGCACGGGCAGCGAGAGGCCCCACATGGCGTTCGACTCGGACTGCTTCTCGAACGCGAGGGTCAGCACGGTGCGGTGCACGCGTGCCGCGGCCAGGTTGGCGGCGACCAGCGCGGTACTGCCACCGACGGAGCCGGCCGTGTGCACCCGCAGCATGGGTTTGCCGACCGCGCCGAGCGCGTCGGCCAGATACAGCTCGGGCATCATGACGCCCTCGAAGAAGTCGGGGGCTTTCCCGATCACCACGGCATCGATGTCGGCCCAGCCCAGCTCGGCGTCCTCCAGCGCCCGTGTTGCCGCTTCCCGCACCAGCCCCGCCAGGGAGACATCGCGGCGCGCCGAGACATGCTTGGTCTGGCCGACGCCGACGACGCCGACGGGCTCTTTGCCGCTCATGCGTGCTCTCCTTCGGCTCCGCCGTCGTCGGATTCCAGGACATCGGACTCCAAGACCGCGACGAGGTTCTGCTGGAGGCACGGCCCCGAGGTGGCGTGCGCGACCGCGCGGCCGGCCTCGCCCCGGGACACGCGTGTCGCGGCCTCGCCGATCCGGACCAGCCCGGCGGCCATGACGGGGTTGGCCGCCAGCGGGCCGCCGGAGGGGTTGACTGCGGTGTCCTCGCCGAGGCGAAGCGCCTTGCGCAGTACGACTTCCTGGGAGGTGAACGGAGCGTGCAGTTCGGCGATGTCCGGTGGCGGCGCCCCGGGGTCGAACAGTCCGGCACGCTCGGCGGCCAGCCGGGTGGAGGGCGAGTCGGTGAGATCGCGTACGCCCAGGCCGTGCGGGTCGATCCGGTGGTCCATGCCGCTGATCCACGCGGGGCGCCGGGCCAGACGGCGCGCGGTGTCCCCTGCGGCGAGCACCACGGCGGCGGCGCCGTCGGTGACAGGCGGGACGTCGTGCAGCCGCAGCGGCTGCGCGAGGTAGGCGTTCTCCAGCAGGGCGTCGGCGCCGGGCGAGCCGCCCAGTTGGGCGTAAGGGTTGTCCTCGGCCGCGTTCCTGCTGCGTGCGGCGATCCCGGCCAGCTCCCGTTCGTCGGTCTCACCGGCGTCGATCAGGGCGCGGGCCTGGAGCGCCGCGAGCGAGGGGGAGTCGGGCCACAGCGGGGCGAGGTAGTACGGGTCGAGCTGCCGGGTGAGGACCTCCGGGAGATCGCCGGCGGAGGACTTGCCGTACGAGTACACCAGTGCGGTCTCGGCCTCGCCCGTGAGGATCTTCACCCACGCCTCGTAGAGCGCCCAGGCGCCGTCCATCTCCACGTGCGACTCGGAGATCGGCGGCCAGGCACCCACCCCGTCCAGCGCCATGGTGAAGGAGAAGGCTCGCCCTGCCAGGTAGTCGCAGGAGCCGGAGCAGGTGAAGTCGTTCTCTCCCGCCGACAGCCCTGTCCGGTCGAGCACTTCGCGCAGCACCGGCATCAGCATCTCGACCTCGGAGAGGTTCTCCGCCGCGCGTACGTGCGCCGTCTGTGCGAAGGCGACGACGGCGACATCCCTGCGCCCTCCGCGGCTGTGCCCCGCTCGGCTCGTCACAGCAGCTCCTTGTACGACTCGTAGTCGGCGTCGGGCTCGCCGGTGGGCCGGTAGTGGTCCGGATAGCGTCCGCCCTCGGTCCATACGGGCTCGACGCGCAGGCCCATGCGCACCTGGTCGTAGGGGATGCCGGCGATACGGCCGTGCAGTGCCAGCCCGGCACCGTCGAGGGCGATGTGCGCGTAGACGTACGGCACCTCGATGTCCAGGCCCTTGGCCTTGATGTTGACCACGCAGAAGGTGGTGACGGTCCCGCGCGGGCCGACTTCGACCTGCTCCCCGGTCGGCACCCCGCAGGTGGGGCAGGCACCGCGCGGCGGAACGTACACCTTGCGGCACTGCGGACAGCGCTCGCCCAGTGTGCGGTGCTCCGCCAGTGCGTTGAGGTAGCGGGTCTGCGCGCGGCCGGGTGTGTAGGTGTAGTCGAGGCGGGCCTCGGCGACGATGCCCGTCACCGGGTCGGCGAACTCACCGCTGTGCGGCTCCGCGCGGTGGTCGGGGGCGCTGGTGTCGTCGGGCTCGAAGCAGGCGATGTCCGTGATGGCGCCGCCGCGCTGTTCCGCCCAGCGGATACGGACGCGCATGCCGGTGCGCACCGAGCCGGGACCCCCTGGCGCGTCCAGCGCGTGCAGGAGGGCGGTGTCGGCGCCGTCGAGCCGGACCAGCACCCATGCGAAGGGGTGCCGGAGCGGCTGTCCTCTGCGCGGGGTGGCGTTCCACGACCAGGTGGTGACGGTGCCGGTGCTGCCCACCTCCACCAGGTCGCGGATCTCCTCGGCGGTGACGGGGTCGTACTCGGTGGGCGGTACGAGGGTGCGGCCGTCCGACGATTTGACGCCGAGGACCGTCCGTTCGCGGAGGCCGGTGAGGAAGGCGCTCTGGACGGGGCCGAGGGAGCGCGTGAAGGGGAACTCGACTACCAGGGGTGCGCTGAGCGCTGCCTGTGAGGCTGCCGCATTCAAGGGTGGGTACCTCTCCGTCGCTGGCTGAGGCAGGTCGGCGGGCGGGAGTTCTCACTCCCGGCGGAACCGGGGCTCCCGCTTCTCCGCGAAGGCGCGGGCGCCCTCTTTGGCGTCCGCCGTGTCGAAAAGGGGCCAGCCGCGCTTCAACTCGGCGGCCAGTCCCTCCTGTTCCGTCATGGCCGCCGTCTCGTAGACGGAAGCCTTCACCGCCTCGACGGCCAACGGGCCGCAGGCGTTGACGCGTTCCGCGATCTCCAGTGCCGTCTCCAGCGCAGCGCCGTCGGGTACGACGCGGCCGATCAGCCCGATACGTGCTGCTTCCTCGGCGTCGTACGGGCGCCCCGTCAGCAGCATCTCCAGCGCGTGCGTACGCGGGATCTGCCGTGGCAGGCGTACCGTCGAGCCGCCGATCGGGAACAGGCCGCGGCGCACCTCGTAGAGGCCGAAGACGGCGCTCTCGCCCGCGACGCGGATGTCCGTACCCTGGAGCATCTCCGTCCCGCCCGCCACACAGTGCCCCTCGACGGCCGCGATGACGGGCTTGCGCGGCCTGTGGTGCCGCAGCATCGCCTTCCAGTGCAGGTCGGGGTCCTCGCGCAGCCGCTCGCGGTAGTGCTGCCCGGTCATGCCGTCACCGGCGAGGGCCTTGAGGTCCATGCCGGCGCAGAAGGTGCCGCCCGCGCCGGTGAGGACGACGGAGCGGATCGCGTCGTCCGCGTCGGCCTCCAGCCAGCCGTCGTACAGGCCGACGAGCAGCGGCAGGGAGAGAGCGTTCTTGGCTTCGGGACGGTTGAGGGTGAGCACGAGGGTGGCACCCACGCGCTCCACGGTCAGATGTTCGGTGCCGCCCATCGCGGATCCTCCCGTCTGCGGGCCGCCTCAGGACCTGGAACAGGTTGCAGTAATGCCGCGCGGAGTTCAAGAGGTTTCTGACACAGCGTCATATTTCTGCCGCCCAAGCCCTTCCCGTCTCCGCTTGCCGGTGCTCTGATGACGCCGAAGACACCAGTACGCGAGCAAGCACGGGGGCGCACGCCGGACGAGCACATACGCGAAACGAGCACGCCGGGCCAGGTATGGAGGAGCGCGCCGTGGAGTACAACCTTGCCGACCTGTTCGAGTCGATCGTCGACACGATCCCGGACCGCGAAGCACTGGTCTACCTGGATCACCCCGGTACGGGCACCGAACGCAGGCTGACCTACGCCGAGCTGGAGCGCGCGGCCAACCGGCTCGCGCACCACCTGACGTACGCGGGCATCGCACCGGGCGACCATGTCGGGCTGCACCTGTACAACGGCGTCGAGTACGTACAGACCCTGCTCGCCTGTCTGAAGGTCCGCGCCGTCCCGGTCAACGTCAACTACCGCTATATCGAGGACGAGCTGAGCTATCTGTACCGGGACGCCGACCTGAAGGCGCTCGTCTTCGACGGCGAGTTCACGGCGCGGGTGGCCGCCGCGGCACCGGGTGCCCCGAAGCTGCGCCACCTCGTGCGGGTGGGGGGCCGGCCGCGCAAGAGGCAGCCCGGGCCGGACATCGCGCTCACCGTCGCTCCCATCGGCGTCGCCGAGTTCGCCGAAGCGGAGGCGGCACAGTCACCGGACCGCGACTTCGGTCCGCGCTCCCCGGACGATCTGTTCCTCATCTACACCGGCGGCACCACGGGACTGCCCAAAGGGGTGATGTGGCGCTCCGAGGATCTGTTCTTCTCCGGGCTCGGCGGCGGCGCACCCACCGGCGAACCCGTCTCCCGGCCTGAGGAGTTGGCCCAGCGGGTCACGGCCGGCGGCGAGGGGCTGGTGTTCTTCCCCACTCCCCCGCTGATGCACGGCACCTCCACGCTGACTCTCTTCATCGGGCTCAACTACGGCCAGAAGGTGGTGCTGCACCGTAAGTTCGTACCCTGTCAGGTGCTGCGCACCGTCGAGCGCGAGAAGGTGACAGCACTCTCGCTGGTGGGCGACGCGATGCTGCGGCCGCTGGTGGACGCGCTCGGCGGACCGTTGCGCGGCACCGACTGCTCGTCCCTGCTCGTGGTCTCCAGCTCCGGGGCGATCCTCTCCGAGACGGTGCGGGAGCAGTTCATGGCGCTGGTGCCGCACACCACGCTCATCAACAACTTCGGCTCCTCCGAGTCCGGGTTCAACGGCACCGCGACGGCGGACTCCGGCCCGGCGAAGGGCTTCCGGATCACCGTCAACGACCGCACCGCCGTGGTCGACCCGGCCACCCGCCGGCCCGTGCCGCCCGGCGAGGTCGGCCGCCTCGCGCAGCGCGGGCACGTGCCGCTCGGCTACTACAACGACCCCGCCAAGAGCGCCGAGACGTTCTTCGAGGCCGACGGCGCGCGCTGGGTGCTCCTCGGCGACATGGCCACCGTCGATGCGGACGGGGTCGTCACTGTGCTGGGGCGGGGCTCGCAGTGCATCAACACCGGGGGCGAGAAGGTCTACCCCGAGGAGGTGGAGGAAGCCCTCAAGTCCCACCCCGACATCTACGACGCGCTCGTCGCGGGCATCCCCGACGAGAAATGGGGTCACCGCGTCGCAGCCGTCGTCCAACTGCGGGATCCGGCCTCGCCGCTGACCGCCGAGGGAGTACGGGACCATGCGCGGAAGCGGCTCGCGGGGTACAAGGTGCCCCGCACCGTCGTGCTCACGGAGCACATCCAACGGTCGCCCAGCGGCAAGGCGGACTACCGCTGGGCGCGCCGCACGCTCCAGGAGGGGTCGGAAAAGAGGGGCGGCGGGAAGATCAGCTCTCCGTCAGAAAATCCAGCACCGCCCTGGTGAATTCCATCGGGCGGGCCTCATGGACCAGGTGCCCCGCGCCGTCGATGGTCAGGACGCGGGCCTGCGGAATGCGGTCGGCCATCAGATGCAGGTCCTCCTGCGGGAGGTGGCTGCGCTCGCCGCCGCCCACCAGCAGAGAGGGCGCGGTGATGGACGGGAGCCGGTCCCACCACCGCGGGTCGGGGTCATTGCGCTGCCGGGTCCACTGGACCTTGACCTCCCAGTCGAAGAGCGGGGTGCCCGGCGGCGGTTCGGGCACCTCCTGCGGCGGCCGCACGGGCCGCATGGCTCCGGTCTCCTCCAGCACGAGGCTGACCACCCGCTCCGGGTACTCCTGGGCGAACAGATAGGCGACGACGGACCCGAAGGAGTGGCCGACGAGGATCGCCTTGTCGATGCGGAGTTCGTCCAGGAACCCGCGCAGATCGCCGACGAAGTCGTCCATGCCGTAGCTGCCGGGCCAGTCACTCCCGCCGTGGCCCCGCAGGTCGAGCGCGTGGACGGGATGCGCGCCGGCGAGCCCCGAGATGAGGGGGCCGCGCCAGTCCTCGCCGTCCTCACCGAGGCAGTGCAGCAGGACGACGGGGACGCCCTCGCCGACACCCCAGGAGCGATAGCTCAGCCGGATGCCGCCCGTGCGAACCGTCTGCGTACCGTTTTCGCTCATACGGGGGACCGTACCCGCTATTCGTCCTTCTTCCCGGGAGAGGGCGGCCAGGTGTCGGTGGGCCGCCTGGCCAGCTCGGATTTGCGGTAGGAGTAGCCGAAGTACACGATCAGGCCGATGAGGAACCACACGGCGAAGCGCAGCCATGTCTCCGCAGTGAGATAGGTCGTCAGCCAGATCGAGAAGACCACGCCGAGCGCCGGGGTGACGGGCATACCGGGGACCTTGAAGGTGCGCGGCAGGTCTGGCCGCCGGTACCGCAGCACGATGACCGCGATGCAGACCACGACGAAGGCCAGCAGAATGCCGATGTTCGTCAACTCGGCAGCCTCCTGGATGGGCAGCAGGCCCGCGATGCCGGCGGAGACGACGCCGACGATCCAGGTGACGCGGACCGGCACATGGCGTACCGGGTCGGTCTTGGCGAACCACTTGGGCAGCAGCCCGTCGCGGCTCATGGAAAACCACACCCGGGTGACGCCGAGCATGAAGGTGAACATCACGGTCAGGATGCCGATGATGGCGCCGACGGCGATGATGTCGGCGATTCCGCTGAGCCCGACGGACTTGAAGGCGGTGGAGAAGCCGCTGGCGGGGTCGATGTCCTTGTAGTTCTGCATGCCGGTCAGCACCAGGGAGGCGGCCACGTACAGGACCATGGAGATGGCCAGCGAGTAGATGATCGCCTTGGGCATGTGCTTCTGGGCGTCCGTGGACTCCTCGGCCGCCGTGCTCATCGCGTCGTAGCCGAAGACGGCGAAGAAGACGGTCGCCGCGCCGGTGAAGGCACCGGAGAGGCCGTACGGGAAGAACGGGTGCCAGTTGCCGGTCTTGACGTGGAAGACGCCGACGCCGATCACCAGCAGCACGACTGCCACCTTGAGGCCCACGACGATCATCTCGAAGCGCGCCGCGCTCTTGATGCCCCGGGTGAGCAGGTAGGCGATCAGCAGGCACAGCACCGCGGCGAACAGGTCCACGCGGTGCCCGTCCCCGGTTCCCGGCGCACCCAGCATCCAGGCGGGCAGATCGATACCCGTCTCTCCGAGGAGGAAGGAGAAGTAGCCGGAGATGCCGATGGCCACCACCGCGACGATGGCGGTGTACTCCAGCAGCAGGTCCCAGCCGATGAACCAGCCGGCGAGCTCGCCGAGAACGGCGTAGCCGTAGGTGTAGGCGGAGCCCGCCTTCGGGATGAGCCCGGCGAACTCGGCGTAGGAGAGCGCCGCGCACGCGCTGGCCAGTCCGGCGACGAGGAAGGAGATCAGCACGGCGGGGCCCGCCTTGCCGTTGGCGACCGTTCCCGCGAGGCTGAAGATGCCGGCTCCGATGATGCCGCCGATGCCGATCGCGGTCAGATGCCGCAGGGCGAGAGTGCGGACGAGCTGCGCTCCGGCTGCCTCGGTCTCTTCGATGTGCTCGATGGGTTTGCGGCGCAGTACACCCTCGCCGCTCCAGAGCCCGGCCATGGGTCCTCCTGACGTTGGTGCGTATGACGGCGTCGCCGTGGGCGGCACCCACGACACCGCCTGATCATCATGACCGCGCCAGGAAGGGGGGAAAAGTGGCCACGAGGTCTCCTTTGGGCATCGCTCCCAGACGTACCCGTCTGGTCCCACAAAGTGACGCCCGTCACAGCGGCCGTTGCCGCTCCTCCCAGTACGGTGCTCGCAGTCTGCGCTTGTAGAGCTTGCCGTTGGGGTCACGGGGCATCTCGCTGGTGAAATCCACCGTTCTGGGGCATTTGTAGCCAGCGAGTCGCTCCGCACAGTGGGTCAGGATCGCCTCGGCCAGTTCCGGCCCCGGCTGATGGCCCGGAGCGGGTTCGACGACGGCCTTGACCTCCTCGCCCCAGTCGTCGTGCGGCACCCCGAAGGCGGCGGCGTCCGCCACGGCGGGGTGGGTGAGCAGGGCGGCCTCTATCTCGGCGGGGTAGATGTTCACCCCGCCGGAGATGATCATGTCGATCTTGCGGTCGCGGAGGAAGAGATAGCCGTCCTCGTCCAGACAGCCCAGGTCGCCGACGGTGAAGAAGTCCCCGATCCGGTTCTTGCGGGTCTTGCCCTCGTCCTTGTGGTACGAGAAACCGCCGGCGCTCATCTTCATGTAGACGGTGCCCAGCTCTCCCGCGCCGAGCCGGTTGCCGTCGTCGTCGAAGACCGCCAGTTCGCTGATCGGCCACGCCTTGCCGACCGTGCCGGGCTTCTTCAGCCAGTCCTCGGCCGTCGCGAACGCTCCCCCGCCCTCGCTCGCGGCGTAGTACTCCTCCACGCAGCTGCCCCACCACTCGATCATCGCCCGCTTCACATGGTCGGGGCAGGGCGCGGCGCCGTGGATGGCGTGCCGCATCGAGGAGACGTCGTAGCCGGCCCGCGTCTCCTCGGGCAGCGCCAGGAGCCGGTGGAACTGCGTCGGCACCATATGCGTGTGCGTGCAGCGGTGCCGGTCGATCAGGCGCAGCATCTCCTCGGGAACCCACTTGTCCATCACCACCAGCCGGTGCCCGATGTGCAGTGCGGCGGCTGCGAACTGAAGTACGGCGGTGTGGTAGAGCGGCGAGCAGACGAGATGGACGTTGTCCTCGAACGGCTGGATACCGAAGATGCCGAGAAAGCCGCCGAGATGCGTCTCCTCCGGACGCTTGCCCGTGAGGGGCCGCCGGATGCCGCGGGGGCGACCGGTGGTGCCGGACGTGTAGTTCATGACCCAGCCGCTGGTGCGGTGAGTGGGCGGCTCGGGTGGGTGGCTGTCGAGGAGATCCGCGTACGGGTGGAAGCCCTCGATCGGCCCGACGGAGTAACGCCGGTCGTCCGGCAGTTCCGCCTCGTCGGCGGCGGCCCGCACGGTGTCCGCGAACCGGGCGTGCGCGACCAGAACGCTCGCGCCCGAGTCGGAGAGTATCCAGGCGATCTCCGGGCCCACCAGGTGGTGGTTGACCGGGACCATGTAGAGGCCGGACTGGGCGGCGGCGAGGTAGGCGGCGATGAACTCCGGGCCGTTGGGCAGAACGGTCGCAAACGCGTCGCCCGCTGCAAGTCCCGCTGCTCTGAGGGCGTGCGTGAGCTTGTTGCACTCCGCGTGCAGACGGGCCGCGGACCACTCCTCGCCGTCCGGCGCGACGAGGACCGTACGCCCGGGATCCCGCTGGGCCTGCGCCCAGAACCCGTTGGGTGCGTCCACCTTGGCTCTCCTTTCGGGCGGAGTTCGAAGAAGCCCCTCAATGCCGGTCCGCAATCGCGTCGAGACGGGCGAGGGCGCGGTCGAAACCGCGGGTGAGGTCGTCGACAACGGCCTGCACGGAGCGTTCGCTGTTCATGGAACCGACGATCTGCCCCACCGGAGTGCCCAGCAGCGGCTCCACCTCGTACCGCTGGATCCGCGAGTTGGCCTCCGCCACCAGTAGCCCCTGCAAGGGCATCGGCAGGGTGCCCGGCCGCCCCTCCCGGGCCTCCCAGGCGTCCGTCCACGCGGTGCGCAGCAGCCGCGCGGGCTTCCCGGTGAGGGCGCGCGACCGCACCGTGTCGGCGGGCCCGGCAGCCAGCAGCTTGCGGGTCAGTGCCCGGGAGCCGAGATCGGCCTCGGTGGTGGTCAGCCACACCGAGCCGAGCCAGCCACCCTGCGCCCCCAACGCCAGGGCGGCAGCGAGCTGTTCGCCGCTGCCGATGCCGCCCGCGCACAGCACCGGGAGCGGGTCGACGGCGCGTACGACCTCGGGCGTGAGCACCATGGAGGCGATCTCCCCGGTGTGGCCGCCGGCTTCGTACCCCTGGGCCACCACGATGTCGATGCCCGCCTCCTTGTGCCGCTCCGCGTGCCGGGGGCTCCCGGCGAGCGCTGCCACCGGGATGCCGTTCCGGTGGGCGCGTTCGATCACATCCGGCGGCGGTGAACCCAGCGCGTTGGCGAGGAGTTTGACGGGGTAGCCGAAGGCCACATCGAGCTGGCTGCGGGCGACGCTCTCCATCCAGCCGGTGATCCGCCAGCCGCCCCGCTCGCCCTCCGGGAGCTCCGGTACGTCGTACTCGGCGAGGACGTCACGCACATACTGCCGGTGCTCCTCGGGGATCATCGCTTCGATCTCGTCCTCGGTCACGCCTTCGACCTTCTGCGCGGGCATCACCACGTCGAGGCCGTACGGCAGTCCGTCGGTGTGGGCCTCCAGCCAGTCGAGGTCGCGTTCGAGATCCTCGGCGGCGCCGTAGCGCACGGCGCCGAGCACCCCGAAGCCGCCCGCCCTGGTGAGCGCCGCGGCAACGGCGGGGAAGGGCGTGAAGCCGAAGATGGCGTGCTCTGCTCCCAGCTGTCTGCTCAGCTCCGTCTGCATGGGCGGCAGGATGCCGCAGCGGCGTTGAGGAGGGAAGACATTTTCTGATGCAGCGTCAGGTAACTGCTGTCGGACAACTGCGTCGGATGGCTGCTGTCGGACACCTGCGTCGGACAGCTGCTGTCGGATAACCGCGTCGGACAACTGCCGTGCGCAGGCCGCCTCTCAGCGCCTGCGCGCCAGTTCGCGGTAGACCTCGACCGCCTCGCCGGTGCGGCCCAGCCGCTCCAGGCAGTGTGCCTCGTCGTTCCTGCTGGCCACCGTCGCGGGATCGGTGGAGCCGAGGGCCCGTTCCCGGACGGCGGCCACCTGCCGGTGCACGTCCAGCGCCTCCTCCCAGCGGCCGAGCCGTCCCAGCGCATGGCCGAGCTCGTGGCGGACCGCGAGCGTGTCGGGGTGGTCGGGGCCCAGCACGGTGACCCGGCCCGCGGCGGTGCGGACGTACTCCTCCAGCGCCTCCGCGTGCCGCCCGAGCCGGGCGAGCGCGGAGCCGGTCTCGTAGCGGCTGGCGAGGGTGTCCGGGTGGTACGGGCCGAGCAGTCGTTCGCGTTCGGCGGCGACCACGCGGTGCACCTCGTACGCCTCCTCCCAACGGCCGAGCCGCCCCAGCCGCAGCCCCGCGTTGTGCCTGCCCGCCAGCACGGCGAGCCGTTCCCGCGACTGGGGACCCCTCCTGGGGGCGCCCTCCAGCCGAAGGCTGGGGGAGGCAGCCGGGGCAGGGATCCGCGGGGCCTGCTGCGGTATCCGCGACGGGGTCCGCCGCGGAGCCGCATGGGTGACCTCCCCGGACTCGGGCAGCTCGGCCTCAGCGGCGCCCCCGGTCCATCGCCCGGCGAGCCCGTCCCCTCCCGCCGCTCCTCCTGCGGGCGGGGTCCGCAGCGCGAGGGTGCCGCTCGCCGGCAGGCCGCCGTCCATGCCGTGTGTCCACCGCGGCATCCACAGCGGCGCGGCGTGCGGGCCCACCGCACCGCCCGCGCCGACCGTGGCACCCGGACCCGTCACCGGCCCCGCGAGCGGTGGCGTACCGGAGCCCGGCAGCTGGGCCCGTGCCGCGGCGAGCTCGTCCGCCAACGCGGTGGCATCGGCGGGGCGTTCGTCCGGCACTTTGGCCAGTAGCCGCAGCACGGCGGCCTCCAGCGGGGGCGGCAGCTCGGAACGCCGGGCACGCGGCGGTACGGGAGGGGTGTCACGGTGGCCGACGAGTACGGCCCAGGGGTCGCCACCCTCGAACGGGGGCGTGCCGGTGGCGAGCTCGTAGAGAACGCACCCGAACGAGTACAGATCGCTGCGGTGGTCGACGGCGGAGCCCGCGATCTGCTCGGGAGACATGTAGTGCGGGGTGCCCATGGCGACGCCGGTTCCGGAGAGCTTGGCGGTGAAGCCGATGTCGTGGGCCAGCCGCGCGATGCCGAAGTCGCAGATCTTGACGGCGCCGTCCTCGGTACGCATGACGTTGGCGGGCTTCAGATCGCGGTGCACCACGCCCTGGTCGTGAGTGTAGGCCAGCGCTGCCGCGACTTGTTCGGCGATGTCCACGACCTCGGCCACCGGGAGCGGCTGCCGCTTGTTCTCCTCCAGCAACTGGCTGAGGTTCCGCCCCTCCAGCAGCTCCATGACCAGGTAGAGCAGCCCCTCGTCGTCGCCGAAGTCGTGTACGACCGTCACGCCCCGGTGCTGGAGCGAGGCGGCCACGCGCGCCTCGCGCCGGAAGCGTTCGCGCAGGACGCGCAGGAACGCCTCGTCGTCCCGCCGGGCCAGTGGTTTGAGGCATTTGACGGCCACCCGCCTGCCCAGTGACTCGTCGCGGGCCCGCCACACTTCGCCCATGCCGCCGCGCCCCACGAGATCGAGCAGCCGGTACCGACCATGGATCAGGGTGCTCTGCGCCATCCCTGCTTCTCGCCCCCGTCGTTGCCGCTTTCGTCCCTCCCCTGTCTGCCCAGTATGGCTGCCTCGCTCCGTCCTGTGTATGCCAATCGGTGGTGAGGTGTACGCGTTTGACGGGTTCGCTGCGGTACAGGGGTGTTCGGTGTCGTACGTGGGACAGAAGTGCCGAGCCGTGAGCCGACCTGTGGCCCAGCCCGGGGACAGCCCGGGAGTCAGCGTCGTACGCGTGGCATCCCCAGGCCGATCCAGGAGATGATCTCGCGCTGGATCTCGTTGTTGCCGCCGCCGAAGGTGAAGATGACCGCGCTGCGGTAGCCGCGCTCCAGTTCGCCGCTCAGCACCGCGCCCGCCGAGCCCTCCTTGAGGGGGCCGGCGGCGCCGACGACCTCCATCAGCCAGGCGTAGGCATCGCGGCGCGCCTCGCTGCCGTAGACCTTGACGGCCGAGGCGTCGTGCGGGGTCAGCGTGCCCTTGTCGAGGGCGTCGACCATCTGCCAGTTGAGCAGCTTCATCGCGTCCAGCCGGGCGTGGGCGCGGGCCAGCCGGGTGCGGACCCAGTCCAGGTCGATGATGCGTCGCCCGTCGGAGAGCTTGGTCTGCTGCGCCCAGCGCCGGGTGTTCTCCAGGGCGCGGACGGCCATGCTGCCGTGCGCGGCGAGGGTGACCCGCTCGTGGTTGAGCTGAGTGGTGATCAGCCGCCAGCCGCCGTTCTCCTCACCGACCCGGCGGCTCGCGGGCACCCGCACGTTCTCGTAGTAGCCGGCCGTGGTGTCGTGCGAGGCGAGGGTGGTGATGAGGGTGCACGAGTAGCCGGGGTCGCTGGTCGGTACGAGCAGCAGGGTGATGCCCTTGTGCGGCTTGGCGTCGGGATCGGTGCGCACTGCGAGCCACACCCAGTCGGCAGTGTCTCCGTTGGTGGTCCAGATCTTCTGCCCGTTGACGATGTAGTGCCCGGTCTCGGTGTCGCCCTCGCGGACCGCGCGGGTGGTGAGGGAGGCCAGATCGGTGCCTGCGTCGGGCTCGCTGTAGCCGATGGCGAAGTCCAGTTCGCCGGAGAGGATCCGGGGCAGGAAGTACTCCTTCTGCTCCGCGGTTCCGAAGCGCATGAGGGTGGGCCCGACCGTGTTGAGCGCCATCAGCGGCAGCGGGACGCCCGCCTGCGCGGCCTCGTCGAAGAAGATGAACTGCTCAACGGCGCTCATCCCGCGCCCGCCGTACTCACGCGGCCATCCCACACCCAGCCACCCGTCCCGGCCCAGCTGCCGTACGGTCTCGCGGTAGAACTGCTTCTGTGCCGCAGGTTCGGCGTACCGGGTATGCGCGTCCTCGGGTACGAGCCCTCGCGGGCCCGTGAAGTATTCCCGCAACCGTGCGCGCAGTTCCTGCTGTTCGGTGGTGTATTCGAGATACACGGTCCCCTCCGCTCCACGACGGTTCACGCCGGCGGCAGCACACAGTAGAACGCGTTCCACCACAAGGGAATGGCCGCCGCACTCTCGCGTGGAGCACGGTTGTCCGGTGGAATACCCGTATGGCCAGAGTGACGGCACGGTCGGGGGAACGGGCCAAGCGCCTGCGGCGGCAAGCTGCACGCAGCGCGCCGGTGGGGCCACGTCAGATCGGACAGCGGCGCGGCGCGCCGGAGCGTGCACCCGCACCACATACGCCGGTCACCGCCGAAGCCGCTGACTCTCCCGCGGTCAAGCAGGAGCGATGGCCCCGGGCCATCGAGGTACTGGCGGTCGCCGTCACTGCGATCGCGGCCATGGCCACCGTGCTCGTCACCCGTGAACAGGCCGTCAAGGAGGTGGGCGTCACACGCGAGGGGCAGATCACCGACCGCTACACCTCTGCCGTCAGCAACCTGGGGGACACCGCGCCGGAAGTGCGGCTCGGCGGCATCTACGCGCTCCAGCGCATCATGAAGGACTCCCCCCGGGACCAGCCCTCCATCGTGGATGTGCTCTCCGCCTACATCCGCACCCACGCGAAGGGAGCGGAGGGCAAGGACGCGGCGTCCGCGCGGCCGGCCGCGGACGTGCAGGCCGCGTTCGAGGTACTGGCGCAGCGCAGGCCGGAACGCGACAACCGCGCCGCGGTGGATCTGCGCGAGGCACACCTGCCCAACGTGAGCGTCCGCGCTGCGGTTCAAGGGAGCGGCACACAACCCGGCAGCCGCAGCGCCCGTGCCGGTCGGGCCCGGCTTGCCCACGCCAATCTCAGCGGTGCGGTGCTGGTGAGCGCCAACCTGCCCCGTGCCCAGCTGAACAGCGCGTACTTCGTCGGCTCCCGGCTGCCGGACGCCAATCTCCGGGACGCCGATCTGCGTTCCGCGGTGCTTGTCCGGGCCCGGCTGGAGGGCGCCCAGCTCGCGGGCGCCGACCTGCGTAAGGCACGCCCCATCGACGCGTCCTTCCGGAACGCCGACCTGAGGGGCGCCGATCTGCGCGGGGCCGACCTGCGTGGCGTCGACCTGCGCGGCGCCGAGCTGAAGGGGGCCGACCTGCGCGGCGCCGACCTGCGTACCGCCCGGACCCGCGACTCGGCAGACGAGAATGCGGCATGGGAGTCGACGCACACCACTGTGGTGACGGCTCGTCAACTGCGCGCCGCGAAGCTGGACTCGCACACCGAGCTCCCCCCGGAGCAGGCCCGTGACCCGGACGTACGCGACCGGATCGAGCGCGGTTGACCCGCGGGCCAGGGCCGTTGTCCGTCACTCGCTCTTCGGGCGTGGGGTCAGCCAGGCGAGGGAGGCGGTGACCAGGGCGCGTACGCCGGTGTCGAGGGTGGGCTGGATCACCGGGGCGAAGCGTGGGCTGTGGTTGCCGGGGATGTCCCGCTCGACGGTCCCGGCCCGCTCGGCCTTCCGGTAGGTGTCCGGATCGGTGCCGCCCAGCCCCCAGTAGGTGCTGGGGCAGCCGAGCCCGGCGGGGAGCTCGCCGAAGTCCTCGCTGGCCGGAATGGGCCCGGTGGTCCGCGCCCGGTCCTGGCCGAAGTAGGCGGCGAAGGCTCCCGCGACCCGGTCGGTGGCCTCCGGATCGTTCTCGGTCACCGAGAACTCGCTGAGCGTCTCGAACTCCGGTTCACGGTCGGCCCCGGAGGCGGCACACTCACCGGCGATGACCCGGCGGACCGCGGCCAGCACGCGGGAGCGGGAGTCTTCGTCGAAGGCCCGGATGTTGAGCTGGATCTCGGCCCTGTCGGGGATGATGTTCGGCCCGCTGCCCGCATGGATCGCCCCGACGGTCACCACGGCGGGCGTGGTCGCGGCGGTCTCCCGAGCGACGACGGTCTGCAGCCGTACGACGGTCGCCGCAGCCAGCACCACGGGATCCAGGGTCCGTTCGGGCATGGAGCCGTGCCCGCCCCGCCCGTGAAAGGTGACCCGCAAGCTGTCGGAGGCCGCCATCATGACGCCCGGGCGGGTCAGCAGTGTCCCCGCGGGCGCCGGCAGCACATGCTGGCCCAGTGCCACGTCCGGGCGGGGAATCCGCCGGGCGAGCCCGTCGTCGACCATGGCGCGGGCCCCGGAGCCGTTCTCCTCGTTCGGCTGGAACAGGACGACAAGCGTGCCCCGCCAGACGTCGGTCCCGGCCGCCATCAGCCGGGCCGCGCCCAACAGACAGGTGACATGGACGTCGTGGCCGCAGGCGTGCATCACCGGGTGTTCGACGCCGTCCGCGTCGGTGCCGGTCCCGGTCGAGGCGTAGGGCAGCTCGGTCTGCTCGCGTACGGGCAGCGCGTCCATGTCGGCGCGGAGCAGCACGGTGGGCCCGTCACCGTTGTGCAGCACGCCGACGACCCCGGTCCCACCGACGCCCTCGGTGACCTCGTAGTCCCACTCGTTCAGCGCCTGGGCGGCATGACCTGCCGTACGGCGCTCCTGGAAGCCGAGTTCGGGGAGCTGATGGAGGTCCTTGTAGAGGGATTCGAGACTGTCGCGGATGTCCGACAGCCCGGCCAGCACCGCGTCCGCGGCAATGGTCAGGGGGTCCTTCTCGTTCATTGGAGGGCCTTTCCTCTGCGGCGGGCTGCCTGCGGCGGTTCGAGGTGGGGCTTCCACCGGGAGCCCGGCAGCGACACGACCCGTTCAGGGGCGTTAGCAGAGGAATCACCCAGATGCCAGTTTCATACGATCCGTCCGATCTGTGAAGCTGGTGAAACTCATGGTGACCGTCCCCTACATCAGGAGTGACTGGTGATTCTCTCGATCTCGGGCGTCGTACTGCTGGGCTTGATCGTCTTCCTCTTCTTCCGCAAGGACAACCTCAAGGTCTCCCACGCGCTGGTGTGCGCCCTCTTCGGCTTCTACCTGGCGGGCACCGCCATGGCACCCAGCATCAAGGCGGGGGGCGAGAGTCTGGCGAGCCTGCTCGGCGGGCTCAAGCTCTGACCGGCGCCGACAGGCGGACCGGTGGCCGACAGGCCGGGCATCAGTCAGCGGGCCGGGAGGAGTTGAGTGTGGGGCGGTGGCCGATGCCGTCGCGGTGGCACGCACGGGAAGCCGTGCGTGCCGGGACCGAAGCGGTACTCGACGTACTGCATCCGCTGCTCGTGCTCGGCAGGGGGGCGCGCTGCCTGGCCGGGAGGGGAAGAGCCTGGTGGGAGCGCACGCCCAGGGAACGGCGGGGTCCCACGCTGTTCGTCGTCGCGGCGTGCGGGGTGCTGCTGTGGCTGCTGCCCTACGGCCCGGCCCTGGCGACGCTCGGCGCGCTGGGCGCCACCGCCTGGTACGGGAGGAGGAGCGCGGCCGGGCAGCTGCTCACGTTCCGGAAGAGTCCCACCGACGTGGAGCGGGCGCGCCTCCAGGCGCTGTACGAGGCACTGGTGCCGTACTTCGTACTGGACGGCGATCCGCGCCCCGAGCCGCTGTATGCGTACGACGGGCGGTGGGAGCGCGCCTTCGAGGAGTTCGCCTTCCGGGACGGGCGCATCAGCGGGCTGCTGCTGCGCTATCCGGCCTCCTTCCGCGACGGGGAACTTGCCGAGCGGCTGCGGGTCGAACAGCTGCTGGCGGCCAAGACCGGCCGCGGGCGCGAGTACCGCTTCTGCTGGGACGAGGAGTGCAATCTGCTGGAGATGACGGCTCTGGAGCCGCTGCCCACCGGCATCCACGCCCAGCCCTTCGTGACCGCGCCCGGCGAGACGGTGCTCGGCTTCACGGACGGCTGCGAGGTCCACCGGACGGTACCGGTGTACTTCGCAGGTGAGACCGCCCCGCGCGACGTACCGCCGGTGATGTGGCACACCGGTTCCCGCTCGACCGAACAGCATCTGCTGGCCGTCGGCACACCAGGTTCGGGCACCAGTTCGCTGCTGCGCTCGCTCGCCCTCCAGGCGCTGTGCCACGGCGAGGTGCTGATCGTGGACGGCGACGGAGGCGGCGAGTTCGCGTCCTTCGCGGCGCGGTGCGGGGTGCTCGGCGTGGAGTCCACGCTGCCGGGCGCGCTGGCCGCGCTGGAGTGGGCGGCACGGGAGACGGAGCGGAGGCTGCTGGAGACGAGCCGGGCCCGGCAGCGCGGCGAGAGCACCCCGAAGGACGTACGCCGACCGCTGTGGGTGCTGGTGGACCGGCCCGCGGCGCTCAGCTGTCTGGCGCGGACCGAGGGCTGGGCCGACCCGCAGGAGTTGCTGCGGGTCCCGCTGCGGCACGGCCGTGCGGCGGGGATGACCGTGGCGGTGGCCGAACACTTCGACGGTGCGGACGAGTTGGGGGAAGCGGTGCTCACGCACACCAGGGCCCGGGTGGTGCTGGGCGCCGTCCCGCCCGAACAGGCGGGCG
This sequence comes from Streptomyces sp. 3N207, assembly GCF_052246355.1. Lineage (NCBI taxonomy): Bacteria > Bacillati > Actinomycetota > Actinomycetes > Kitasatosporales > Streptomycetaceae > Streptomyces > Streptomyces sp. 3N207. Next base: position 46,108 of record NZ_JBQQBV010000028.1, on the reverse strand, counting down.
CTGTGCTGGGCGAGGCACCGCAGACCGGCCCGGCACCGGACGCACCGCGCGGCCGGGGCTTCGCACGCCTCGGAGACGGACCCGTGCTGCGGCTCCAGGTGCCCGCCACCCCCGACCCGCTGGACGAGACGGCGGGCGAGGCCGAGCGGAGCGCCGTCCGCGAGCTGCTGCCCGAGCCGGTGTGCGCCCCCGCGCCCGCACCGCCCCAGGGGACGGCGGGCCAGGCGGCGGAGGCGGCGGCCGGCGTGCCGGGCCGCGGCCTGTGGCCGGGCGGCGGCGAAGGGGTGCCCGTGCCGCCCGCCGGCCGTCAGGCCACATAGGAGCGCGGCACGTCGGAGGGGGTGGGCGCGCCGGACCGCACCAGATCGGCGGCGGCGGCCAGTCGTGACGCGGCCTCCCTGGCGAGCGGCTCGCCGATGGTGAACGGGAGCCGTACGAACCCCTCGAAGGCACCGTCCACCCCGAAGCGCGGCCCGGAGGGCACCCGTACGCCGAGCTGTTCGCCGGCCTCCGCGATCCGGGACCCGGAGAGTCCGCCGGTGCGCACCCACAGGGTGAGGCCGCCGTGCGGGACGTCGAACTCCCAGTCGGGCAGATGATCGCGGAGCGCCGCCGTCAGCGCCTCACGGTTCTCCCGTGCCCGGGCGCGGCGCTCGGTGACGGCCTGCTCCCAGCCGTTCCCGCCCAGCAGTTCGGCGACGGCTAGCTGTTCGAGCACGGGGCTGCCCAGATCGACGTAGGCGCGGGCCGCTGTGAGGCTGCGGATGATCTCGGGAGCGGCCCGGATCCAGCCGATCCGCATCCCCGCCCAGATGGACTTGCTGACCGAGCCGACCGTGATCACAGCCGAGCCGCCCGGGTCGAAGGAGGCCATCGGCCGCGGCATCTCCAGCCCCGGAGAGCCGGTGCTCGGCGTTCCGGTGGCACCGGGCGGGCCCAGCGGCAGATCGGCCATGGTCTCGTCGGCGATCAGTACGGTCCCCGAGGCGCGCGCCGCCGCGACCAGTTCGCGGCGCTGTTCGGTGCCGGCGAGCGTGCCGGTGGGGTTGTGGAAGTCCGGGACGACGTACGCGAGCCGGGGCGCGGACTCGCGCAGGGTGCGGTGCCAGGCAGGGAGGTCCCAGCCGGCCAGGTGGCTCGCCATCGGGACGGGGACGAGGCGGCCGCCCGTCTCGCGGAGCAGTTGCAGGACGTTCGCGTAGGAGGGGTGTTCGACGGCGATGCGCTCGCCGCGCGGGACCAGCATCCGCACCAGGGCGCCGACCCCGCCCAGCGCGCCGGTGGTGACCATGATCTGCTGCGGCATCGTGGGCACACCGAGCGCGGTGTAGCGGTCGGCGAGCGCCTCGCGGAGCACGGGCAGGCCCGCCGGGTAGTCGCCGTGGGTGTGTGCGTAGGGCGGGAGGGCCGCCAGCGCGCTCTGGAACGCCTCGTTCATGAGCGGCTGCGCGGGCAGCGCGGCACAGCCCAGGTCGATGACGGTGCCCTCGTTCTCGGGCGGGAGGGGGTGGAGGCCACGGGTGGGCAGCGGCTTCCCCGCCGGTACGGTCGTCCAGCTCCCGGAGCCGCGGCGGGACTCCAGGAACCCGTCGGAGCGCAGGGCTTCGAAGGCGGCGGCCACCGTGGTGCGGCTCACCGACAGTGCGGCGGCCAGCTCCCGCTCGGCGGGCAGCCGGGTTGCGACCGGGATCCGGCCCTCCAGGACGAGCAACCGCAGACCCTCGGCCAGGGAGCGGTAGGCGGGCACCTTCCGGGTGGCCTGCGCCGTGTCCACGCCGGACACGCCGGCGACCGGCGCTTCGGCAACGCCGAGCGCGCCTGCCACGGCCGAGCTCTCCCGCGCCGTCCCCGGGCCCTCCCGCCGCACGGGGTGCTGCGAGCCGAGGAGCCGCGCGAGCTGAGCGGCCCCGACGGCGGAGTTCCAGTGCGCCATGATCCGGTCCACCTCTCCAGGATTGGCCATTGAAACGGCCTGCTTCCATGCCACAGGGTGCCACAGACAGTCCAGTGGCACGAGAAAGGGTAGATCTTTGTCCATAGCGAGGGGTTCTGACAGGCATCTGGTCCGGCGGCTCACCCAGCTGTACGTAGGGCTGCTGCTGTACGGAGCGAGCGCGGCGCTGATGGTGCGTGCGGGACTGGGCCTGGACCCCTGGGACGTCTTCCACCAGGGCATCTCCGAGCACACCGGGCTGTCCATCGGTACGGTCTCGATCATCGTCGGGGCCATGGTGCTGCTGCTGTGGTGGCCGATACGCGAACGTCCCGGCCTGGGCACGGTCTCCAACGTCTTCCTGGTGGGCCTGTCGATGGACGCGACACTGTGGCTGCTGCCGCAGGCGGACGCGCTGGCCTACCGCATCCCGCTGCTGCTCGGAGGCGTGGTGCTGAACGGCGCCGCGACAGGGCTCTACATCTCGGCCCGCTTCGGACCCGGCCCCCGCGACGGGCTGATGACCGGACTGCACCGGGTGACGGGCCGCTCGATCCGGCTGGTGCGGACCGGTATCGAGGTCGTCGTCCTGCTCACCGGCATCCTGCTGGGCGGCTCGGCCGGTGTGGGCACCGTGCTGTACGCGCTGGCCATCGGCCCCCTCGCCCAGTTCTTCCTGCGCTTCTTCGAGCTGCCGGGCAGCGCCGCGGCGGGCGAGACGTCGCGGGTGGTCGCCCAGGGCGGCGGCGCGGAGGGGCGCACCACACTGCGGCAGTGACCGCGGGACGGTACCGGCGGGATGCGCGGATTCCGCGGTGACGGCCGTACTGCAGCGGCAACCGCGACGGCGATACTGCCGCAGTGACGAACGTACGAACGACCAAGGGCCGCCCCTCTCCCGGTGCCGGCCATCCGTTCCTGGCCTCGACCGTGCCGCTGGCCTTCGCACACCGGGGCGGTGCGGCCTCCGGGCTGGAGAACACCCATGTGGCCTTCGCCCGCGCCGTCGAGCTCGGCTACCGCTACCTGGAGACCGACGTGCACACCACGGCGGACGGCGCGCTGGTGGCCTTCCATGACACCACCCTGGACCGCACCACCGACCGCAGCGGCCCCATCGCCGCGCTCAGTTGGGCAGAGGTGCGCCGGGCGCGCGTCGCGGGCCGCGAGCCGGTGCCGCTCTTCGCCGAACTGCTGCGCGCCTTCCCGCGCGTGCGCTGGAACATCGATGTGAAGACCGGGAGCGCGCTCGTCCCGCTGCTGGAGCTCCTGGAGCGCGAGTCGGCCTGGGACCGGGTGTGCGTGGGCTCGTTCGCCGAGGCGCGGGTGGCCAGGGCACGGGCCCTCGCGGGCCCCCGGCTGCTGACCTCGCTGGGCACCGGTGGAGTACTCGCCCTGCGGATGCGCTCCTACCGGCTGCCGTGGCGGCTGCCCGCAGGAGCGGGGTGCGCACAGGTACCCGAACGGCACGGCAGGGTCCGCGTGGTGGACCGCGCCTTCGTTCGGGCCGCGCACGCACGAGGGCTGCGGGTGCATGTGTGGACGGTCAACGACCCGGCCCGCGCCGCGGCCCTGCTGGAACTGGGCGTGGACGGAATCATGACCGACCGGCTGGAGATGCTGCGGGAGGTGTTCGAGGCACACGACGCCTGGCCCCAGGAGTAACCGGCCCAGGGGGTGACGCTTCAGCAGGGCATCCGGTCGAGGAAGCCGCCGACCTCCCTGGCGAAGCCCTCGGGATCGTCCTCGTACAGCCAGTGCCCGCAGCCGGGGAAGGTGACCAGTTCGGTGCGCGGGCGCTCGGCCACCATCCGCCGCGCCATGTGCGCGGAGAGCATGAAGCTGTGTTCGGCGCGCAGCAGCAGCGCCGGCTGGCCGGACGCACGCCAGTGGGCACTCAGGTCGCCCGCGAAGGCGCGCTGCGAGGCCATCATGTCGCCGGTCTCGAACAGCAGGCCCCAGCCGTCCTCGAACTGCGCCGCGCTCTGCAGGAAGTAGCCCGCGTCCGGAATGCCGTGCGCCTCGATCGCGGCACCGAGCGCCTCCCGGGTGGGGGAACGGCGTGGCCAGGACGAGCAGTCGAGCACCGGGTGCGCCTCGGGCTCCTGGTTGAGCACGGTCATATCGGCGACCAGCAGCGCACCGACCCGCTCCGGGGCGCGGGCCGCGAGCACGAAGGCGACGGCGCCGCCCATGGAGTGGCCCAGCACAGCGGCGCTGCGGATGCCGAGCACATCCAGCAGGGCCACGGCGTCATCGGCGTACGCCTCGGGCGAGAACGTCCCGGCACGGTCGGAGCGCCCGTGCGAACGCTGGTCCGGGGCGATGACGCGGTAGCGGCCCGCCAGCGCGCGGGCCAGCGGGGCGTAGATCCGGCCGCGCCCGAAGTGGCCGTGCAGGGCGAGCAGAACCGGGCCGGGGCCGCCGGTGTCGAGGTAAGTGACATGCCGCCCAGCGATGTCGGCACGGCGCTCGGTCAACTCCACGCTGCGGAGGGCTGGTTGGTCGGGGTCTGCGGGCATGGCGGGCCGGGCTCCAGGACGCTCGGGTTCGGGGCGGAGCCAGAATGCCAGGCCGGAGGGCTGATCGCGCGTGACTTTCCGGGCTGCGGCAGCCGGGCTGTAGTCTCCCCGCACCGGTTGCGAAGATCGTTCGAGTTCCGGGATCCGTTCGAGGCCGCCGGCACCGGACGGCAGAACATTTCAACGGGGAGGAACGGGGATGGGAACGGTCGCATCCGATGCGCCGGACGCACCGCAGGCACCGGAAGAGGGCGCGGATCCCGGGGAGTTGGCGCAGCTGAGGGAGCGCCGCCGCGAGCAGCGCGGCTGGTATTTCTACGACTGGGCGAACTCCGTCTTCTCCACCAGCGTCCTCACCGTTTTCCTCGGCCCCTATCTGACCGAGGTCACCAAGGCCGCTGCCGACGCGGACGGCTATGTGCACCCGCTGGGCATACCGGTGCGGGCCGGCTCGTTCTTCCCGTACGCGGTCTCGGCCTCCGTACTGCTGTCGGTGCTGGTGATGCCGCTGGCCGCGGCGTTCGCCGACCGTACGGGACGCAAGAAGCCGCTGCTCGGCACCGCCGCGTACCTGGGTGCCGGGGCGACGACGGGGATGTTCTTCCTGGACGGCGACCGCTATCTGCTGGGCGGTGTGCTGCTGGTGGTGGCCAACGTCAGCTTCGCGGTGTCCATCGTGCTCTACCACGCCTTCCTGCCGCAGATTGCCCCGCCCGAGGAGCGCGACGCGGTCTCCTCGCGCGGCTGGGCCTTCGGCTACGGCTCCGGTGCGCTGGTGCTGGTGGCGAACCTGGGGCTGTTCCTGGGGCACGAGGCATTGGGCGTCACGGAGTCGACAGCCGTACGGATCTGTCTGGCCTCCGCGGGGCTGTGGTGGGCTGTCTTCACCGTCGTTCCGCTGTTGCGGCTTCGGGAGCGTCCCGCAGTGGCGCACGCGCCGGACGGGACCGGGCGCGCGGCATTCGGCCAAGGGTTCCGCCAGTTGGCGGGAACGTTGCGCCAGTTGCGCCGCTACCCGCTCACGCTGCTGTTCCTGCTGGCGTACCTGCTCTACAACGACGGCATCCAGACGGTGATCACCCAGGCGTCGGTCTTCGGCTCCGAAGGGCTGGGGCTGGACCAGACGACGCTGATCGGGGCCATCCTGCTGGTGCAGGTCCTCGCCGTGGTGGGCGCGCTGGCGCTGGGCAGGCTCGCGGCCCGCTACGGCGCCAAGCGGACCATCCTGGGGTCGCTGGTGGCATGGACGGTGACGGTGGGCGCCGGGTACTTCCTGCCGCGCGAGAATCCCGTCTGGTTCTACGCGCTGGCGGCAGCCATCGGGCTGGTGCTCGGCGGCAGCCAGGCGCTGTCCCGCTCGCTGTTCTCGCACCTGGTGCCGGCCGGCAAGGAGGCGGAGTACTTCGCGCTGTACGAGATCAGCGACCGCGGCACCAGCTGGCTGGGACCGCTGGTCTTCGGGGTGACGTATCAGCTGACGGGCGACTACCGGAATGCGATCCTGTCGCTGGTCGTCTTCTTCGTGGTCGGTTTCACGCTGCTGTTGCGGGTACCCGTACAGCGTGCGGCAACGGCCGTGGGCAATGTCGCACCGGACCGGATTTAGACCTGCGGGTGCTGGGCCGGTAGTGTACGCCTTTGGCCCACCGGGATGGACCGTTACTGCACGCCGAAGAGATGCGAACAGTGGGTGACATCTTCTGTCAGTTGTGACAAACCGGTCACCGGGGGGTACCGCAGATCAACGAAGCGGCGGCACAAAAGAGCAGCGGCGCACAGCCCTCCGGTCACGGTTGGAGGTGCGTGACAGGTGGGCGATCTCCCGATTGCGGGAATCTTCACCGGCGGCCGGACGTTGACCGGATGACGACGACAGCGACACCTGTCCTGTGGGCGACCAGCCCGGGAGGCACGAATTCATGAGTGAGCGAGCTCTTCGCGGCACGCGACTCGTGGTGACCAGCTACGAGACCGACCGCGGCATCGACCTGGCCCCGCGCCAGGCCGTGGAGTACGCATGCCAGAACGGCCATCGTTTCGAGATGCCGTTCTCGGTAGAGGCCGAGATTCCATCCGAGTGGGAGTGCAAGGTGTGCGGTGCACAGGCGCTCCTGGTGGACGGCGAGGGTCCGGAGGAGAAAAAGGGCAAGCCCGCGCGCACGCACTGGGACATGCTGATGGAGCGGCGTACCCGCGAGGAGCTCGAGGAAGTCCTCGCCGAGCGGCTCGCCGTACTGCGCTCCGGCACCATGAACCTTGCGGTGCACCCCCGCGACGACAACAGCGGAAGCAAGCGCAAGTCCGCCTGACCAGGAGGCGGCGCACCGAGTAACACAGCGAGAGGGCCCGGGGTCACACGTCTTCGTGTGACCCCGGGCCCTTTTGTGCTCTCAGGACTGGCGGCTCAGCTGCCCCGCTGCCCGTCCTCGCGGCCGGGCTGTTCGTCGTCGCGGACGACCTCGCCCTGGACGACCTTGCCGTCCGGCCGGTGCATCCGCACCTGCTGCTCGGCCGTGCGTGCCTGCTGGTAGGCGTCGCCGAGGGTGCCGGGCGGGAAACCGCTGCGGCGGTCCAGGGAGCGCTGCACGGAGCCGCGCAGCAGCTTGGCCGTCGGCGGGAAGAGACACAGCAACGCGGCGGCGTCCGAGACCAGCCCGGGGATCATCAGCAGCAGTCCGCCGAGCATCGTCATCCCGTTGCCGCCGCGGCTCTCGGCGGCCGGCTTGTCACCGGGCTCGCCACCTCCGCGGGCCTGCTCCTGGGCGCGCTGCACCGTGTCGGCCAGGTTGCGCCAGGCACGGCGTCCGGCCCGCTTGATCACGGCGGCGCCGAGCACGAAGCCTCCGGCCAGTGCCAGGAAGACCGTCAGCCCGCCTGCCGCCCGGCCGAGCAGGGTCAGCAGCCAGATCTCCAGCACGGCCCACACCGCGACAGCCAGCGGCAGCAGGGTCCGGCCCTTCGACCGAGGCGGCCGGGGCGGGGGCTTCTCGCCGGAGCGCGCCCCGGCTCCCTGCCTCTGACCGCCGTCTGCGCCGCCCGCGTCCTGTCCTTGTGGCTCGTACGGGAAGGGTGCGCGAGTCGTCATTCTTCCAGTGTGCCTGGTGCCGCGTAGCCCCGGGATCAGCTGTCCCGCCGGCCGTCTCCGCTGCTTTCCCGGCGGCTCCCGCGATGCGTCTCCCCGCGGCCGAGGACCTTCTTGACCCGGTCCTCGACGCCCCAGGCGGCGATCCGCCACAGCGCCTCGGCCATGATGTCCCGGCTCATCTTGGAGTCGCCGCGCTCCCGCTCGACGAAGGTGATCGGGACCTCCACCACGTGGTACCCGGCGTGCACGGTGCGGCGGGTGAGGTCAACCTGGAAGCAGTAGCCCTGGGAGGCGATGGACTCCAGGCCGATGCCCTCCAGGGTCTCCTTGCGGAAGGCGCGGAAGCCGGCCGTCACATCGCGTACGTCGACGTCCAGAAGCAGCCGGGAGTAGGTGCTGGCGCCGCGGGAGAGGAACTCGCGGGACTTGGGCCAGTTGACGATCCGGCCGCCCGGCACCCAGCGAGAGCCGATCACCAGGTCGGCGCCGCCCAGCGCGGTCAGCAGCCGGGGCAGCTCCTCCGGCGGGTGGGAGCCGTCGGCGTCCATCTCGATCAGCACGCCGTAGCCGTTGTCGATGCCCCAGCGGAAGCCCGCCAGATACGCGGCTCCGAGGCCCTCCTTGCCCTTACGGTGCAGGACATGGACGTGGTCGTCGTCGCCGGCGAGCTCGTCGGCGATCTTTCCGGTGCCGTCGGGGCTGTTGTCGTCGGCGACCAGGATGTGCGCCTCGGGCACCGCCTCGCGCACCCGGGAGACGACGGGCTGGATGTTGTCGGCCTCGTTGTAGGTCGGGATGATGACCAGGGCCGTTCCGAGCGGGCCGTACCGCCGCTGTCCGCCGTCCGTCACTGGTGCTGCCCCTCCGGTTGTGCCTGTCGGTCGTTCTCGTCGGTGCCGTCCTCGAGGTCGGCGGCGTCCGTCGCTGCGGTTTCCGTACGGGCTTCTGTACGGACGCTGCGCCCCCTGCGGTTCAACACCCATGCTCCGGCGCAGGCGAGCACGCCCACGATAGCGATCACCCATTCGGGAGCGGCACCGACGCGGTCGGCGAGGGTGATCTGGTCGCGCAGCGGGAGCTTCCCGGTGAGTACGTCCTGGGTGAACTCGTCCGTGCGCTGCTGGATGGTGCCGTCGGGCTCGACGATGGCGCTGATGCCACTCGTCGCCGCGGTCACCACGGCGCGGCCGTGCTCGACGGCGCGCAGCTTGGACATCGCCAGCTGCTGTTCGGGCTGGCCGGTTCGCCCGTAGGTGGCGTTGTTGGTCTGTACGACGAGCGCGCGTGCTCCGTCGTTGACGGTGTCCCGCGGGATCTCGTCGTAGGCGACCTCGAAGCAGATCACATCGCCGAGGCGGGCCGGGCCGGTCTGCAGGACGCCGGTGTGGTCGCCGGGGTAGAAGTCGCGGGGGACCTGCTGAAGGCGGGTGATCACCTTGCTGAGCTGGTCGCGGAAGGGGACGTACTCGCCGAACGGGACCGGGTGCTGCTTGGTGTAGGAAGCGCCGGGGCCCTTCTTCGGGTCCCAGACGATGCCCTGGTTCTCGACGTAGCCCTGCTTGGTGGGGTGGTCGACGAGGGCGCCGACCAGGACGGGCACGCCGACGGCCTTCACGGCCTTGTCGATGAGGTCGCGCGCCGCGGTCCATTTGTAGGGGTCGAGGTCGGAGGAGTTCTCCGGCCAGATCACCAGATCCGGCTTGGGCTCCTTGCCCTTCTTGATCCGCTCGGCCAGATCGAGAGTGGCCTCTACGTGGTTGTTGAGGATCTGCATGGGGCGGCCGAGGAAGTGCATGCCCGGCTGCTGGACGTTGCCCTGCACCACGGCGATGCGCACGGTGTCGGCCGCCTTGGTCGGTACCGGCACCGCGAACCCCGCGGCCGTGATCACTCCGGCGAGCGCGAGAGCGCCGAGCCCGGGGGCGTACGCGCGGGTGGTGCGGGCCCCGTGAGAGCGCAGCCGCCAGGCCGTCAACGCGACACCGGCCAGCAGCGTTCCCGTCAGGGCGACCGCGAAGGACACCAGCGGGGCGCCGCCGAGAGCGGCCAGCGGGGTGTAGGGCGAGTCGGTGTTGGCGAAGGCGAGACGTCCCCAGGAGAAGCCGCCGAACGGCAGCCGGTCGCGCAGGAATTCCTCGGTCAGCCACAGACAGGCGCCCCACAGCGGCCACAGCGGCAGCCGCGAGGTCATGGCGAGTCCGGCACCGAGCCCGAGGACGAACAGCCCCTGGATGAAGGCGAGTCCGATGGTCGCGTCCCAGCCGACGACATGCAGCCACTTGAGCAGAACGACGAAGAAGGGCCAGCCGAACGCGAGTCCGAGCCAGGCGCCCTGGCGGCCCGTCCGGCCGCGGGTGAGCAGGCTCAGCGCGGCGACGGCCCCGATCGAGAGCGGCCAGACCCCGTACGGCGGGAAGGCGAACGCGAGGGCGACACCGCTGAGCACGGCCAGCCCGGTGCGGCGTGCTTCACGCCGCGCCAGCGCCGCAAGCCGGCGCATCCGGCCGGGGCGCGCGGCACCACGGACCGCCGACTGCCCACTGTCTGGCGGGACGTTACTGCTCGCCTCGGCAGTGGGTGTGCCGGCACTGCTCGTATCGGCACTGTCCGCGCGCGCTGACTCGCCCGGCGCGCTGCGCTGCGCGGCGGGTGCCGCCTTCCGCTCCCGGGAGCCGTCCGGGGCGGACGCGGAGGTGGTGTCGGGGCCCGAAGCCAAGGTCGCGGCCTTCCTAGCAGGTCGTGCGATGGTGTGAGCCGACCGTACAACGCGCGGGGGCCGGCGCGGGGCGCGGGACCGTAAAGCGGCGGGAAAGCACAGAAGGCAGACCGGAACGGTGTCTGCTAGGTCGCAGAGCGTGACGGGTTGCCCCGTCAGCACAATGCGCCGCAGAGCTCGGGTGGTTCGGTCGCCCGGCGACTGACCCGCCGTGGTGCTTGCGCGCGCAGTTCCCCGCGCCCCTGAAGGGGTGCCCTTCCCACCCGGCGGCAAGCACAACGGCGAGGGTCCGGCGGAAGGAAAGAACCCCGCAACCACCACGTCCGGCTCATTCCCCCGGACAGGGACCCGGCGCCCTTCGGGCCGACCTGGGACCCGCTGGCTGCGGATCGTCCGAAAGCCGTTGTCTACTGAGCGTCCGGGCCCCGTTCCGGGTCACACCCGCCGACCGGCGGTAACCATCTGTCCCGTGCCGCGGGCGCTGGACCTGGCTCGCAGTGGTGGTGCGCCGGTGCGGTACACCACCCCGTGGCCCAGCGGCGTTCGACGACAGCGCGGAAGATCCCCGGTCGGACGTCCTGTGGTGGACGCGGCCGAACCTACCGGGCTCCGGGCAATCATTGTCAACAGCCCGACCACCTGGGGTGTTTCGGTGAAATACCAGGTCAGTGCGGAGACGGCGGCGTCACGGCGACGGGCAGAGGGGGTCTCGTTCGGCCGTATCGCCGTCTGCTACATCACTCGTCCGGCCGTGCGTAGACCGTACGTCCGCCCACCACCGTCCGCAGACAGACCGGGACTTGACCGCCCGGTGTCAGATCGGGCAGCCCGGGGGTGCCCGACCGGGGATCGGTGGACCAGTTGGCGACGCTCGTGTCGGGAGCCTGTACGACCAGTGGCCCGGTGCGCCACAGCGCGTAGTCGGCGGGCGCTCCGGGAACCAGCACTCCGGCGTCGTCGCGGCCGAGTGCGCGCCAGCCGCCGCGGGTGTGCGCGGTGAACGCGCCGCGCACGGAGATCCGGTGCTCATGGGTGTGGTGGAAGGCGGCGGCGCGGATGGCCTCCCAGGGTCCGAGCGGGGTGACGGGGCTGTCCGAGCCGAGCGCGAGCGGAACGCCGGCCCGCAGCAGCGCCGCGTACGGGTTGAGGGTGGCAGCGCGTTCGGCGCCCAGGCGGCGCGCGTACATACCGTCCGCGCCACCCCAAGAAGCGTCGAACCCGGGCTGTACGGAGGCCGTGAGGGCCAGGTCGGCGAAGTCGGTGATGGTGCGCTCGGTGAGCATCTCGGCGTGCTCGATCCGGTGCCGGGCGGCGCGGACTCGGTCGAGGCCGACGGTCTCGGCGGCGCGGCGCACCCCCTCGGTGACCGCCTGGAGCGCCCCGTCGCCGATGGCGTGGAACCCGGCCTGGATCCCCGCCTCGGTGCAGGCGGCGACGTGGGCGGCGATGGCCTCGGCGTCCAGCAGTGCGCTCCCGCTGCTGTGCGGCGCGTCGGCATAGGGGGCGCACAGGTGCGCCGTGTGGGAGCCGAGGGAGCCGTCCGCGAAGAGGTCGCCGGCGGCGCCGACGACGCCGAGCTCGCCGACGCGGGCGGCTTCCTGCGCCGAGGTGACGAGTTCCGCCCAGTACCCGTGGACGCGGGGGCCCGGCTCCTCCGCGGCGAGCGCGAGCAGCCCGCGCAGGTCCTCCTCGCCGGAGATCTCGGGTCCTGCGCACTCGTGGAGCGCCCCGATGCCCAGTGAGGCGGCGTGGGCCCGGGCGGCACGCTGGGCCTCGGTGCGCTGCCGCGGGGTGAGCGTGGCGTACGCGGTCTCCCGTACGGCGTGATGTGCGTCGCCCGTCAACGGGGCGCCGGGCTGGTAGCCCTCGCGAGTGGTGATGTCGGGGACGAGGTCGAGCATGGCCGTGCTGACGAGCGCGGAGTGGACGTCGATCCGGGTCAGATACAGCGGCCGCCCGCCGCTCGCCTCGTCGAGCTCCGCGCGCCGGGGGTGGCGCTGTTCGGGCCAGGCGTGCGCGTCCCAGCCGGTGCCCAGCAGCACCCGGTCGTCCGGACGTGCCTTCGCATACGCACGCACCTGGGCCAGCGCATCGGCGAGCGTGGGGGCACCGGACAGGTCGAGCCCGGTCAGCGCGAGTCCGGTCGCCGTTGTGTGCACATGGGCGTCGGTGAAGGCCGGTGTGACGAGGGCGCCGTCGAGGTGGACCACCTCGTCGACGCCGTCGGCGAAGGAGTCGGCAGCGCCCTCCGTACCGATCCAGGCGATGCTGTCGCCCTCCACGACCATCGCGGTCGCGAACGGATCGGCGGGGCTGTGCACCTCGCCCCCGCGCAGCAGGAGGGTACGGGGCCGGGACGGGGTTGTGCGCTCGCTCATGGGAACAGTCTCCCGCTCCCGGGGCTCACTCCCCGCGCGGGGGCGGGGGACCCAGCGGCAGTTACGCACGCCTCGGCGCGCGGGAGCGGCGTCTCAGATGCGGGGCGGACGCGCCTCGTACGGGGTGGACAGCACGACGGTCGTACGGGTGGAGACACCGGCCAGGCTGCGGATCCTGGCCAGCAGATGCTCAAGCTCGATGGGGGTGGCCACCCGCACCTTGAGGATGTAGTTCTCGTCCCCCGCCACGCTGTGGCACGCCTCGATCTCCGGCACGTCAGCGAGCCGGTCCGCGATGTCGTCCGGGGCGCTGGGGTCGAACGGTTTGACGGAGATGAACGCCGTCATCGGCAGTCCGACAGCCTCGGGGTCCACGAGCGCGGCATAGCCGCGGATGACGCCGCGCTGTTCGAGGCGGCGCACCCGCTGATGCACGGCCGAGGTGGACAGGCCGGTGGCCTTGCCCAGGTCGGTGTAGCTCATCCGCCCGTCCTTGACGAGCAGTTCCACGATCTGACGGTCGAGTTCCTCCACAGCGGATCACCGTACTGCGCCCGCGCGCCCGGCGCACCGAGAACGCTCCGGCACGAGCGGGCGGCGCGCCGCAACGAGCGGGCGTCAGGGGCGAGCGCACGGGCCCCAGGCATGTGACGAAGGCCACACATATGCTCCCGCGTCCTCCCGCACGGGGTGATTATGCGCGTGGCACGGCGGGAAGTGCTTGCTGTGGCCGGAGCCCAGTCGCCCGGCCGTTCCATCGAGGGGGATTACATGCGCACGACGAAGTCCGCCCGCTCCGCTCACCGGTACGACGAGACGCACGCGAACGAGGCCGCTTCCCCGGACGGCCCGGACGTCTCCACCGAACTGACAGGACCGGTCGTCGAGGACGAGATGTACGAAGGTCTCCGCGTCAAGTGCCCCGAATGCCGCCAGGCGATCGCGGTGTTCACCCACGAGGAGACACTGCCGCGCCACGGGCTGTGCGCCTCACCCTGGGACCCGTTCGGGCTGACGGTGTGCCAGGGCTCGGGCCGCCAGGTACGGGAGGCCACGCCCTGGGACAGCGAGACCCGCGAGCGCGCGGTGAGTGAACTGCTGACACTGCCCGAGGGGCTGGACTGGCGCACCCAGCCGTTCTCGCACGCCGGACGGCCCGACGACCGGCCGGTGCGGGTCGGCGCGAAGTGACCGACTGCCGTACGGATACGCAGGGTTGATCTGGCGCACCGCCGGTCGCCGCCGCCAAGACACCGCCGCCCGCCGGTAATCCGGTTGCCTCGGCGGGCGGGCCCGGTCAAGGTGACCGCATGGCACGGTTGCTGGTGGTGGGGTTGCGGCGCGGGCTGGTGCTCGCCCGCTGGTGCGCCCGCGCGGGTTTCGACATTGCGGCGTTGTGCGATCCCGACGCCGAACTGCTGGCGGCGGCCTCCGCCGAGTTCCCCACTGCGCGTACGGCGAGCAGTTGGCAGGAACTGCTGGACGCCGAAGTGACGGCCGTCGTGCTGGCCAACGACTTCGACGCACACACCGAGCCGGCGCTCGCCTTCCTCGAACGGGGAGTGCACGTGCTGAGCGAGTGCGCCGCCTGTGTGACCGAGGAGGAGGGCCGGTCGCTGGTCGAGGCCGCCGAGAAGTCCCCGGCCAGTTACTCCTTCGCTGAGAACTACGTCGAGCACCCGCATGTGCGGGCGATCGGCGGGCTGGTCGCGGACGGCGAGGTCGGCTCCGTCGAGCTGATCGAGTGCGACTACGTGCACGGCCTCGCTCCGCAGGACATCGTCGCGATGGCGGGCGATCCCACCCACTGGCGCGGCCGGATCGCCCCCACCGCGTACTGCACCCACACCCTCTCCCCCGTGCTGGACGTGACCGGGGCCTGGCCTGTGGAGGTCACGGCGCACCCGGTCGGGCCGAGCGAGCGCCCGATGGCGGTGGTGCTGGCCACCCAGCTGTCGACGGGGGCGCTGGCGCTCACCCGGCAGACCTTCCTCCAGGGCGAGCCGGACAGCCATTGGTCCTGGCTGTCGGTGCGCGGCACCCGAGGGCTCGCGGAGTCGCTGCGCGCGCCGGGCGACGCCGCCTGGTCGGTACGGCTGCGCAACGAGCCCTGGGCGAACGGCGGTTCGTTGCGGGACGAGATATACCCACCGCAGCGGACAACGCTGTACGGCAGACCCGTGGACCCGGCGGAGGCGGGCACCGCGCTGATCGTCGAAGCGTTCCGGCGGACGGTGACCGAGGGGGCGCCGCCCCGGGTGCCGGTCCGGCCCGCGGTCGCCGCCTCCCTGGTGGGAGTGGCCGGCGCCCGCTCGCTGGCGGAGGGCTCTGTTCCGGTGCCGGTGCCGAGGGTGGCCGAGTGGTGAGCCGGGACAGCGGCGAGGTGACGGGCCGCCGAGCGTGTTTTCGGCCGGGTGCCGGTGAGGAACAGCTGACCGGGTAGCTCCGTGCGGGCCCGGCGTGGATCCCGTACGGCTGGGGACCCGGGTGCCGAGGAGGCGTTATGGCTGCGAAAACGAGCACGAAGAGCAGGACGGGAAAGTCGACCAGCACCAAGCAGGGTGGCAAGCAGGACCAGCAGCAGGCCCTTGTGCGGGAGCTGCTGAAGCGGCACGGGACGACGTACGCGGAGGAAGCGGGCATCACGCTGCGTGACACTCCGCAGCCGCTCTACCAGCTGCTGGTGCTGTCCCTGCTGCTGAGCGCGCGGATTCGCTCGGACATCGCGGTCGCCAGCGCGCGGGCGCTGGTGAAGGCGGGGATGAAGGACCCGAAACGGATGGCGGAGGCCAGCTGGCAGCAGCGGGTCGACGCGCTCGGCGAGGGCGGCTACCGCCGCTATGACGAGCGCACCGCCACCCAGCTCGGCCGGGGTGCCGAGCTGCTGCTGGACCGGTGGGGCGGCGACCTGCGCAAGATGCACAAGAGCGGCGATGTCGAAGGCGGTCTGCGCGAGGTCCCCGGCATCGGCCCCATGGGAGTGTCGATCTTCCTGCGGGAAGCCCAGGCGGTGTGGACGGAGTTCCAGCCCTATCTGGACGACAAGGCGCTCCAGGGCGCGGAGCGGCTGGGCCTGCCCAAGTCCCCCCAGAAGCTGGCAGCGATGGTGAAGAACGACCAGCTGGCGTCGCTGGCGGCCGGGCTGGTGCGGGTGGCACTCAACGCGGACGTGGCCAGGGACGTGTGGGACTCAGCGCGCGGATGAGGGGTGGGCGTGCTGCCGGCCGGGCCCTGGTCCGGGGCCCGGAGGAGGATCACAGCTCGATCAGGGCCTGAACCGGCAGGTGGTCGCTCGGGTACTGTCCGTCGCGCTCATAGGTGTTGATCGAGGCGCGCCGTACCCGGACGCCGGGTGAGGCGAGGATCCAGTCGATGCGGTCGCCGTCGGGGACCAGCGGCTTGTAGCCGTGGAAGGTCCCGTACAGCTTGCTGCGGCTCTCCGCCACCTCCCAGGTGTCGGTGAGCTTGCCCTCGGCCAGCAGCGTGTCGTAGACGGGGTTGCGGTGCGCCGGGACGTTGAAGTCGCCGGTCACCAGGCGTGGGAGAGCCGGGTCGAGTCCGGAGAGGCGCTCGGCGATCAGCGCCGCCGACCGCTCCCGCGAGGGCTGGCTCCGGTGGTCGAGGTGGGTGTTGAGGTGGTAGAGCTCGCGCCCTGTGGCCAGATCGCGGAACCGCACCCAGGTGACCATCCGGATGACGGTGTTTCCCCAGGTGGCGGAGCCGATGAGGTTGGGCTGGCCGGAGAGCCAGAAGTGGTCGTACTCCAGCGGCAGCAGCCGCCCGACGTCGTAGAAGACCGCCATGAACTCGTCCCGGCTGCCGCCTGCGCGGCCGATGCCGAGCCAGTCGTAGCGCGTCCGTCCCAGATCGGCCGCGATGTCCTTCAGCTGCGGGTACAGCCCTTCCTGGGTGCCGATCAGATGCGGCCGCTCCAGACGGAGCAGCGCCCGCATGACGGACCGGCGCTCGGGCCAGCTGTTGGGCGGGGTGTCGGAGGCGTAGCGCAGATTGAAGGACATCGTGCGGAGCGCTGCCGTCTCCCCGGCTCTCCGCTGCTCGTCCGCGGGTGCGGAGGCGGGTTGCGCGGGCACGGCGTGCGCGGTCGCCCCGCGCGTTGCGAGAGGCAGTGCGAGGGCCGCCGCCGCGGCGGTACGGATGCCGCGGCGGCGGGTGAAGTGCGGTACGGCTGCGGACATTTGGCGCCTCCAGCTGTGGGCGTACGCGATGTCCGGGAGATTCTCAGACGGCCGGGTGAGGGGGAAGTGGCCGGTACGCGTACGAGGCACGAACGGCGACCGCTGCGTTCCGCACCACCGGCTCAGCCCTTGCTCTCCGGGCCCGCCAGATGCCGGGCGACCACCATGCGCTGGATCTGGTTGGTGCCCTCCACGATCTGCAGGACCTTGGCCTCGCGCATGTACCGCTCGACGGGGAAGTCCGTCGTGTAGCCGTAGCCGCCCAGGAGCTGCACCGCGTCGGTGGTGACCTGCATGGCGGTGTCCGTGCAGAACAGCTTGGCCATCGCCGCCTGCCGGGAGAACGGCTGTCCTGCGTCGCGCCGCCGGGCCGCCGCCAGATAGAGGGCACGTCCGGCCTCGATCCGGGTGGCCATGTCGGCGAGCATGAAGCGGAGTCCCTGGAAGTCCGCGAGGGGGCGGCCGAACTGCTCGCGTTCCGCCGTGTAGGCCAGCGCCTCGTCGAGTGCTGCCTGCGCGACGCCGACGGCGCAGGCCGCGATGCCCAGCCGGCCCGAGTCGAGCGAGGAGAGGGCGACGGGGAAGCCCTGGCCCTCGTCGCCGAGCCGACGCGCATCGGGCACCCGCACCCCGTCGAAGTGGAGCTGCGCGGTGGGTGATCCGTTCAGCCCCATCTTGTGTTCGGGAGTCGCGGCGCTCAGCCCTTCGGAGTCGGCCGGGACGAGGAACGCGGTGATGCCGCAGGGCCCCTCCTCGCCGGTGCGGGCGAGCACGGTGTAGAAGTCGGCGATGCCCCCGTGGGTGATCCACGCCTTGGTGCCGTTCAGCACCCAGGAGTCCCCGTCGCGGACGGCTCGGGTGCGCAGCGCGGCGGCGTCGGAGCCGGAGGAGGGCTCGGAGAGGCAGTAGGCGCCGAGCAGGCCGCCGCCGAGCATGTCGGGCAGCCACTCGGTGCGCTGTTCCTTGCTGCCGAAGTGGGCCAGCCCGTGGCAGGCGAGGGAGTGCACGCTGGTGCCGAGCCCCACGGTGAGGCGTGCTGCGGCCAGTTCCTCCAGGACCTGGAGATAGACCTGATAGGGCTGGCCTCCGCCGCCGTACTCCTCCGGGTAGGGCAGGCCGAGGAGTCCCGCCTCGGAGAGCAGCCGGAAGGTTTCGCGGGGGAAGACTCCCGCGGCCTCCTGTTCGGCCGCCACCGGCTTGATCTCCCGCTGCACCAGATCCCGGACGAGGCCCAGTAGGTCGCGTGACTCGTCGGTGGGCAGTTCACGTTCCACCGGCTGCGGACCGTCCTTAGGCATGGCGCGCTCTCCTTCGGGTCAGGAACTGCGGCGACCGCGCCGGGGTGGGGCGGGTCGCCGAGGGACACCGGCCCGCGGGCGGGCCGGGGGTGCCGCTGCCCCTGCCGTGATACTGCACCGTCGGGTCGCGAGGGTGGCTGACCAGCGGCTGCGGCGAGTTGGAGTATGCCCGATCGCGGGCCCCCCGTCACCGGCGTACCGGGCTGAACCGAACCGTGACCGGGGCCGTTGCGGGAGGTGTGGTCCGACAGCGGGGATTGGTTCGAACCATTGACGAACTGGTCTAGTCCTTCTACATTCCCCGAACGAACGACCGGCACCACACCCCCCGCACCCCACACGCGAGGTGACCATGCTCGGATCGGACAGCCAACACTCCCTCACCGCCAGACCCCCACGCCTGACCCGTAACCGCCGCCGCGGACTCATCGCCCTCCTGGGCGCGCTGTGTGCCGCGGTCCTGGCCGCGACCCTGCTCTCGGCCACCGCGTCTGCCGGGACCGAAAAGCGGCAGGCACGGACCACGGCCGCGAAATCGTCGGCCGCGGGCAAGACGATCGGCTACTTCACCAACTGGGGCGTCTACCAGCGCAATTACCACGTCAAGAACATCGAGACCTCGGGCTCGGCCGACAAACTCACCCACATCAACTACGCCTTCGGCAACGTCCAGGGCGGCAAGTGCACCGTCGGCGACAGCTACGCCGACTACGAGAAGGCGTACACCGCCGACCAGAGTGTGGACGGCAAGGCCGACACCTGGGACCAGCCGCTGCGCGGCAACTTCAACCAGCTGCTGAAGCTCAAGCAGAAGCACCCGAACCTGAAGGTGCTGTGGTCGTTCGGCGGCTGGACCTGGTCCGGCGGCTTCGGCGAGGCGGCCAAGAACCCGGCGGCGTTCGCCGAGTCCTGCTACAACCTGCTCAACGACTCCCGCTGGAAGGGGCTCTTCGACGGCATCGACATCGACTGGGAGTACCCGAACGCCTGCGGACTCAGCTGTGACACCAGCGGCAAGGACGCCTTCGGGAACATGATGAAGGCGCTGCGCGACAAGTTCGGCGACAAGCTGGTGACCGCGGCGATCACCGCCGACGCCTCCAAGGGCGGGAAGCTGGAGGCCACCGACTACAAGACGGCCGCACAGTACGTCGACTGGTATCTCCCGATGACCTACGACTACTTCGGCGCCTGGGACGCGCAGGGGCCCACGGCACCGCACTCACCGTTGACCCCGTACGAGGGCATCCCCAAGGAGGGCTTCAACACCAAGGAGTCCATCGCCAAGCTCATGCAGATGGGCGTCCCCAAGGACAAGATGCTGCTCGGGCTCGGCTTCTACGGCCGTGGCTGGACCGGGGTGAACCAGTCCGAACCCGGCGGCACCGCGTCCGGTCCGGCACCCGGCAAGTACGAGCAGGGCATCGAGGACTACAAGGTCCTCAAGGACCGTTGCCCGGCCACCGGCAAGGTCGCCGGCACCGCCTACGCCCACTGCGGCAACCAGTGGTGGAGCTACGACACCCCGGAGACGGTCGGCACCAAGAGTGACTGGGCCTCCCAGCAGGGCCTCGGCGGCACCTTCTTCTGGGAGCTGAGCGGCGACACCTCGGACGGAGAGCTGATCAAGTCCATCCGGTAGAGCGGAAGCTGCTCGGCGAATCACCTGTAGGCCCCGCGGTGGTGTACCGCGGGGCCTTGTGCGCGTCCGCACGTCCGCGCGGACGCCCCGGTGGCGGGGTGCCCGCCTGCTAGCGGCGCACCCGCCCTCCTGATCCCGCGCGCGCCCGCTCCAGCGCGCCGACGCCGACCGCCGCGAGGGCGATCTGGATGATCAGCTCGATCCAGTCGAACCCCCTGGTGTCCGCGACGCCGACGCCATCCGCGATGCCGGTACCGATGAACGCGGCGACGATGCCGACCACGATCGTCCACAGCAGCCCCACCTGCTGCCTGCCCGGCAGCACCAGCCGACCGAGCGCACCGATGACGACACCGACGACGAGCGCGCTGATGACACCCGATATGTCCATGGTTTCCCTCTCCGCCGGAAGGACGCTCTGCTGTCGACGAGTGTCCAGAAAGGCGGGAGATATGCGCATGCTCGGAGCGTGACGCCGGGGGTCGGCTCGGCCGGAGGGCGTTGTCAGAGGCAGCTGAGAGACTCCGGAACATGAACGAAACGGGGGTTCCGCACGCCACGCGGGAGGCGCCCGGCGAAGGCCGTACACCGGCTGCCGGAGGCCGATGGGCGCTGGCCCAGGCCGACGACGGCCGGGTGCGGGTGTGCCCGCTGGACGCACAGGGCCGGGCGGCGGGTCCCGTGCGTACGGAGGAGTCGGCGGCGGCGGCCGTACGGTCGCGGCCCGGGACGACCCGCTGGGTGTGGCGTGCCACGCCCCAGGTGCTGCCCGCGCTGCTGGGCTCCGGGGTGCGGATGGAGCGGTGCTACGACGTGGAGACGGCAGAAGCCCTGCTGCTGGGCCACGAGGGCAGAGCGGGCGAGCCGCGCTCGCTGCCCGCTGCCTGGGCACGGCTGCACGGGCGGCCGGTGCCCCCGGACCGGCAGCCGTCCCCGCGGGAGACGGACCCGCAGCCCTCGCTGTTCGAGACCGGCCCCGTGCCGCTGCCGGACGGGGCGGACCCGCTGGAGGCGCTGCTGGAGGTCTACGCGGCGCAGCTCGACCGCACCGCCCGGGCCGAGCATCCGGACCGGATGCGGTTGCTGCTGGCCGGCGAGTCGGCGGGCACGCTGGTGGCCGGGGAGATGACGCACGCCGGTGTGCCCTGGAGCGCGGAGATCCACCGGGAGCTGCTGGACGAGCTGCTGGGCGAGCGGTATGCGGGCAGCGGGCTGCCCAGACGCCTCGTGGAGCTGGAGGAGGAGATCTCACAGGCGTTCGGACCCGGCGTACGGGTGCGGCCCGACCTGGCCGCGGACGTGCTGCAGGCGTTCGCCCGCGCGGGGGTCCGGCTGAGCTCCACGCGGGCCTGGGAGCTGCAGAAGGTGGACCACCCCGCGGTCGAGCCGCTGCTGCGCTACAAGAAGCTGTACCGGCTCTACACCGCGCACGGCTGGAGCTGGCTGCGCTCCTGGGTGCGGGACGGGCGCTTCCGCGCCGAGTACGTACCCGGCGGTGCGGCCTCGGGCCGGTGGACGACCAACGGGGGCGGCGCCTTGCAGATCCCGAAGGTGGTGCGGCGGGCCGTGGTCGCCGATCCGGGCCGGCGGCTGGTGGTGGCGGACGCCGACCAGATGGAGCCGCGCGTGCTGGCGGCCGTCTCCCGGGACCCTGGCCTGATGGCAGTGGCGGGCGGCGAGCGTGATCTGTACACCGCACTGTCGGAGCGGGCGTTCTCCGGGGACCGCTCCCAGGCCAAGCTGGCGCTGCTCGGCGCGATCTACGGCCAGACCAGCGGTGACGGGCTGAAGAACCTGGCTGCGCTGCGAAGACGGTTCCCCGCTGCCGTGGCCTATGTGGACGAGGCGGCCCGAGCGGGCGAGGAGGGCCGGCTGGTCCGTACGCACCTGGGCCGCACCTGCCCTCCCATAGGCCATGGGGACGGCAGCGGGGAGGATGCGGGCGGCACGGGCCCCGAGTCCGGTGAGGGCCTGGGTGCGCGCGGTGAACCGGAGGGCGGGGCCGGTGCCGCGCGGGCGCGGGGCCGCTTCACCAGGAACTTCGTGGTCCAGGGCAGTGCGGCCGACTGGGCGGTACTGATGCTGGCCGCACTGCGGCAGCGGCTCGCACACCTCGCTGCCGAGCTGGTGTTCTTCCAGCACGACGAGGTCATCGTGCACTGCCCCGCCGAGGAGGCGGCCGAGGTACGGGAAGCGATCGTTGCGGCCGGTGAGCAGGCGGCCGTCGCCGCGTTCGGGCCGACGCCCGTACGGTTCACCTTCACCACGGCCGTCGTGGAGTGCTACGCCGACGCCAAGTGAGCAGGATGCCGCGGGGGCCATCCGTCCTTGATGGCGCGGATGCCGCGGATGCGTCCGGGCGCCTGAGACGTCCGGGGCAGCGAGCGGACCGGGGCGTCTCGGGGGACGATCGACGGGGCTCGGGAAGTCGGAAAGGGATGAACATGACAGCTTCGGCGCAGATCGGTGTCACCGGGTTGGCCGTCATGGGGCGCAACCTCGCCCGTAACTTCGCCCGGAACGGCTGTACCGTCGCGCTGCACAACCGCACCGAGGCGCGGACCCGGGAGCTGGTGGAACAGTTCAGCGGCGAGGGCGATTTCGTGCCCACCACCTCGGCCCGGGAGTTCGTGGCGGCCCTGAAACGGCCCCGCTGCCTGGTGGTGATGGTGAAGGCGGGCGGGCCGACGGACGCGGTGATCGAGGAGTTCGCCGGGCTGGTCGAGCCCGGCGATGTCATCGTCGACGGTGGCAACGCGCATTTCGAGGACACCCGTCGCCGCGAGGCCGCGCTGCGCGAGCGGGGCATCCACTTCGTCGGCACCGGCATCTCCGGCGGCGAGGAGGGCGCTCTGCTGGGCCCGAGCATCATGCCGGGCGGCTCGGCGGAGTCGTACGAGGCGCTGGGCCCGCTGCTGGAGCGGATCGCGGCCCGCGCACCGGACGGCGCGCCGTGCACCGCGCACATAGGTCCCGACGGTGCCGGTCACTTCGTGAAGATGGTCCACAACGGCATCGAGTACGCGGACATGCAGCTCATCGCAGAGGCGTACGACCTGTTGCGGAACGTGGCCGGCCTGGCGCCCGCCGAGATCGCGGACGTCTTCCGCGGCTGGAACGAGGGCCGGCTGGACTCCTACCTCATCGAGATCACCGCACAGGTCCTCACCCACGCCGACGCGGACACCGGCCGGCCGTTCGTCGACATCGTGGCTGACCGTGCCGAGCAGAAGGGCACCGGCCGCTGGACCGTACAGACAGCACTGGATCTGGGGGTGCCGGTGCCGGGCATCGCGCAGGCGGTCTTCGCCCGCTCGCAGTCCGGGCACACTCAGCTGCGAGAGGTGGGCACGGCGCTGTCGGGCCCACCTGCGGGCGGGGGCGGGGACGGTGCCGCGCAGCCGGCGCGGCTCTCGGAGACGGAGTCGGCCCGCTTCGCCGAACAGGTCGAGCAGTCGCTCTACGCCTCGAAGGTCATCTCCTACGCGCAGGGCTGGGACATGATCCGGGCCGGGAGCGCGGAGTACGGCTGGGACATCGATCTCTCGTCCGTCGCGGCCATCTGGCGTGCGGGGTGCATCATCCGCGCGGCGTTCCTCGACCGCATCCGCGGGGCGTTCGCCGAACGTCCCGGTCTGCCCACGCTGTTGGCCGATCCGGAGTTCGGGCGGGAGCTGGGCGCGGCGCAGAGTGCCTGGCGGGAAACGGTGGCTCTGGCGGCGCGGCGCGGGGTGCCGACGCCGGGCATGTCGGGGGCGCTTGCCTACTACGACGGGCTGCGGGCCCACCGGCTCCCCGCCGCCCTCACCCAGGCCCAGCGCGACTATTTCGGCGCTCACACTTATCAGCGCGCCGACCGTGAGGGCACGTTCCACACCCGGTGGGGTGGCGACCGCGCGGAGGTCCGTACGGATTAGGGGGCTCCCGCCTGCCGCCCCTCCCGTTTCCGCGGCTCCCCGTTTCGGCGGCAGCCCGCCGTGGGGGCTGGGCGCGGGTCCGTAACAGCCCGGTCCCGGGGCCGTCCCCGGACGGTACTCGGAGCACCCTCACCCGTCTCCCCTCACGTCTTGAACAGCAGCACCGCTGGACAGGACAACCGAAAGCGAGGGGATTCGATGGGTACCGGATGCCGTGACTGCGCAACCTGCACCAAGTCGGGACTGGGAAAGCTCATACAGAAGACCGCGGTCGGCCTGATGTATCTGTGCACCGTGGGAATCGGCTACGTCCTCAAGCGAGGGCTGCGGCGCCACTGCCCCCAGTGCGGACATCTGCTGTCCAACCATGCACGGCGCGCGGACGGTTCGTTCCGCGACTGAGCGCTGGACCGGGCGGGCGGCGACGGTCGGGACCGGACGCCCGGGTTCGGGCAGTGAACTGTCCGGACAGCGAACGCTTCACTACGGACAACGGACCGTTTCCGGCCAATCCCCGATGCGCTCCTGACAGACGCTCATCCGGGTGGCACTCTGCGACTGGCCGCCGCGCAACCCCGCGAAAGCAGCGGCCGTTCCCCCACGCGGCATTCGGGCGGCTCCGACCGCCGCGCCCGTTCCACCCGTTCCACTGGTTCCACCAGTTCTGCCTTGCTCTGCCTTGTTCTGCCGAGATCTGCCCGGACGGTCATCCGCCGCCCGGTCTCCCCGGCCGCACAACCCTGCGGCCCGCAGAAGGAGTCAGCATTGCGAAGATCAACCTCCCACAGAGGCTCCACCACCTCCCACAGACGTCTCCCCCAACGTCTCGCGCACCCGAAGGCGTCCGCCGGCATCGCGCTCGGCGCCGTTGCCGCGCTGCTCTCGACAGCCGTCCAGACCGGACCGGCGACGGCCGACGACCAGGGCCGGGCCACCGCCAAGGTGGCCGCCGCCAAGGGAGCCGACACCGGGGCCCTGCCCGCCAAGCTCTCGCCCGCCCAGCGCGCCGCACTGCTGCGGAAGGCCGACAGCAAGAAGGCCGCCACCGCCGAGAAGCTGGATCTCGGCGCCAAGGAGAAGCTGGTCGTCCGCGACGTGCTCAAGGACCGCGACGGCACCGTCCACACCCGCTACGAGCGCACCTACGACGGGCTGCCCGTCCTCGGCGGTGACCTCGTCGTCGAGACCACCGAGAAGGGCAGCACCGAAGAGGTCCTCCGCGCCTCGAAGCACGCGCTGAAGAACGTCCCCGCAAAGCCCCGCGTGCGCCCCGCGACGGCGGAGCGGCAGGCGCTCAAGGCCGCCGACGCCGCGGGCTCGCAGAAGACCGACGCCGACCGCGCACCGCGCAAGGTCGTATGGCTGGCCGAGGGCAGGCCGGCCCTCGCCTACGAGACGGTCGTCGGCGGGCTCCAGGACGACGGCACGCCCAACGAGCTGCACGTGGTCACCGACGCCCGCTCCGGCAGGAAGCTCTATCAGTGGCAGGCCGTCCACAACGGCATCGGCAACACCCAGTACAGCGGCCAAGTCAGCCTGAGCACCGCCCAGTCGGGCTCGAACTACACGCTGACCGACAACGACCGCGGCGCCCACAAGACCTACAACCTCAACCGCGGGACGTCCGGCACCGGTTCGCTCTTCACCCAGTCCTCCGACACCTGGGGCAACGGCAGTCCGTCCAACGCCGCGACCGCCGGCGCCGACGCCCACTACGGCGCGGCCGAGACATGGGACTACTACAAGGCGGCCTTCGGCCGCTCCGGCATCCGCGGCGACGGCAAGGGCGCGTACTCCCGGGTCCACTACGGCAACAACTACGTCAACGCGTTCTGGAGCGACAGCTGCTTCTGTATGACGTACGGCGACGGCTCGGGCAACGCCAAACCGCTGACCTCGCTGGACGTCGCAGCGCATGAGATGACCCACGGCCTCACCTCGGCCACCGCGGGCCTCATCTACAGCGGCGAGTCCGGCGGTCTGAACGAGGCGACCTCGGACATCCTGGCGACGGCGGTGGAGTTCTCCGCCGGCAACTCCTCGGACGTGGGTGACTACCTCATCGGCGAGAAGATCGACATCAACGGCGACGGCACCCCGCTGCGCCACCAGGACAAGCCCAGCAAGGACGGCGCGTCCAAGGACAACTGGTACGCGGGCATCGGCAACATCGACGTGCACTACTCGTCGGGCCCCGCCAACCACTGGTTCTACCTGCTGAGCGAGGGCAGCGGCGCCAAGGTCATCAACGGTGTCAGCTACAACTCGCCCACCGCCGACGGTCTCCCGGTCACCGGCATCGGCCGCGAAAAGGCCGCACTCATCTGGTACAAGGCGCTGACCACCAAGTTCACCTCGACCACCAACTACGCCTCGGCACGCACCGGGACGCTCGCGGTGGCCGGTGAGCTGTACGGCACCAGCAGCGCCGAGTACAAGGCGGTGGCGGACGCCTGGGCAGGGGTGGCCGTCGGCGCCCGCTCCGGCGGCGGCGACCCGGGCAGCGGCAAGACGTTCGCCAACGACACCGACGTCGCCATCCCGGACTACCCCGGCGCGGCCGTCACCTCCAAGGTCACCACCACCGGGCTGACCGGGCGGGCCCCCACCAGCCTCAAGGTGGGCGTGAACATCGTGCACACCTACAGCGGTGACCTCCAGATCGACCTGATCGGTCCGAGCGGCAGGGCCTACCGACTGCACAGCGTGGCAGCCGACCCGACGCCGAACATCGACACCACCTACTCCGTCGACGCCTCGGCGGAAAACGCCAACGGCGACTGGCAGCTGAGGGTCCAGGACAAGGGCCCGGCCGACACCGGCTACATCAACAGCTTCAAGCTCACCTTCCCGTAACCGCCGGACGGTCCTCCCCGGCGCAACTCCGCGCCGGCACCGCACCACCCGCCGCGCCGTGCCGGAAGCCACGACTCCCGGCACGGCGCACACCCTCGACGGCGACCCCGGCCGCACGGGCCCGGAAACGATCCGGTCGACGGCGATCGGCGTCGAGAACGCCGACCCGGCCCGGATCGTACGAGCAGCACACCCCGCAGGAATCCCCCGCGTCGCTGACCTCCGTACGGAAGCCACCCCCGTGAGCCGGTCCGCTGCCGCTCCTGCCGCTGGGTGGCCGAGTTCCCGGAGCACCAAGCCGAGTTTGCCGAGACCACCAACCGTCAGCGAGCGTCGACGATCATGAGTGCGGTGTGCAGCGAGGTACGTGACTCGGCGGAATCCAGGGAGACGCGCAGGATGCGCTCGATGGTCCGTAGACGGCTGTAGAGGGTGGGGCGGCTCAGGCCGGTGAGGCGTGCGGTGAGCGTCTTGGAGCCGGCACAGTCGAGGTAGGTGCGCAGCAGGGCCAAGAGGTCCTCGCCGGTGCGGGCGTCGTGGTCGAGCAGGCGGCCCAGTTCGGTCTCGGCGAACGCCTGTACGCGGTGGTCGTTGCGGAGCAGGGCGACAAGTCCGCGCAGGCGTACGTCGGTCGAGCGGTACAGCCGGTTGGCGTCGGGCATGGTCAGCCCCACGTCGGCAACGTGTTCCGCCTCGGTGAGGCCCTGGGCCGCTGCGATGAGGCTCTGGGCGGCGGGCGCGGTGCCGGCGACCCAGCCGTCCGCGCCGCCGTGTCCGGTCAACCGCTCACGCAGACCGGTGCACACGGTGCCGAGTGCGGCGTCGGTGCTGTCACTGGCGGGGCACGACATGATCGCCGAGACGGTTCCCTCGCGGCGGATGGCGGCGATCGCGCTCTGGCCTGCTGCGGCTGCTGCCTGGCGGACGGCGGCCAGCAGGCGGCGGTCGATTTCGCCCTGGCCGAGTGCGTCGGTGTCGGGCCGTCGTGGGACACGTACGGACAGCGGGACGTATCGGGTGCTCGGGGTGAGGCCGAGGGCGCTCGCCCGGGCCCGGGCCTCGGCGTCGTCGGTGATCCGGCCGCTGAGCAGATCGTCGAGGAGGCCGCCGAGCGCGTGGACGACGAGGGCTTCGCGCTCCTGCTGGATCATCCGGTGCAGCTGGAGGGACTGTGCGGCGCGTTCGAGGACCATGCGCGCACGGGACGCGTTCGGTGCCTGCATGGGCAGCACGAGCCGCCCCCAGCGTTCGGAACCGACACCCACCGGGACGGCCGACCATGTGGACCCGCTGGTGGGGGTGCCCGCGGAGTCGTGGAGGCGTGATCGTTCGGCCCACTGGTCCAGCAGGTGCGCGGTCGGGGTGTCCACGGCGCAGAAGGCCAGCACGTGCCGGCTGAGATCTTCCAGCACGAGGGGCGCGCCCAGGGTCGTTGCTGCGCGCGTGACGATGTCCGTGATGGAGGCGCGGGCGATATTGAGGGAGGTGAAGACCTCGTGGGTGGTCCGGGCGAACTCCACCTCGTCGTACTGGTCGGCGACGATCAGCCGGTGCACCTGCTGGGTGACCTCGATGAAGCGGATCTTGGTGTTCAGGACCGCCACCGGGAGCCGGGCCGAGTCGGCCAGGTGCCCCAGATGGTCGGGCGCGGTCTTGAGGTGGGTACCCAGTTCGACCACGAGGCCCGCCACGCCCTGCTCGGCCAGCATGGCCAGGTAGGCGGATGCCTGGCGGGCGCCGCCGGCCAGCGGCAGGCCGGTGGTCAGCACGAGTTCGCCGCCCTCGAGCAGATCGGTGAGGTCGGCGAGATCGCTGATGTGGACCCAGCGGACCGGACGGTCGAGGTGCTCGCGGCCGCCGATGACGTGCGGTCGGCCCGTGGCCATGACAGGGAGTGTGAGGACTTCCCGGATCGTCGGCTGCATTTACGAAGTGTAAGTAATTGGCCATGCATTTTTACAGTCCGAAAGCCCGGATTCTGGCACCCTCGCAGCACACAGGTCGTCGGCCACCCGGCCCCGGACCTGCGGGTTCATGAGTGATCAAGCGAAGGCGAGGGAAGCAGTGGCGACCAGCGATCTGTCACGCATCGGGCATTGGGTCAACAACAAGCCGTTCCCCGGTACCAGCGGCCGTGCCGACGTGGTGACCAACCCGGCGACCGGTGCGGTGACGCGCGAGGTGGCACTCGCTGATACGGAGGACTCACGCACGGTGATCGAGGCGGCTGCGGCCGCCTTCCCCGGCTGGCGCGACACCTCGCTGGCAAAGCGGACCTCGATCGTGTTCCGGTTCCGTGAGCTGCTCAACGAGCGCAAGGACGAGCTCGCCGAGATCATCACCGGCGAGCACGGCAAGGTGCTGTCCGACGCGCTGGGGGAGGTCACCCGCGGCCAGGAGGTGGTGGAGTTCGCCTGCGGCATCCCCCACCTGCTCAAGGGCGGGTTCACCGAGAACGCCTCGACCGGGGTGGACGTGAACTCGATCCGGCAGCCGCTCGGGGTGGTCGGCATCATCTCGCCGTTCAACTTCCCCGCCATGGTGCCCATGTGGTTCTTCCCCGTAGCGATCGCGGCCGGCAACACCGTGGTGCTCAAGCCGAGCGAGAAGGATCCCTCGGCCGCTCTGTGGCTGGCCGAACTGTGGGCCGATGCCGGGCTGCCCCCCGGCGTGTTCAACGTACTGCAGGGCGACAAGACCGCGGTCGACGAGCTGCTGTCCCACCAGGCCGTCAAGGCCATCAGCTTCGTGGGATCCACCCCGATCGCCCGGTACGTGTACGCCACGGGAACCGCCAACGGGAAGCGGGTGCAGGCTCTGGGCGGAGCCAAGAACCACGCCGTGGTCCTGCCCGACGCCGATCTCGACCTCGCCGCCGATGCCATGGTCAACGCCGGGTTCGGGTCGGCGGGCGAGCGCTGTATGGCCATCTCTGCCGTTGTGGCGGTCGGCGACATCGCCGACGAGCTGGTCGCGAAGATCGCCGAGCGCGCCCGGGGCATCAGGACCGGTGACGGCACCCGGGACTGTGACATGGGGCCGCTGGTGACGGGGGCGCACCGCGACCGGGTCGCCTCCTACATCGACCAGGCCGAGCAGGACGGTGCGAGCCTGGTCGTCGACGGCCGCACGGTCGACGCCGACGGCGGCCGGGACGGCTTCTGGCTCGGCCCCACGGTGCTCGACCGCATCACCACCGACATGAGCTGCTACACGGACGAGATCTTCGGGCCGGTCCTGTCCGTCCTGCGGGTCGACTCCTACGACGAGGCCCTCGAACTGATCAACTCGAACCCGTACGGCAACGGCACGGCGATCTTCACCAACGACGGCGGAGCCGCGCGCCGCTTCCACAACGAGGTCGAGGTCGGCATGGTCGGCATCAACGTGCCGATCCCCGTGCCGATGGCGTACTACAGCTTCGGCGGCTGGAAGAGCTCGCTGTTCGGGGACACACACGCGCACGGCACAGAGGGAGTGCACTTCTTCACCCGCGGCAAGGTCGTCACCACCCGCTGGCGGGGCCCCGACCAGGGCGGCCTCAACCTCGGCTTCCCGCAGACCGCCTGAAGGAGGCGCCGCGATGACCCTTCTCCATCAAGAGCTCGACACCCGCGCGGTCGCCCGGACCTACGAGCTGGACCGCCGGCACGTCTTCCACTCCTGGTCCGCACAGGCCGCCCTCGACCCCATGATCATCACCCGCGCCGAGGGCTCCTACGTCTGGGACGGCGAGGGCAACCGGCTGCTCGACTTCTCCTCGCAGCTGGTGAACACCAACATCGGCCACCAGCACCCCTACGTCGTGGAGGCGATCGCCCACCAGGCCCGCACCCTGGCCACCGTCGCCCCGCAGCACGCCAACGACCAGCGCTCGCAGGCAGCCCGCCTGATCTGCGAACGCGCTCCCGGCGACCTGAACCGGGTCTTCTTCACCAACGGCGGTGCCGACGCCAACGAACACGCCGTCCGCATGGCCCGCCTGGCCACCGGCCGGCCCAAGGTACTGAGCCGCTACCGCTCCTACCACGGCGGAACGCAGACCGCGATCAATCTGACCGGGGACCCGCGTCGCTGGCCGAACGACGACGCGACCTCCGGGGTGGTCCACTTCTTCGGCCCCTACCTGTACCGCAGCCACTTCGGCGCGACGACCGAGGAGGAGGAGTGCCGGCGGGCGCTCGCACACCTCGAGCAGGTCATCGAGCTGGAGGGGCCGGAAACCATCGCCGCGGTCCTGCTGGAGGCCATCCCCGGCACCGCAGGCATCATGCTGCCCCCGCCGGGCTATCTCGCCGGCGTACGGGAGCTGTGCGACCGGTACGGCATAGCGTTCATCGTCGACGAGGTGATGACCGGCTTCGGCCGCACCGGCGCATGGTTCGTCTGCGGTGACGAAGGCGTGGTCCCCGACCTGCTGACCTTCGCCAAGGGTGTCAACTCCGGCTATGTGCCGCTGGGCGGTGTGGTCATCAGCGATTGGATCGCCGACCACTTCGCGCACCGCCCCTACCCCGGCGGGCTCACCTACTCCGGGCACCCCCTGGCGTGTGCGGCGGCCGTCGCAGCGATCACCGTCATGGAACGCGACGGCATCATCGACAACGCCCGCTGGATCGGCAGCGAGGTCTTCGGCCCCGAACTCGCACGGCTCGCCACGAAGCACCCCAGCGTGGGCCAGGTCCGCGGACGCGGCGTCTTCTGGGCCATCGAGCTCGTCACGGACCCGCACACCCGCCGACCCGTCGCGCCGACCGGGGGCAGCAGCCCGGTGATGGCCGAGGCCGTCCGCACGGCGAAGGAACTGGGACTGCTGCCGTTCGCCAACTCGGGCCGCATCCACCTCGTGCCGCCGTGCACCATCACCGAATCCGAGGCCCGCGAGGGCCTGAACATCATCGACCAGGTCCTCAGCCGGGTCGACGCGCTGGTCCACGACGCGCACAAGGACGACAACCGCTAGCCACACCGGCACCCCACCATGACTGAACGGCCAGGCCACGCCTGGCCGTTCAGTCGTCACCGTCACCGTGCCGTCCGTCGCCGTGCCCCTGCCCGAGGTCACGGTCGATCGCCGACCGGCTCAGTGCACGCCGTGCTTCTGCAGCACCCGCTTCTGAGCGGTGGTCAGCTCCGTCGGGAAGTAGAGGTAGCAGACGCCGCCGGTGGCGCCGACGACCTTGCCGTCGGCGTTCTTGCGCTTGGTGCGGAGCCAGATATTTTCAAACTGGCGGCGCTTGTAGACGTGGCGGACCGAGGGATTGTCCGGGGAGTTGGGGTCGTTGGCGATGACGTCGCCGGTCTTGGTGAAGCCGACGACGGTCATCAGGTGGCCGGCGGTGCCGTAGCCCGCGCCGTCCAGTTCGGACTCGATGAAGGACTGCGAGGTGATCAACGGGATGCCCGCGGCGACGAGTTCCTCGGCGTCGTTGAGGGAGTTCAGCCGGGTGACGATGCCGTTCATGTTCCGGTAGGTGCCGGCGTAGGCGCCGTTGAAGGGCCAGTTGCCGCAGCCCTCGTACTGGTAGTCGAAGGTGTAGCGCGCGGCGTGGCAGACCTGCGGGTCGGCGAAGTCGGGGTTGACCCAGGCGAGGTCCTCGGCGGTGGGCTTACGGCCCCAGTACTCGATGATCATCTGCGAGGAGGTGGGGCTGCACCAAGCCTCGCCGCCGTTGTCGTACTCGGGGTACTGGCCCTTGTGGATCTCCTGCGAGTAGCGCGGCACCTTCAGCTCGACCGCCTTGCCCAGACCGGGCTCGGAGGCGGGGACCTCGAAGCGGTCGGGTACGTCGGAGCACATGGCGCCGGCCCGCCAGACCGTGGGGGTGGCCTTGCTGCCGGGGGCACGGTAGAGGGTCAGCCGCAGTTGGTAGGACTTCAGCCGCAGCCCGCCGGCCAGGTCGTCGATGGCGAAGGTGTCGGTGGAGATGGAGCTCTTGCCGTCCTTCTGCCCGTCGACCGAGGTGCGGCGCGGCACGTCGTCGCCGTCGCCCGAAGTCCAGATGCCCATGGTGTACCAGGGCGTGGCCTTGCCGTCCGTGTAGGTGCCCTTCAGCTCGATCCGGACCCAAGTGCCCTTGGGGGTGTGGGCGTTCCAGGAGGCGATGGCTTCGCCGGCGGGTACGGCGCAAGTGTGCGCGGGCGAGGTCCAGGTGGCGTACTCCCAGCTGGCCTTCTTGCCGGTGTGCGGGTCCTTGTAATCGGTGCTGCCCGCGGGGGACGCCAGGACGATGCCGGGACGCCCGTCCGACACGACGCGGGTTCCGTTGGCCTTGCCCGAGGCCCAGTCGCGCTGCGACGCCCAGTTGTGGAACTCCACGTTCCCTGCCTTCCCCGGCCGGCCGGGCTTGGCCGGGCGGCCGGTGGTTCCACCCGACCGGGTGTCGGCTGCCAGGGCGGCGGGGGCCGCGACTGCCGAGGCTGCCGCGGCGACAGCGGCGGCCAGGACGGTACGGCGGTTGGCGGATCTGCTGGTCATGCGGAGTGCCCCCAGTCGTGGGTCGGTGCGGCGGTCGTCACAGGTGCTGCGTGCTGTCGGTCACATGTGGTGCGTGGGCCGGTCCCAGGTGGTGCGCGGCGTCGTTCGGGTGCGCGGCGTCGTTCTGGGTCGTACCCGGCGGTCGTACCCGGCCGTACGCGGAAGCCAACTATCGCGGCTGAGCCAGGCGCGTGCCAGGGCTTCGGCCGCTCGGCATGCCGTCGTCATTGGCCCAGCCAGTGACGGAGCGTGTCGGCCGGGGAGGGACGGGACGCCGCCGCACACCCGTGCGACCCGACGTACGCTGGTGAGATGCCCGCTCCACTCCCCCTTGAAGCACTCGCCGACCGGCTTGCCGCGCTGCCCGCCTCGTGCGGGCCGGTGCGGCTGGTGGGCGTGGACGGGCACGCCGGGTCGGGCAAGACCACGCTGGCGCGGCGGCTCTCGGAGCTGCTCGGCGGGGCACCGGTGCTGCATCTCGACGATCTGGCCTGCCATGAGGCGCTGTTCGACTGGACCGAGCGGCTCGCCAGGCAGGTTCTCGCGCCGCTGGAGCGGGGCGCCCCTGCACGCTACGTGGTGTACGACTGGGTGGCGCGTGTCTATTCGACGGAGGCGGTGCTGCCGCCCGCTCCGGTCATCCTCGTCGAGGGAGTGGGAGCGGGCCGGGCCGCGCTACGGCCCTATCTGGCTTGCCTGTTGTGGGCGGACATGGCGGCCGGGACCGCGTGGCGCCGCGGCCGACGGCGGGACGGTGCGGGTCAGCGCGATTTCTGGGCGCAGTGGATTCCCGCGGAGCGCGCACACTTCGCGGCCGACCCTTCGCGCCCGTTCGCGGACTTCCTGGTGCGGGAAACGGACAAGGGGCCTATGAGCTATGAGATACGGGAGAAGGCGGAAGAGACGCCCGACTCGGCGTTGAATATGACCCTCCGTATAACTCATGGCAGTTGACAGCGGCCCAGTGGCACTCCGTGCAACCGAGCGGCTTGACCATTGGCGCTCGACCGATTACTTTTCCAACGAGCGGCCTACGCAGGCCGTCTTCAAACGCGAAGCC
This sequence comes from Streptomyces sp. 3N207, assembly GCF_052246355.1. Taxonomy (NCBI): domain Bacteria; kingdom Bacillati; phylum Actinomycetota; class Actinomycetes; order Kitasatosporales; family Streptomycetaceae; genus Streptomyces; species Streptomyces sp. 3N207. Next base: position 12,027 of record NZ_JBQQBV010000028.1, on the reverse strand, counting down.
CCCGGTTGTTCCCCCGTGACCGGGGGCTTCGTTCTGCCCCGACGCAATTAAGCGGAAGGGAACTCTCGCATTTCCCTCACTCTTCGTAGCGCTTTTGCGGAAGCATCCGCCCCGCTAATCCGTCGGCATGCCTCCTGCTGCCGCCCGTTATGCCTCCTGGGAAGCCGTGTACGCCGCCCCTTCGACAGCGCCCTGAGCACGGGTACGATGCGAAACAGCGTGGGAACCCCGGGTGATAACCGGCAGATGACGGGGGACGTTTCGTGGGGGACGTGATGAACTTCGGCACGCAGGACCCCCAGGGCCTGCACGCCCCGGCCGAACTCGCCTGGCTTCGCGGGGTGGACGCGTACACGGTCGGCGGATACGCCCAGGCCGAGGAGGAGTTCCGTACAGCGGTGCGGCTCGATCCCGGGATGGCCGACGCCTGGTTGGGACTGCACGCTTTGCGCGCAGACACCGCGACCGCGCTGCTGCGGATGTACCACCACAGGGACCGCTTCGGCGAACAGCGCGCCCGGCACGGACGCACTCTCAACTCCTGGTACTGGCTTGGCTGGTGGGTGCAGCCGGTGCTCGAATACGAGCGCGATCTGCTGCTGGCTCACGCCTCGCACTGGCTGGACGGCCGCCATGTCGCCGAGCTCGACCGCGCCCTGGCCGGCTGCCCCCCGGTGGACACCGATCCGCAGGTGCGGTTCCTGCACGCCTGCCGCGCCTATCTGGCCAAGGACTGGGAGGGACTGGTCGCCCACACCGAGCCGCTGGTGGACGACCCGATGCTGGGCATCGAGGCGGGGCTGTTCGCGGGCATGGCCCGGGTGCGGCTGGAGATGTACGGGCAGGCCGAACCGCTGCTGGCCGCTGCGCTGATGCGCTGCCGCAGTGAGCAGCCGCAGCGCAAGGAGCTGCGCTACTGGCTGGCCCGCGCCCGCGAGGGCACCGGCCGTAGCGCGGCAGCGCTGCCGCTGTACCGCGCTGTGCACCGTATCGACCCGACGTTCATGGACACGGCGGCGCGGCTGACGACCATCGCCGAGAGCGACGGGGTGGGTGGTACGGCAGAGGACCTGGCCGCCGCGGTCCTTACGGGCGGCCTGGGCGGAGGGCCGGACGGGGCGGCGGGGAACTCGACGCAGGAGCTTTTCGACGGCGGCCCCGAGGCGCCGGGCGACCCGGCGCAGCCCGCGGATCCGGCCGACAGCACCGTTCCCCCGGAACAGCGCCAGGGCCGCACCGACGACGGCACGGGGCCCCGGAACGACAGCGGGCTCCGCCAGGGCCCGGGCGGACCGCACCGCGACGGGCCGCCGCAGGCGGGCGGACCGGGACCGCCCGGCGCCGCACAGGACGGCTCGGAAGCGGAGCTGGGCGACGCGGCCGAGTCCGCCGACCCGGTGATGGACCCGGATGCCGACGGACTGCGCCTGGAGGACTCCGGGGACCCCGCCGAGCCCGTCCGGGTGGACACCAGTGTGCTGCGGGAGCGCGCGCCCGCGGGCGGCGGCCGGGGCGGTGACGGCAGGCTGCCGACGGGCCCCTCCGATCCGGTGCTGCTGGCGCAGGCGCTGGAGGAGCTGGAGCGGATGGTCGGCCTGGAGCCCGTCAAGCGCCAAGTACGGGCGCTGTCCGCACAGTTGCACATGGCGCGGCTGCGGGCCGGGCAGGGTCTTCCGGTGCAGCCGCCGAAGCGGCACTTCGTCTTCTCCGGCCCCTCCGGCACGGGCAAGACCACGGTGGCCCGCATCCTGGGCCGGGCCTTCTACGCGCTGGGCCTGCTGGGCGGCGACCATCTGGTCGAGGCGCAACGCGCCGACCTGGTGGGCGAGTTCCTGGGGCAGACAGCGGTCAAGGCCAACGAACTGATCGACTCGGCGCTCGGCGGGGTGCTGTTCGTCGACGAGGCGTACGCGCTCTCCAACTCCGGCTACACCAAGGGCGACGCGTACGGCGACGAGGCGCTGCAGGTGCTGCTCAAACGCGCGGAGGACAACCGGGATCAGCTGGTGGTGATCCTGGCGGGCTACCCCGAGGGCATGGACCGGCTGCTGGCCGCCAACCCGGGCCTCTCGTCCCGCTTCACCACCCGGGTCGACTTCCCCAGCTACCGCCCGCTGGAGCTGACGGCGATCGGCGAAGTGCTGGCCGCCGACAACGGCGACGTATGGGACGAAGAGGCGCTGGAGGAGCTGCGCAGCATCAGCGGGCATGTCGTCGACCAGGGCTGGATCGACGAGCTGGGCAACGGCCGCTTCCTGCGCACCCTCTACGAGAAGAGCTGCGCCTACCGCGATCTGCGGCTGTCCGGCTACTCCGGCACCCCGACCCGCGACGACCTGGCGACGCTGCGGCTGCCCGACCTCATGCAGGCGTACGGGGAGGTGCTGTCGGGACGGGGTCCTGACGGTCCTCGCCCCGGGCCGCAGCCGCCGCCGGGCTGAAGGCGCCGCCTGCCGCGGCAGGGGTGAAGGGTGCCGGTCCGGGCCTGGCCGGGCCGGTGTGGGCGGGGTCGTGCACCTCGCCGACCAGCCTCTCCAGCACGTCCTCCAGCGCTGCCACCCCCAGCACCCGCCCCGAAGTGTCGGCGACGGCCGCCAGGTGCGAGGCGCCGGCCCTCATGGCGGTGAGTGCGTCGTCCAGCGGCAGCTCGCCGCGCAGCGTCGTCATGGGCCGCCACAGCCGCCGCGGCACCGCGCGGTCGGTCTCCTCCAGATCGAGTACGTCCTTGACGTGCAGATACCCGAGGAAGCCACCGTCGTCGGCGCGTACCGGGAAGCGGGAGTAGCCGGTGCGCACCGTCAGTTCCTCCACCTGGCGCGGGGTGACGTCGGTGCCGACGGTGATCAGTTCGGTGCGGCCCAGCAGTACGTCGGTCAGCGGCCGGGAGCCCAGTTCCAGCGCGTCGGCCAGCCGTTCGTGTTCGTCGGGTTCGAGCAGGCCGGCCTGCCGGGAGTCCTTCACCAGCTGGTTGAGCTGCTCGCTGGTGAAGACTGCGGCGACCTCGTCCTTCGGCTCGACCCGGAACAGCCGCAGGATGACGGTGGCGCAAGCGCCCAGCGCCACGGTCACCGGCCGGGTCAGCCGCGCGAAGGCGACCAGTGCAGGGCTGAGCCACAGCGCGGTGCGCTCAGGAGCCGCCATGGCGAGGTTCTTGGGCACCATCTCGCCCACCACCAGGTGGAAGAAGACCACCACCGCCAGCGCGATCACATACCCCGCCGGATGCACCAGCGCCTGCGGCAGCCGTACGGCATGGAAGGCGGGCTCCAGCAGGTGCGCCAGCGTCGGTTCGGCGACAGCGCCCAGCGTCAGCGAGCACACGGTGATGCCGAACTGTGCGGCAGCCATCATCTGCGGCAGCGTCTCCAGCCCGCGCAGCACCCGCCGGGCGCGCACGGAGCCCTCGGCCGCGAGGGGTTCGATCTGGCTGCGGCGTACGGAGACGAGCGCGAACTCGGCGCCGACGAAGAAGCCGTTGGCGAGCACGAGCAGCGCGGCGAACAGGAGTTGGAGGACGCTCATGACGCCACCGCCTCCATGCTCCGCGCCGGGCGCGCCGGATCACCGCCGACGCGGTCCGCGGGGCCACCGGCGGCGGGGCTTCCGGCGCGGTGCGGAGCCACGATGCGAACCCGCTCGGCACGGTGGTGCGCCACATGCCGGACCCGCAGCTGCCACTCCTGGCCGCCCTCTTGCGCGCCCTCTCCGGCGCGGGCGTGCGGCACCCGCAGCTGTGCGGTGTCACCGGGCGCGGGGATGCGACCGAGCAGGTCCGCGACGAGCCCGGCCACCGTCTCGTACGGGCCCTCGGGCACCTCCAGGCCGATACCGCGCAGCGCGCCCACCCGGCACCCGCCGTCGGCCTCCCATGCGGGGCGGCCCTCCGCGTCGGGCGGCGCCGGGGCCAGTTCGGGCAGTTCGTCGTAGAGCTGCCCGTCGTGTTCGTCCCGTACCTCGCCGACGATCTCCTCGACGATGTCCTCCAGCGTGACGACGCCTGCCGTGCCGCCGTACTCGTCCACGACGACGGCGATGGGCTGCTCGCTGCGCAGCCGCGCCAGCAGCTGCTGTACGGGGACGGTCTGCGGAACGAGCAGCGCGGGCACGGCGATGCGGGCCGCGGGCGTGTGCAGCCGCAGGTGCGCGGGCACCGCGAGGGCGTCCTTGAGGTGCACCATGCCGACGACCTCGTCCAGCGTGTCCTGGTAGACGGGGAAGCGGGAGAACCCGGTGGCACGGGTGAGGTTGAGGACGTCCTGCGCGGTCGCCAGCGCTTGCAGGGCGCTGACCCGCACCCGGGGCGTCATCACGTGCTGTGCCGTCAGCCCGCCCAGCGCCAGGGTGCGCACGAACAGGTCGGCGGTGTCCTGTTCGAGGGCACCGGCGCGGGCCGAGTGATGGGCGAGGGAGACGAGTTCGCCGGGGGTGCGTGCCGAGGCCAGTTCCTCGGCGGGCTGGACACCGAGGAGCCGCACCATACGGTTGGCCGCCGCGTTCAGACCCGCGATCACGGGCCGGAACGTGCGGGAGAAGAGCCGCTGCGGACGGGCGACGAACCGGGCCACCGCCAGCGGTCTGGAGACGGCCCAGTTCTTGGGGACCAGTTCGCCGATCACCATCTGGACGGCGGACGCGGTCAGCATGCCGGTTCCGACGGCGACTCCGCCGACCGCGCCGCGCGGCACCCCGACCGCGATCAGCGGCCCGTCCAGCAGCCGGGCCAGCGCGGGCTCGGCGAGCATGCCGGTGACCAGAGAGGTGAGGGTGATGCCGAGCTGGGTGCCGGAGAGCTGGAACGACAGCTCGGGCAGGGCCCGTACGACGGCGCGGGCCTTCCGGTCGCCCAGTGCGGCGGCACGTTCGGCCTCGGGTTTCTCGACGGTCACGAGCCCGAACTCCGCCGCGACGAAGAAGCCGTTGGCGAGGACGAGCAGGAACGCCACACCGAGCAGCACTAGCGGGAGGGTCATGCCGCGCCCCCACCAAGACGGGACGCGGCGCACGTACTACAGGACGATCCGTCCATCGCTGGAGGTGGTCACTCCTCGGTTCGCAGGTGCCCGCACAAGCGCGGGGCGGCTCATGCCGATGGGCAACAGAGTAGACATTCGGTCTCGTCCCGCGAAGACGCGCGGCACCGCGCCGGGGTTGCCGACCCCGGCGGCAGGGCCGCTACTTCCCGGCGTCGCCCGCTGCGTCGTTCCCGGTGTCGTCGGCGGCGCCGCTCGGTGCTCCGTTCTCCGCGGCGCCCGGCGGGGTGGTGCCCTTGTGGTCGACGAGAGCGCGCAGGGCACGGGCGTCGGCGAGCGCCTGCCGCTTGGCGATGCCCGGCTGGATGCCCATGGCGGGCAGGCTGGTGCCGTCGGCGAGGTCCAGCAAGACCCACGGGTCGCCGGGCCGCAGATGGACGGCGAGCACCTGCGCCCATTCGAGACGCCGCTTGGTCGTCAGGTTGACGACCGTCACCCCGTCCTCGTCCGCGGTGACCCGGGGGCGGCTCAACAGCACCAGCACACCTAGGAAGAGCGCGGCGGTGAAGATGAAGCCGGCCCGCTCACCACCGCCCAGCTGAAGCATCAGCGAGACGACGGTGATGGCGGCGAACGCGGCGAGCCCGGCAGTCAGCAGCACCGCACGGGTGCGGGTGGGCCGGAACGTGACGGGGAGCGCGGGAACCCCGGGGCTGTCGGTCATCAGCGTGCTCCGGTCGCGGGTCACAGGCGGCAGGCGTGGATGCCCGTGGTGAGGATGGCGCGGGCGCCCAGATCGTAGAGGTCGTCCATGATCCGCTGTGCTTCGGTGGTGCGCACCATGGAGCGGACGGCCACCCAGCCCTGGTCGTGCAGCGGGGAGATGGTCGGCGACTCCAGACCCGGGGTGAGGGCGACGGCCTCTTCCAGGTGCTCGGCGCGGATGTCGTAGTCCATCATCACGTAGCTGCGGGCCACCAGGACGCCTTGGAGGCGGCGCAGGAACTGCTGCACCTTCGGTCCGTGCGGGTCGGCTCCGGTGCGCCGGATGACGACCGCCTCGGACTGGAGGATCGGCTCACCGACGATCTCCAGGCCCGCGTTGCGCAGCGAGGTGCCGGTCTCCACGACGTCCGCGATGACCTGTGCGACGCCCAGTTCGATGGCGGTCTCCACGGCGCCGTCCAGGTGGACGACGGAGGCGTCGAGGCCCTTGTCCGCCAAGTGCTTGGCGACGATGCCCTCGTAGGAGGTGGCGACCGTCAACCCGGCCAGGTCGTCGAGGCCGGCGATGGTGCCGGGCTTGGCGGCGTAGCGGAAGGTGGAGCGGGCGAAACCGAGGGGGAGGACCTCCTCGGCCTGCGCCCCGGAGTCCAGCAGCAGATCGCGCCCCGTGATGCCGATGTCCAGCCGCCCGGAGCTGACGTAGATCGCGATGTCGCGGGGGCGCAGGTAGAAGAACTCGACCTCGTTCTCCGGGTCCACCAGGACGAGTTCCTTGGTCGCCTTGCGCTGCTGGTACCCGGCCTCATGCAGCATCTCCCCGGCAGGGCCGGAGAGAGAACCCTTGTTGGGGACGGCGATGCGCAGCATGAGCTTCCTTTGTTCGTGAAGGTCGTGAAGGGGAGAAAGAAGCAGGAGGAGACGGGCTGAGACTCGGACGGACAGGCGACGGACAGGCTCAGAGGTGAGCGTATACGTCGTCGAGCGAGAGGCCCTTGGCGGCCATCAGCACCTGGAGATGGTAGAGGAGCTGCGAGATCTCCTCGGCGGTGCGCTCGTCACCCTCGTGCTCGGCGGCCATCCATACCTCGGCCGCCTCCTCCACGATCTTCTTGCCGATGGAGTGCACGCCCTGGGAGGCGAGCTCGGCGGTACGGGAGGTGCTGGGGTCGCCGTGAACGGCCTTGTGCTGCAGCTCGGTGAAGAGCTGCTCAAACGTCTTGTTCGCCATGGTGGCTCTCAGCCTACGCGGTACCGGGGAGCGCTCACCGCCAGGGCTCCGCGACCGTGCGCAGGGTCGCGGCCGTGGCCACGGCGGCCGTGACCGCCTCGTGCCCCTTGTCCTCGGTGGAGCCGGGCAGCCCGGCGCGGGCCACAGCCTGTTCCTCGTCGTCGCAGGTCAGGACGCCGAAACCGATGGGGACACCGGTACGGACCGACACCTCGGTGAGGCCCTGGGTGACGCCCTGGCAGACGTAGTCGAAGTGCGGGGTGCCGCCCCGGATGACGACGCCGAGCGCCACGATCGCGTCGTATCCGCGGTCGGCCAGGACCTTGGCGACGACGGGCAGCTCGAAGCTGCCGGGGACGCGCAGCAGGGTGGGCTCGTCGATGCCCAGCTCGCGCAGCGCCCGCAGGGCGCCGTCGACGAGGCCGTCCATGACCTGCTGGTGCCACTGCGCTGCGACCACGGCCACGCGCAGGTCCTGGCAGTTCTTGACGGTCAGTTCGGGTGCGCCCTTGCCGCTCACGGTGCTCCTCGTGCTTGAAGTGTGTGCTGGTGCTGTTGGTGGTGCTTTATGGGGATATGGGTTCTTTATACGGGCGTTGGTCGCCGGCTACTGCGACCCGCAGGGGGAGGTGCGCTCGGCGTCCAGCCAGGGCAGGTCGTGCCCCATCCGGTCGCGCTTGGTGCGCAGGTAGCGCAGATTGTGCTCGCCCGCCTGCACGGGCATCGGCTCCCGCCCGGTGACGCGCAGCCCGTGCTGCACCATCGCGGCGGTCTTCTCCGGGTTGTTCGTCATCAACCGCAGGGACTTGACGCCCAGGTCGGTGAGGATCTGCGCGGCAGCCGCGTAGTCGCGCGCGTCCGCGGGAAGCCCGAGTTCGAGGTTGGCGTCGAGGGTGTCGCGGCCACGCTCCTGCAGCTCGTAGGCGCGCAGCTTGGACAGCAGCCCGATCCCCCGGCCCTCGTGTCCGCGCAGATAGAGCACGATGCCCCGGCCCTCCTGCTGGACGCGCTCCAAGGACGCCTCCAGCTGGGGCCCGCAGTCGCACCGCAGGGAGCCGAAGACGTCACCGGTCAGGCACTCCGAATGCACCCGAACGAGGACGTCCTCGCCGCCCGCGGCGTCCGCGAGGTCCTCCGGGCCGGTGATGTCGCCGGTAACGAGCGCGATGTGCTCCACGCCGTCGACGATCGAGCGGTAGCCGTAGGCGCGGAACTCGCCGTGCCGGGTGGGCAGCCGGGTCGCTGCCTCACGGCGCACGGTGGGCTCGGCGGAGCGGCGGTAGGCGATCAGGTCCTCGATGGAGATGATCCGCAGCCCGTGCTTGCGCGCGAACGGCACCAGTTCCGGCAGCCGCAGCATGGTGCCGTCCTCGCCCGCGATCTCCACGATGGCGGCGGCGGGCCGCAGCCCGGCCAGCCGGGCCAGGTCGACGCCCGCCTCGGTGTGCCCGGCGCGGACGAGTACCCCGCCCGGCTTGGCGCGCAGCGGGAAGGCGTGGCCGGGCCGGACGAAGTCCTCGGGGGTGGTGTCGGGGTCGGCGAGCAGCCGGATGGTGGCGGCGCGGTCGGCCGCCGAGATGCCGGTGGTGACGCCGTGCGCGCTCGTCGCGTCGACGGAGACGGTGAACGCGGTGCCCATCGACTCGGTGTTCTCGGCGACCATCTGCGGCAGCGCCAGCCGGTCCAGGTCGGCGCCCTCCATGGGGGTGCAGATCAGGCCGCGGCACTCGCTCATCATGAACGCGACGAGCTCAGGGGTGACCAGTTCGGCGGCCATCACCAGGTCGCCCTCGTTCTCCCGGCTCTCGTCGTCGACGACCACGACCGGGCGCCCCTCACCGATGTCGCGGATCGCCTCCTCGACCGGGTCGAGCGCGAGCGCGAACCCCGCGTCGGCCTCCGCCGGCTCCTCCGGGAGCGGGAGGCGCGGGGCAGGCGGCGCGTCGTACCAGTTCGGCAGCGCGGTCATGGGCGTGCTCCTTCCTTGGTGGTGCGCTTGGGTGGCGTGCTCCGCGTCCATGGCGCGGCTCCGGCTGCCGTTCACAGGGCGGCTCCTGCGGAGGGGAGCGCGGGCTCCGCGCGCGCGGCGGCCAGGGCGCGGGCATCCACACGGGAGCGCAGCCACCAGGCGCGCAGGCCCCATACGACGAGGCCGAGGTAGACGACGTAGACCAGGCCGGAGAAGGCCAGTCCGCTGCTGAAGGCGAGCGGCACCCCGACCACGTCCACCAGCAGCCAGGCGAACCAGAACTCGACCAGACCGCGGGCCTGGGCCACCATCGCCGCCAGCGTGCCGACGAAGATGTAGGCGTCCGCCCAGGGGCTCCAGGAGAGGGCCGGGACGAGAGTGAAGAGGGTGCCGACGGCGGCGGTGCCCAGTGCGGTGCCGAGCGCCAGCAGGCCGCGTTCGCGCCAGGTGGCGAACCGTACGGCGATGGAGCCGTCCTGTGCCTGCTGGTTGCCGCGCCGCCACTGCCGCCAGCCCCACAGCGCCACCCCGATGACCAGGAGCTGCTTGCCGACGCCGCCTGCCAGTTGGGCGGAGGCGAAGGCGCCGACGAGTATCAGTCCGGACAGCAGCTGCACCGGCCAGGTGCCTATGGAGCGCCGCCAGCCCAGCGCCAGCCCGAGCAGACCCATGAGGTTGCCGAGCATGTCGGACCAGATGACGTGCTGACCGAAGGCGGCGAACGCCTCCTGGTTCAACCAGTGGAAACCGCTCATCGGGTCGCCTCGTTCTGCTGCGGGACGCCCTGCGCCTGCGGGACGCCCTGCGCCGAAGTGCCCAACAGCCGCTCGACGTACTTGGCGAGGACGTCGACCTCGAGGTTGACCGGCTCGCCGGGCTGCTTGGTGCCGAGGGTGGTGAGCGCGAGCGTGGTGGGGATGAGGGAGACGGTGAAGTGGTCGTCGGTGGCCTCGACGACCGTGAGGCTGATGCCGTCGACGGTGATGGAGCCCTTCTCGACCAGGTACCGGCCCAGCCCCTCGGGCAGGCCGACCGTGATGTCCGTCCCGCTGTCCGCGTCGTGCCGTGCCGTGATGGTGCCGGTGCCGTCGACGTGGCCCTGGACGAGGTGGCCGTCCAGCCGTCCGCCGAGCGCCATGGGACGCTCCAGGTTGACGGGCGAGCCCACAGCGAGTGCCCCGAGGCTGGAGCGGTGCAGGGTCTCGGCCATGACGTCGGCGGTGAACTCGCCGTCGCTCGTCTCGACGACGGTCAGGCACACGCCGTTGACGGCGATCGAGTCGCCGTGCCGTACGTCGGCGGTGACGCGCGGTCCGCGCAGCCGCAGCCGGGCCGAAGCGCCCTGGTCCTCGACGGCGACGACCTCGCCCAGCTCTTCCACGATTCCGGTGAACACTCAGAACTCCTCGGACTGCTCGGACTGCTCGGTCTGTTCGGCGGTGGCGGTGGTGACGGCGGCAGCCGTACGGGCCGTCTGGGGCGCCGTGCTGCCGACGGCGGTGATCCGCAGGTCGGGGCCGAGCCGCACGGTGTCGCTCACCGTGAGCCGCAACGCCTGCGCGATGCTGCTGATTCCGGCCTCTCCCAGCGCGGGTCGCCCGGCGCCCAGCAGCACGGGCGCGATGTAGCCGACCACCCGGTCGACCAGCCCGGCGGCGACGAAGGAGCCCGCCAGGGTGGCGCCGCCCTCCAGCAGCACGGCGCGCACGTCGCGGGTCTGCAAGGCGGTCAGCAGCGCGTCCAGGTCGAGCCCGGCGCCGCCGTCCGCAGCGCGGGGCAGCCGCAGCACCTCGGCCGGGCTCGCGCTTGCGGCGGCCTCCAGCGCGGCGGTGTCCGCGTCCTGGGCGACGGCGATGAGAGTGGGCGCCGCATCGTCGAGCACGCGGGATCCTGCCTTGACGACGGTCGCCTCGGTGTCGACGACGACGCGGAGCGGCTGGACGGCGCCGGGCACATCGCGGACGGCCAGGTGCGGGTCGTCGGCGCGGGCGGTGCCGGAGCCGACGAGCACGGCGTCGGACTCGGCGCGCAGCCGATGCACGTCGGTACGGGCCTCGGCGGAGGTGATCCAGCGGCTGGAGCCGTCGGCCGCGGCCGTACGGCCGTCGAGCGTGGCCGCGTACTTCCAGGTCACGTAGGGGCGACCGTGCAGTACGGAGGTCAGCCAGGCGGCGTTGCCGGCGGCGGCCTCGTCGGCCAGCAGCCCGCCCTCGACGTCGATACCGGCGGCGGCCAGCGTCAGCGCCCCGCCCGCGGCTCCCGGGCTGGGATCGGGGACGGCGTAGACGACGCGGGAGACGCCCGCGTCGATGAGCGCCTGCGCGCACGGGCCGGTGCGCCCGGTGTGGTCGCAGGGTTCGAGGCTGACGACAACGGTGCCCCCGCGGGCGTCCTCGCCCGCCTCGGCGAGTGCGTGGACCTCGGCGTGCGGGCCGCCGGCGCGCTGGTGCCAGCCCTCCCCCACGATGCGGCCCGCCTGGTCGAGCACGACGCAGCCGACGACGGGGTTGGGGCTGGTGGAGCCGAGTCCCCGCGCGGCAAGAGCGATGGCACGGCGCATCGCGTCGCGCTCCGCCTGCGGCGCGTACGGCGCTTGGGGGTGGGGGGCCACCGGGTCCTCCTGCCTCTTCGGGCACGGACTCCGGGGCTGCTACGGGACTTGGGACGGACGCGTGTCCGGGAACGACCACCAGAATGGGAGGGGCCCGCTCCGGTTTCTGCTTCGCTCCGGAACGGGACCGCCACCTGTGGCGGTGCACCGGTTACGGCCCGCCGCGCACTGCCTCCCATCCGGACTTTAACCGTCGGTCCAGGAATCTCACCTGGTCAACCGACCGCTGGCTGCGGCCGGGTCGCGGACTGTAACCGCCGGTTCGGACTTTCACCGACCCCGGAGTGCGCTGACGTCACTGGTACGTCCCCCCAGCCTTCGGCCGGGAGGTACCCCCAGTCTGCCACGCAGGTGCGGGGGCTATGCGAGCGGAGGCTGTGTGGTGACTCACAGCAGCCCCGGGACAACACTGGGGTCGGCTGCCGACCCAGGAGTTCGAGCGGTACACGATCGGGGCACGATCTGCGCGGGCCCGCACCCACGGCCGTGGGTGCGTGCGCGGACCTTTGGGGACGCCCCGGTG
>NZ_JBQQBV010000027.1:0-108980 GCF_052246355.1 Streptomyces sp. 3N207 | reverse complement strand
CTCTGGTTTCCGAGGAACCAGGAACAGCCCCCGTGAAGTCCCGTAAGGGACGGCGCGCCCACGAAGGGCCTGCCGTTCCTACGCCACGGCCGCTACGCCATGGCGGTCAGACCGCGACGATCACGCCGGGACGATGTTGACCAGCTTCGGCGCGCGGACGATCACCTTGCGCACCTCCGCACCGCCCAGCGACTTCACGATCACGGGCTCGGCCAGGGCCAGGGCTTCCAGCTCGGACTCGGAGACCGAGGGCGACACCTCCAGCCTGGCCTTGACCTTGCCCTTGACCTGTACGACGCAGGTCACGGCCTCGTCCACCAGGTAGGCCGGGTCGGCGACGGGGAAGTCCTCGTAGACGACCGACTCCTCGTGGCCCAGCTTGCGCCACAGCTCCTCGGCGATGTGCGGAGCCAGCGGGGCGATCAGCAGCACCATGGTCTCGACCACGGAGCGGGGCACCTCGCGCAGCTTCGTGACGTGGTTGTTCAGCTCCGTGATCTTGGCGATCGCGGTGTTGAATCGCAGGCCGGCCATGTCCTGGGTGACGCCGTCGATCGCCTTGTGCACCGCGCGCAGCGTGGCCTCGTCCGGCTCGGTGTCGACTACGGTGACCTCGCCCGTCGCCTCGTCCACGGCGTTGCGCCACAGCCGTTGCAGCAGCCGGAACTGACCCACGACGGCGCGGGTGTCCCAGGGCCGGGAGACATCCAGCGGGCCCATGGCCATCTCGTACAGCCGCAGGGTGTCGGCGCCGTAGTCCGTGCAGATCTCGTCCGGGGTGACGGCGTTCTTCAGGGACTTGCCCATCTTGCCCAGCAGACGGCTGACCCTCTCGCCCTGGTAGTAGTACGCGCCGTCGCGCTCCTCCACCTCGGCGGCCGGTACGGCGATGCCGCGCGCGTCCCGGTAGACGTACGCCTGGATCATGCCCTGGTTGTACAGCTTGTGGAACGGCTCGGCGGACGAGATGTGGCCCAGGTCGTGCAGCACCTTCGACCAGAAACGCGCGTACAGCAGGTGCAGCACGGCGTGCTCGGCACCGCCCACGTACAGGTCGACACCGCCCTTCGGCTGCCCCTCCCGCGGGCCCATCCAATAGCGCTCGATCTCAGGGTCGACCAGCTTCTCGTCGTTCCGCGGATCCAGATAGCGCAGCTCGTACCAGCAGGAACCCGCCCAGTTGGGCATGGTGTTGGTCTCCCGCCGGAAGCGGCGCGGGCCCTTGCCGTCGCCCAGGTCCAGGGTGACGTTGGTCCACTCCTCGTTCCGGGACAGCGGGGTCTCCGGCGAGGTGTTCGCGTCGTCCGGGTCGAAGGTGCGCGGGGAGTAGTCCTCGACCTCCGGCAGCTCCAGCGGCAGCATCGACTCGGGCAGCGCGTGCGCGATGCCGTCCTCGTCGTAGACGATCGGAAACGGCTCGCCCCAGTAGCGCTGCCTGCTGAACAGCCAGTCGCGCAGCCGGTAGTTGACGGTGCCCTCACCCAGCCCGTGCTCCTCCAGCCACTGCCGCATCCGCTCCTTGGCCTCGTGCACGCCCAGGCCGTCCAGGGAGATGTCGTGGTCGCTGGAGTTGACGATGGTCGCGTCGTACGAGCCGAACGCGTTCTCCCAGGTCGAGGTGTCCGTCCCGCGGCCGTCGGTGGGCTCGACGACACAGCGCAGGGGCAGCTCGAAGGCGCGCGCGAACTCGAAGTCGCGCTGGTCGTGCGCGGGAACGGCCATGATCGCGCCGGTGCCGTAGCCCATCAGCACATAGTCGGCGATGAAGACCGGCACCTTCTCCTGGCTGACCGGGTTGGTGGCGTAGACACCGGTGAAGACACCGGTCTTGTCCTTGGCCTCCGCCTGACGCTCCACGTCCGACTTGGCCTCCGCCTGCGCCCGGTACGCGGCGACAGCCTCGGCCGGTGTCGCGTGGCCGCCGGTCCACACCTGGTGGGTGTCCTCGGGCCAGACTTCGGGGGCGAAGGACTCGACCAGCGGATGCTCGGGCGCCAGCACCAGGTAGGTGGCGCCGAACAGGGTGTCCTGGCGAGTGGTGAAGACGTCGATGTGCGTGTCCCCGACGGGGAAGCTGATCCGGGCGCCCTCGCTGCGGCCGATCCAGTTGCGCTGCTGCAGCTTGATCGCCTCGGGCCAGTCCAGGTCATCCAGGTCGTCCACCAGGCGGTCGGCGTAGGCGGTGATCCGCATGTTCCACTGCCGCAGCTTCGCCTTGAAGACGGGGAAGTTGCCGCGCTCGGAGCGGCCGTCGGCGGTGACCTCCTCGTTGGCCAGCACGGTGCCCAGGCCGGGGCTCCAGTTGACCGGCGCGTCGGAGGCGTAGGCCAGCCGGTACTCGCCCAGCAGGTCGGCCCGCTCCCGCTCACTCAGCTCGCTCCAGGCTCCCCAGCCCTCCGGCGTCTTACGGGCGCCCGAGGCGAACTGCTCGACCAGCTCCTCGATGGGGCGTGCCTTGCGCGCCTCGGTGTCGTACCAGGAGTTGAAGATCTGCAGGAAGATCCACTGGGTCCAGCGGTAGTACGAGGGGTCGATCGTCGCGAACGACCTGCGCTGGTCGTGCCCCAGGCCCAGGCGGCGCAGCTGGGCCGTCATCTGGACGATGTTGGCCTCGGTCGACGTACGCGGGTGGGTGCCCGTCTGGACGGCGTACTGCTCGGCGGGCAGACCGAAGGCGTCGAAACCCAGGGTGTGCAGCACGTTGTGCCCGGTCATTCGCGCATAGCGGGCGTAGACATCCGTGGCGATGTAGCCCAGGGGGTGCCCGACGTGCAGCCCCGCACCCGAGGGGTAGGGGAACATGTCCATGATGAACTTCTTCGGCTTGGCAGCCTGCTCCGGGGCGCCGCCCAGCGAGCCCTCGCCGGGGTTGGGCGCCTCATAGGTGCCGTGCTTCTCCCAGAAGTCCTGCCAGCGTGCCTCGATGTCGGCGGCCAGGGCCGCCGTGTAGCGATAAGGGGCCGCGATCTCGGCGGCGGTGGTCGTCTCGCTCATCGTCCTCAAAGCTCCATCGGTCGTCTCTGCCCAGCTCTCCTGAAACGAAAAAACCCCTCGCACAGGAGGGGGAGCCGCGCCGACCCCGGTCCGCGGGAGAGGGACCGGTGCTGATTCAGCGCGGCTCGCTAAGCAGAAGGCGTACGGCACGCATAGGGCACAGGGTACCGCACCCCCCGAACCCCCGCCTGGAGACCACCTACAGGCCCAAGACGAGAGACCACCCACAGACAAGAGGGCCGAACCCTCGTACCGGCTGGACCGAACCCTCACACCGGCAGGAGCCCTCACGTCGAGAAGACGGAGCCCTCACATCGAGGGGGCCACCCTCCAAAGGGGGTGTGGGTGGCGAAGCCCCCACAACGCGGCGAAGCCGCAAAAACAAAGGAAGCGAGGCGGCCAAACCGCCGCAGGCGGTTGGCACACCTCGCTCTCGCTTCTGTGGAGCTAAGGAGAATCGAACTCCTGACCTCTTGCATGCCATGCAAGCGCTCTACCAACTGAGCTATAGCCCCAGATTTCTGGTCCGCCGGGGCTTCCCCGCGGCGGCTTCGCCAGCTTACACGGGGGACACCGCGTTCCGCCAAATCGCTTTCCGATATGCCCCGACCCGGGCCGAGCTGCGACCGGGCAGTTCCGCCCCGGCGGTGCCGGCCGCCGGCCGGTCGATACTGTCGGCTCGTGAGCACGTTGTACCAGGCCGCCGAGAGCAAATGGTCATCGGCGCTCAGGGGATACCTTGGGCTCAAGGGATATCTGCTGCGTCGGCCGGTCACGCTGGCGACAGCCCTGTCCATGGTTTCCTTCGCCGCCTTCTGGGCCGCGCAGCGCACAGCGAACGTCTCGATGATCGACCTGATGGTCTACCGGGCCGAGGGCTGGACCGTGCGCAACGGTTACGACCTGTACTCGATGCGCGCCACCTACGCCGACCTGCCCGCCACCTATCCGCCCTTCGCCGCGCTGCTGTTCCTTCCGCTGACGCTGCTGGACGTGGCCGACATGCGCGGGGTGGCGACGTTCGCCAACCTCGGGCTGCTGGTGGTGCTCATCCATCTGTCGCTGCGACTGCTGGGCCGCCCGCTGCACGTCCCGCGGGGCGCTGCGGCCCTGGGGATCGCCTCGTTCGTGGTGTGGTGCGAACCGGTGTGGACGACGCTGCGCTACGGGCAGATCAACCTGCTGCTGGCCGCATTGGTGCTCTGGGACCTGACCCGCCGCCCGGGGACCCGCTGGGCGGGGATAGGCATCGGCATCGCGGCGGGGATCAAGCTGACGCCCGCGCTGTTCGCCGTTTTCCTCGCACTGTGCGGACTGGTCCAGGGCTGGCGTCGGCTGCGGCGCACAGGGCGCACAACAGCACTGTGGAACCCATGGCTGCGGCAGGCGACGGTCGCGACAGTGACGTTCCTGGGCACCGCCGTGCTGTCCGCAGTGGTGCTGCCGC
This sequence comes from Streptomyces sp. 3N207, assembly GCF_052246355.1. NCBI lineage: Bacteria > Bacillati > Actinomycetota > Actinomycetes > Kitasatosporales > Streptomycetaceae > Streptomyces > Streptomyces sp. 3N207. The sequence goes on along the minus strand of NZ_JBQQBV010000027.1, from coordinate 104,539 downwards.
ACGACTCCCGGCGCTTCTGGGGCGGGGCCCTCTTCCAGTCCGACCGGGTGGGGCGTACGGAGATCACCGACAACCAGTCGCTGAGCGGCGTGGCAGCGCGGCTGCTGCACACCGGCGACCCGGGCTGGCTGTGGATGGTGCTGGCTTTCCTGGCGGCCGTGCTCGGCCTGGGGGTGGCCGTGGCAGCGGCTCTGGCGGGGCAGCGCGGGCTGCCGCACGGGACGGCCTGGGCCGCCGTCGCCTGTGCCGTGACCACGCTGCTGATCAGTCCGATCTCCTGGTCGCACCACTGGGTGTGGTGCCTGCCGCTGTTGCTGCTGCTCGGCGCGGAGGCGCAGCGCCGCGGCAGTCGCCGCTGGCTGGCCGGGACACTGCTGACCGGCTTGGTGTTCTGCTCGTACGCGCTGTGGTGGGTTCCGCGTGACGCGGGCTCTTCCCGTCCGCCCGAACTCCACCAGAACGGCGCCCAGATGCTGCTGTCGGCCTGTTATCCGCTCGCAGGGGCGGCGTTCCTGGTCGTCGCGGCCGTGGTGACGAGGGACGCACTGCGCGGACGGGGCTGCGGGCGCGGCCCCGGATGGAGGGAGACGGGAGCGTGGCCGGAGGCCGGAACGGTGACCCGGGCGGGGGCTCAGGCCGTCGCGAAGGAGTAGAAACGCTTCAGCGTGCAGTGGGCCTCCAGCAGGCGGCCGTAGATCGGCTCACCGTCCAGCTCCCGGTAGGTCTCGATCGGGTCGCCCTTTATGATCAGCGCCCGAGCGCAGTCCTCGCACCAGTACTGGTAGTCGCTGTTGACCGGCTCCATGTCACGGACGATCGGGGTGCCGCTGCCGCACCAGTCGCACTTCCTGCTGTGGGCGCCCATCCCTCACTCAGCTCCAGATGTGGCCGCAAGCCGTGCACACGTAGGACACTCCTCCATTGTCGCCGAGCACTTGGGCGACGTTCGCCGAACCGCAGGACGGGCACTGAAGGTTGCACGGAGCGCCCCGGGTGAGCTCCGTACGGGGCGGGGGCCACTTGGGCGCGGGCCCGGAGCCGTCCTCGTCGAGGACCGTCGCCGACATCGCACTCGTCCCTCCCCTTCCCCCTCGGCTCTCCCCCTTCCAGCCGTCACGATTCTGCCACGTTCCGGCGTCCGGCCTAAGGGCCGGTCAGCGATCCCCTGGCAATCCTCTTACCCGGCGCACCAGCCCGTTCAACGGCCCCGCCGCAGCACCGACGAGCGTTCCGGTCAGCAGTGCCGCACAAGTGGCGACGAGCGCGTGGGCCGAGGTGTCGGCGGACGGCGCCGTACCCTCCACCCGCTCCAGGAAGACGGCGCCGAACAGCGCCACCCCGCTCAGCAGTCCGAGCTGCGCGGTGGTCACCAGCAGGCCGCTGGCGTCGGCGGCTTCGCTCTGCCGCACGCTCGACAGCGTGCGCGACAATACGGGGTTGTAGGCGAGGGACATCCCGATGCCGCTGACGGCCTGGCAGACGTAGAGCCATGCACCGCCGTCGCCGCCGTCCGACAGCAGCACCCCCAGCAACCCGAACGAGGCCGCGGTGGTCAGGAACCCGGCGGCCGACAGCCGCGGGTGCCAGGACTGCGGGAGGCGTCGCCAGTTCGTACCGACCAAGGCGAACAGCACGGCCGTCGGCACCATCGAGAACCCGGCCAGCAGTGCGCTCTTCCCCAGTCCGCTCTGCAGGTGCAGCATCAGCACCAGGACGAATCCGGCGTTGACGGCCATCATGCAGAAGATCCGTACGACGGCCAGTGGTACGCCCGGCGCCCGCAGCACCAGCGGCGAGATCAGCGGCCTGCCGCCGCGCCGGGCCAGCAGTATCTCGTAGCGCGCGAAGGCCGGGACGAGAGCGGCGCACAGGGCCAGGGAGACCCATCCCCACAGCGGCCAGCCCTGCTCCCGTCCGAGCACCACGGGGACGGTGAACAGCAGCAGCACCGCACCGAGCAGTACCAGCCCCGGCAGATCCAGCGCGCGCCGCTCCTCGGTGCCGCCCCTGGCCTCACCGCGTACGTCCATCAGCCAGGGCGCCAGGGCGAGCAGGGCGAGGCCCACCGGAACGTTGATCAGGAAGACCGGGCGCCACCCCCAGCCGAACAGGTCGGCGCTCACCAGCACCCCGCCCAGCAGTTGCCCCGCCGCCGCACCGACCCCGAGCACGGCCGCGTAGGCACCCAGCGCGCGGGTGCGGGCGAGCCCGGTGAAGGTGCGCTGGATCAGGCTGAGCACCTGCGGCAGCATCGCGGCGCCGCCCGCGCCCTGCACCAGCCGGAAGGCGATCAGCTGGCCGGTGCCCGTCGCCAGTCCGCAGGCCAGCGAGGCGGCGGTGAAGAGGGCGAGGCCGGCCAGGAACACCCGGCTGTGGCCCAGCAGGGCCCCCAGCCGCGCCCCGGTGATCAGCAGCACCGCGTAGGCGATGGTGTAACCCGCGATCACCAGTTGGAGCCCGGCGCCTGAGGCGTGCAGGTCCGCGCGTAGGTCAGGGGCGGCGACATTGACGATGAAGGTGTCCAGCAGCGCCATGAACTGGCCGGTGAGCACGATCGCCAGCAGCCACCCGGGATGCGGGCCGCGACGTGCGGTGCCGGGTCCACTGTCAGTGGCGTGCTCTTTACTGAGAATGCGGTCGTCGGGAATCCGGCGCTCGGAGGCGGTACTTGCTGCCGGGACGGAAGTCCGCGCGGCCGGAGCCGGAGAAGCGGAAGACGAAGGAGCGAAGGTCATGCACCGAGCCTGGCCGGGGCGGGCCGAAGGTCCCGAGAGCCCCGCGATGCTGGTACTGACAGCACCTGGCAGCCGGTTCGCGCTGCCGCGACGATGGGGGATGTGACAGTCATCGCCGAGACAGGAACGGAGCCACGAGCAGCGGGCACCGCCGCCGGAACGTCGCGTTCGGCGGCCCGGCGCCGCCGGTCCGAGCTGGCCGCATTTCTGCGTGGCCGTCGCGCTCGGGTCTCCCCCGCCGACGTCGGGATGCCCGCCGGCCCCCGCCGCCGCACCCCGGGGCTGCGCCGCGAGGAGGTCGCCCAGCTCTCCGGCGTGGGGGTGACCTGGTACACGTGGCTGGAGCAGGGCCGGCCGATCAACGCGAGCGCACAGGTCCTGGACGCGGTGGCCCGCACGCTGGGCCTGGACGAGGCCGAGCGCGAGCATCTGTACCACCTGGCGGAGGTGCCCCACCCACCGTCCCCGGAGCGGATCGCCGAGACCGTCGAGCCGGAGGTCCACCGCATCCTCGGCGCGATGGACCCGATGCCCGCCGTGGTCTACAACGGCCGGTACGACGTGCTGGCCGCCAACGGCGGCTATCGCAACCTCTTCCCGGTCCTGGATCTGGTGGGCCAGCCCGAACGCAACGTGCTGTGGCAGCAGTTCGTGACGATGCCGCCGTGCTGCTGCCCGATCCTCAACCGCGAGGCGGAGCTGTCGCTGATGGTGGCCACGCTGCGCGGTACGTACGGCCGGCACGTCGGCGAGGCTCCCTGGGAGCAGTTCATCAGCCGCATGTGCGAGGCGAGCGAGGAGTTCACACAGCTGTGGCGCAGCGGTGATGTGGCCCCGCCCGGAGCGCGGATCAAGCTGGTGCAGCACGCCTCGGTCGGTCAGCTGCGGCTCAGCTCGACCTCGCTCCAGATCAGCGGCGCCGCCGAGACGCGGATCGTGGCCTATGTGCCGCACGACGACGAGACCGAGGAGCTGCTCGCGCGGCTGCGGACGACAGAAGACCCCATGATCGGCTGCCCGGAGCACGCCCAGCCGCTGTCGCGCATACGCGAGCGGCTGCTGCGCGCGAGCCGACGGAAGTCGAAGGAGCTGTGCACGATGGGCGTAGACGTAGACGTAGACATGGATGTGGACGTGGACTGAACGCCAGGAGCGCCCCCGCCCCCGGGCGCACACAGGCACACAGGCACAGCAAAAATCCCGCCCTCCGTGGCGGCGGAGGACGGGATTCGAGAGGTTCGTGTGGAGCTAAGGAGAATCGAACTCCTGACCTCTTGCATGCCATGCAAGCGCTCTACCAACTGAGCTATAGCCCCGCGGACCGGCGCCGGAGCGCCGAGAACGAGATGCAGCTTAGCTGGTGGCCGGACCGAATGAGAAATCCGGCTGCCCGCCACCACTCCCTCGACCGCCCTGCGGCCGCCCGTGGGCGTCCTCAGTCGTCGTCGCCGAGCACCGGCTCGGGCAGGCTGCCCGCGTTGTGCTCCAGCAGCCGCCAGCCGCGCACCGTCTCGCCCAGGACGGACCAGCTGCAATTGGACAGCCCGCCCAGCGCCTCCCAGGTGCCCGGCGGCAACCCGATGAGCCGCCCGATGGTGGTGCGGATGGTGCCGCCGTGGCTGACGACGACGAGCGTGCCGCCGTCCGGCAGCTTGTCCACGCCGCGCTCGACCACGGGCGCAGCCCGCTCGGCGACCTCGGTCTCCAGCTCACCGCCGCCCCGGCGCACCGGCTCGCCCCGCTTCCAGGCGGCGTACTGCTCGCCGAAGCGGGCGACGATCTCCTCGTGCGTGAGGCCCTGCCAGTCGCCCGCGTACGTCTCCCGCAGGCCCTCGTCGTGCGTGACGTCGAGCCCGGTCAGCGCGGCCAGCTCGGCGGCCGTGGCGGTGGTGCGCTTCAGGTCCGAGGCGAGGATCGCGTCCGGACGCAGTCCGGCCAGCAGCCGCGCAGCGCGCCGCGCCTGGTCGAGACCGGCGTCGGTGAGCGGGATGTCCGTCGAGCCCTGGAAGCGGCGTTCGAGGTTCCACGCGGTCTGGCCGTGGCGCCACAGAACGATTTTGCGGTTCCGTACCGCCCCCGTGCCGTTCAGCGCAGCTCTCCGTCCAGTTCGTCCACCTGCTCGGCGCCTGCCGCCACCGCGTTCGCGTGCTCGGCGGCCCTGCCGCGGGTCGCCTTGGCGTCCTCGGGCAGCTCCAGCTGCGGGCAGTCCTTCCACAGCCGCTCCAGAGCGTAGAAGACGCGCTCCTCGCTGTGCTGGACGTGGACGACGATGTCGACGTAGTCGAGGAGCACCCAGCGGCCGTCACGCTCGCCCTCGCGGCGGGCGGGCTTGGCGCCCAGCTCCTTGTTCAGCCGCTCCTCGATCTCGTCGACGATGCCCTTGACCTGCCGGTCGTTGGGCGCCGATGCGAGCAGGAAGGCGTCGGTGATGGCGAGCACGTCGCTGACGTCGTAGGCGACGATGTCGTGCGCGAGCTTGTCGGCCGCCGCCTGGGCGGCGGTGTTGATCAGCTCGAGGGAACGGTCCGTGGCGGTCACAGGCAAGGCTTTCGGGTCGGAAACATCTCGTGTTCCAGGGTCTCACGGCCGCGCGACCGGATTTCAGCCTTGTCGGCGCGGCCGTTCCTCGTCGGGCCTTTCTCGTCGCGGCCGGTCCCGGGTCACGGAGCCGGCTCGGCGGGTCAGCCCCGGTAGTCGCCTCCCAGCAGGACCGTGACGTCCGCGTTGGCGGCGCCCCTGGCCTTGCGGACCGCGCTGCCGGGCAGCCCCAGCGTCTTGGCGATCTCCTGCGCCTTGGCCTGCTGCCCGGCCTCCGCATAGGTCACCAGCGACCTGGTGCGGGTGGTGCCCGTGCCGCCCTTGACGACGGTGTAGCCGCCGTTGACCAGCGCGGCGGAGGCGGCGTTGTCCAGGCCGCGCTTGCCGGTGGCGTTCTTCAGGCTCACCCGGGGCGCCGCGTCGGGATCGGAGTTCTTGACGCTGCCGCCGAGCACCTTCTTGACGACCTCGTCGCTGACCTGCGGACTGAGCGTCCCGTCAGCCCGTACGGGCAGGGTCCTGGTGCGGTAGTCGCTCTGCTTGGCGTGGTTCGCCAGCTTGGCCAGGGAGGCGCCCAGCTGGGCCTCGGAGAGCGAGGGGTCGGGGATCTGGCCGAGGGACTCGACGGTCTTGGTGACCGCTCCCGTGTCGCTGGAGAGCTTTTTGAGCACCGCCTGCATGACCTGCCCGAACCGGGCGAGCTGCTTGGTCTGGAGCTCGCCCTGGGCCCGGTACGTGGCGTAGGCGACGGCGGCCCGACCGTCCAGGTCCTGGTTGCTGCCCCGCTTGACCTGCGGCGCTTCGCCCTTCTTCGCGCTGGGCACGGTGGTGTCGGTGTTCACCGCGATACCGCCGACGAGCTCGACGAGGTTCTCCAGATACGGGGTGTCCAGCCGCCAGGTGCCCTTGATACCGGAGCCGAGCAGGGTGTTCAGGGAGTCGCGGGTGGGCCCGGCGCCCTCGTCCTCCACGGACTTGCCGAGCGTGGTCGTCCTGCCGTCCTCCGTGGAGACGGCCAGCGAGTTCGGCAGCAGCACGGTGGAGCCCTGGCCCGCGCCCTCGTTGTCCACGAGCAGCGCCGTGGAGCTGACGCCGCCCCGCTCGCGCAGGTGCACCACGATGACGTCCCGGTGTGCGCCGGCCGCGGTGCCGCCCTTGCCCTGGCCGTCACCGGTGCCCGGAAGCATGCCCGCGTACCAGAGGTAGCCCACGCCGCCCGCCAGCAGCAGCGCGAGGACGACGACGAGCGCGACGACGCGGTTGCGGCCCTTGCGCTTGGCTTCCTCGCGGCGCTCGGTGCGGCTCTCGGTGAATTTGAGCCAGTCGATGACGTCCTCGGAGTCGTCGCTGGTCTCCTCGACGAACGAGAATTGCTCGGTACGGTAGTCGTCCGCCGGGCCGGAGGAGGGCTTCGCCTGGCCGGAAGCGGCACCGATGGCACTGCCCGGAGTGGTGCCGGGAGTGGTTTGTCCGGCCGCCGCCTCGGCCACCGACTGCCCGGACTGCTGCTGCGCGTACTGCTGGGGCTCGACGTACTGCTGGGGCGCGTACTGCTGCCCGCCGTACTGCTCGTGCTGCTGCTCGTGCTGCGGCGGCTGCCCCTGGGTGGGCACCCAGTCGGTCTGCTGCGGCGGCTGCGGCTCGGTGTACTGCGGGGTCTGCTGCGGCTGCGGGGGCTGCTGCGCGTACGGGTCGTATGTGTCGTAGTAGCCGCCCTGCTGGGACGTGTAGCCCGCATACGGGTCGTACGACGGGTACGACGCGTCCGGTCCGACCTGTCCGTCGTACGGATCAGCGCCGGGGCCCTCCTGCTGCGCTTCCTGTCGGCGGTATACGGGCCTGCCGTACTCGTCGTAGCCGGTGATCTCGGGCTGCCGACCGTACGGGTCGTATCCGTAGCCGTCGCTCACGCTCGCGAGTCCCCCTCCGTGCCGCCCCCGTCCTGCCGGTACAGCGCACGCTTGTTGATGTACCGCACAACGCCGTCAGGGACCAGGTACCAGACCGGATCCCCGCGTTCCACCCGGGCACGGCAGTCCGTGGAGGAGATGGCCAGCGCAGGCACCTCCACCAGGGAGACGCCGCCCTGCGGCAGCCCCGGGTCGGCCAGCGCGTGCCCGGGGCGGGTGACGCCGATGAAGTGGGCCAGCGAGAACAGCTCTTCGGTGTTGCGCCAGCTCAGGATCTGCGACAGGGCGTCGGCGCCCGTGATGAAGAACAGGTCCGTGTCCGGATTGGCCTCGGCGAGCTCGCGCAGCGTATCGATCGTGTACGTCTTGCCACCGCGGTCGATGTCGATCCTGCTGACCGAGAACTGCGGATTCGACGCCGTCGCGATCACCGTCATCAGATAGCGGTCCTCGGCCGGCGAGACCTGCCGGTGGCTCTTCTGCCAGGGCTGCCCGGCCGGCACGAACACCACCTCGTCGAGGTGGAAGCGTGCCGCCACCTCGCTCGCGGCCACCAGGTGACCGTGGTGGATGGGGTCGAAGGTCCCACCCATCACGCCGAGCCGCCGCTTACCGGTCCCGGGCACTATGTCCTCTCCCATGCGGGACGACTTTACGCTCAGCGATTCCGCTCGGGCTCAGCGATCCCGGTTGAAACGGGTGGTGATCCACAGCAGCAGGAACAGCGCGAGCAGCGCGCCCCCGCCGGTCAGGTACGGGTTCAGGCTCTCGTGCGAACCGCCCTCACCGTGCTCGCCCCCTGAGGCGAGGGTCAGCAGGGCGTCATGTGCGGTGCTGGGCAGAGTCATCGTCGCGGAACCTATCCCGTGAGGCGCGGACAGTGGCTGCGCCGTACCCGTGCCGCGCGCCGGTGAACAACACCGGTGCGGCGCGGAACTGCGCAGCCACATCGTAAGCGGGGACGCTTCGGCGCCTCACCCCGACTCTTCCCGGACTGTTCCGGGACTGTTCCGGACGCAACGGGAAGGCCCCGCTCCGCGTCCCACCCTCTAGTGTGGACAGCCCAGTCGAAGAGGGGGAAACACCATGACAGACGGCACAGGCGGCACGGAGCGCCTGCCCGGCCGCGAGAGGCGGCGCTTTGAGGGGATCTCGTCGCGCGCGTACGAGCACCCGACCGACCGCTCGGCCCTGGTCGCGCTGCGCAAGCTGAGCGGGTTCGACACCGCGGTCAAGGCACTGAGCGGTCTGCTGCCGGAGCGCAGCATGCGACTGCTGTTCCTCTCCGACTCGGTGCGGGTCGGCGACCAGCAGTTCGCCCATCTCAACGCGATGCTGCGGGACGCCTGTTACATCCTGGATCTGGAGAAGATCCCGCCGATGTACGTCACCCAGGATCCGAAGCCGAACGCGATGTGCGTGGGCATGGACGAGCCGATCATCGTCCTCACCACCGGCCTGGTCGAGCTACTGGACGAGGAGGAGATGCGGGCTGTGGTCGGCCACGAGGTCGGGCACGCCCTCTCCGGCCACGCGGTCTACCGGACGATACTGCTGTTCCTTTCCAACCTGGCGTTCAAGGTCGCCTGGATTCCGCTGGGGAACGTCGCAGTCATGGCGCTGGTGACGGCGCTGCGCGAGTGGTTCCGCAAGTCGGAGCTGTCGGCCGACCGCGCCGGGCTGCTGGTGGGCCAGGACCTCCAGGCGTCGATGCGCGGGCTGATGAAGCTGGCGGGCGGCAACCACCTGCACGAGATGAACGTCGACGCCTTCCTGGCGCAGGCCGAGGAGTACGAGGCGGGCGGCGATCTGCGCGACTCCGTACTGAAGATCATGAACGTGCTGCCGCGCTCGCACCCCTTCACCACCGTGCGCGCCGCAGAGCTGAAGAAGTGGGCGGCCAGCCGCGACTACCAGCGGATCATGGACGGCCACTTCCCCAAGCGCTCGGACGACAAGGACACCTCGGTCCGGGACTCCTTCAAGGAGTCGGCGAACCACTACTCCGAGTCGGTGCGCAACAGCAAGGACCCGCTGATGGGCTTCGTCCGCGACCTGGCGGGCGGCGTCGGTGACGTCGGCGGCAGGCTGCGCGACACCTTCACGGGCCGCGGCGCCTCCGGCGGCGGCCAGGACGGCACGAACGGGCACGCTAACGGCTCGGACGGGAAGGACGGTCCGGGCTCGGCTGAGCGTTAGACGCCAGCAGCCCGCACATCGAGGCGGTGGACCGGCCCCGCGCATAGGGGTCGGTCCCCGCCTTTCCCGCGTCCTTGGCCCGCTCGCCCGCCAGCAGCGGTGTCAGCGCGTCGGCGGGATCCTCACCGCAGTTCATCGGCCCGGCGCGCATGGCGACCTGCCGCACGTTGACCTGGTGGTCGCGCAGGTCCTCGCGCTCCAAACGGAAGCGCACCTGGCGGCGTACGGAGAACAGGGATGCGCCCTTGTGCGCGTCCCCGCCCCTGCCCGCCTTTTCGCTCCTGCCCGGGTTCTTCCCGGCGCTCTTGCCCCCGCCGGCCGGGCGTACGGCGTAGACGAAGACGTGGTCCGCGGTGACCTCCAGCCCGTCGCCGACCTCCTGCACCGCGAGGGTGCCGTCGACCCGCACCTTGGTACTGGCCAGGGCCGCCTTGCCGCGGTCGAGGCGGACCATCCAGGCGGTGGCTGCGTGCCGTCCGTCGTTACGGGGTTTCTCCACGCTCTGGTCGAACTGGCGCTGCTGGCGGGCGTTGAGCAGTACGCGCACCGGACGCACCGCGCCGCCGGTGAGCACGTCCGGGTCGAGCGAGCTCTCCACCACGTAGTCCTTGGCCACGGTGAGGGCGGAAAGCACCTGGCTCTCGGAGAAGTGGCCGCTGCTCCGAACGGGTGGCAGTGCCACTCCGTCGGCCCCGGTCGCGAACCGGGCCGCGGGGCTGTTCGCGAACAGATCCGCCGGGGTGCTGCCCGGGACGGGTTCGGTGGGTGCCAGCGGCAGCACTTCGCTGTGCAGCGGCTCGGCGCCGGTCCGCGTGGGGGACCGGTACGGGTTCCGTATGCCCATGTAGATGGCGGTGCCGAAGGCGAGGGCGATCAGCAGCACCAGGATCAGTCCCTGCCGGGAGAGGCCCAGGGCCGTCCTGCCGCTGCGCTCGGCCTCGGGGCGGGCGCGGACCGCGGCGTGCTCCTCGTCCTGGAGCCGCTCCTGCGCCGAGAACTCCTGGAGCCGGGCAGCCTTGATGAACGACTCGTCGAACACCAGGGATCGGTATTCGTCGTCGCCGCCGTTGGGACCGCCGTCGGGCGTCCCGTCAGGAGGATCCACTCGCCCGCCCATAACAACAGGGTAGGACCGACCGGGCGGACGCGAACGGCGCGGCCCCGCCCAACTTGCGGAAACCCGCAGGTCCTGTTCCACTCCGGGGCCATGCCGCGATCGGCCACCGGGCGGGCTCCGCGGACTCCGGCGGGCTCGGCCACCGGGTGCGGGCTCAGCCGCCGGGCGGTTCGGCGGAGACGCTCGGCAGGGCGCCCGGCCCGCTGGGGTCCACGCCGGTGGTGGCGGGGGGCGGCGTGGGGTGCTGTCGCTGGCCGGAGGTGCCCCGGTAGACGGCCGAGAAGGCGAGCGCCACCATGCCGATCCCCATCACCACGGCCAGCACCCAGGCGACGGGCCGCTGCCAGCTGCGGTGGCCGCGGTAGGGGCGCGGGCCCCGGCCGTGCGGTGCGTAACGGCCGTAGCCGTACGGGTATCCGAAGTCGGCGCCGTGCTCGTAGGCAGGGTCCAGCTCCGGGGGAAAGCCCTCGGAACCGTCGTACTCCGTGCGGTAGTCGGAGCGGTTGAAGCGGCCCTCGTCGTCGTCCGGGTCTTCGTCGAAGGCGTCGTCCGCATCGGCGAACTCTTCGTGCGGGAACTCGCCCTCGCCGCGCGGATAGCCGAAGCCGTCCTCCGCGGCGCGGAGGTTCTCGTTCTCCGTGTGCTCCGCGTGCGACTGGGCGGAGGCGAGTATCCGTTCGGCCGCGCTCGGCTCATGGACCTCGGCGGCGCGTACGAAGTCCTCGTCGAGTACCACGGAGGCGAACTCGTCGTCCGCCGCCCCGTGGTCGCGGTACTCGGGCTCCTCGCCGTCCGGGAACGGCCTGCCCCCCACGTCGTCCGGCACGCGATCCAGCGTAGACCTATGCGGTCAATTTGGGCAGGGCCGGAGGGAGGCGGGAGGAAAATCGGTGCGGTCAGTTCCGGATGTGACCGTCCCCGGTGACCACGTATTTCGTGGAGGTCAGCTCCGGCAGGCCCATGGGACCGCGCGCGTGCAGCTTCTGTGTGGAGATCCCGATCTCGGCGCCGAAGCCGAACTGGGCGCCGTCCGTGAACCGGGTGGAGGCGTTCACCATGACGGCTGCGGAGTCCACCAGCGTCGTGAAGCGGCGGGCCGCGGCGGTGTCGGCGGTGACGATCGCCTCGGTGTGCCCGGAGGACCAGGCGCGGATGTGCTCGACGGCGGCATCCAGCGAGGGCACCACGGCCGCCGCGATGTCGTACGACAGATACTCGCTCGCCCAGTCCTCGTCGCCGGCCGGCAGCACGGTCCGGCCGGAGGCGCCGGCCGCCGTCTGCCAGGCGTTGTCGCCGTGCACGGTGACGCCGGCCTCGGCGAGCGCTTCGAGGGCGCGGGGCAGGAAGGCGTCGGCGATCCCCGCGTGCACCAGCACGGTCTCGGCGGCGTTGCAGACGCTGGGGCGCTGGGCCTTGGAGTTGACGAGGATGGCGAGCGCGGTGTCGATGTCGGCGCGCTCGTCCACGTAGACGTGGCAGTTGCCGGTGCCGGTCTCGATGACGGGGACGGTGGACTGCTCCACCACGGTCTTGATCAGCGAGGCGCCACCGCGCGGGATCAGCACGTCCACCAGACCCCGGGCGCGCATCAGCTCGGTGACGCTCTCCCGGCTCTCGCCGGGCACCAACTGCACCGCGTCGGCGGGGAGTCCGGCCTCGGCGACCGCGTCGCGCAGCACGGCGACCAGCGCCGTGTTGGAGTTGTGCGCGGAGGACGAGCCGCGCAGCAGCACGGCGTTGCCGGATTTGAGGCAGAGCGCGGCGGCGTCGACGGTGACGTTCGGACGGGCCTCGTAGATGATCCCGACGACGCCCAGCGGGACCCGCACCTGGCGCAGCTCAAGGCCGTTGGGCAGCGTCGAGCCGCGCTGCACCTCGCCCACCGGGTCGGGCAGCGCGATCACGTCGCGGACGTCGGAGGCGATGGCCGCGACCCGCTCGGGGGTCAGCGTGAGCCGGTCCACGACGGACTCCGCCGTGCCGGCGGCGCGCGCCTTGGCGACGTCATCGGCGTTGGCGGCGACGATCTCGTCCGTCCTGGCCGTGAGCGCCTCGGCGATGGCCAGCAGCGCGGTGTCACGGGTGGTGCGGGGGGCCGGGGCGAGGTCGGCTGCCGCTGTCCGCGCGCGGCGGGCCGCCTGACGGACGGGGGTGTCCGGGATCTCGGATGCGCTCATGGCGCGATGGTAGCCGGGGCACGCGGCGGGCCGCCCCGGCGTCTCAGAACGGGCCGCTCAGAACGGGTGCACCCCCACCGGGCTGGCGGGCGGCGGGCCGTAGCCCTCGGCGACCCGCTGGTGATAGGTCTCGCGGCCGATCACTTCCAGGCCCACGATCTCCCAGGGCGGCAGCTTGGCCGAGGAACGGTGCTCGCCCCACAGCCGCAGCGCCACGGCAGCGGCGTCGTGCAGGTCGTGGGCCTCCTCCCAGTACCGGATCTCCGCGTGATCGTTGGCGTAGCGGCTGGTCAGCAGGAACGGATGGTCGTGGGCGAGCTGTTCGAGGGCGCGCCGTACGTCGGCCAGCGGCGCCTCCTGCCCTGCGACGCTGAGTGTGATGTGCCAGAGCCGGGAGCCGACTCGTGTCTCGGGCTGGGGAGAAGACGCCATATCGACGCTGGCCAGTCGTCTCACCGGTGGCCTCCTGGAGTGGTGCTGGTGCAATGTGACTGTGGGTGCCGCCGAAGGAACGATGCGTGCACGTGCGGGTGCACGTGCTGCTCGCATCGCCCGCGTCAAAGTTGACCAGTCCGAGAGCGCGTGCGGGGCCGTTTTACGGAACGTGTCCATGGAAAGGCTGGACTTTTTCCTGGACTGCAACGGTCCGCCCGAATCGGAAGCGCAGCAGACAGTTGCGATCAGCCGAACATCAGAGAGCGCTGGTCGGCCGCGCGCCGGACGCAGCGCTCAGGACCGCAGCAGCACCAGGTCGTCGCGGTGGACGACCTCGCGCTCGTAGGCCGGGCCCAGCTCCCTGGCCAGCTCGTACGTGGTGCGGCCGAGCAGCCGCGGCAGCTCCTTGGCGTCGAAGTTCACCAGCCCGCGTGCCACGGCCCGCCCCCGGGTGTCCCGCAGCTCCACCGGGTCACCCGCGGAGAAGTCGCCCTCCACCCCGGCGATACCGGCGGGCAGCAACGAGGTACGGCGCTCCACGACGGCGCGGACGGCGCCCTCGTCCAGTGTGAGCGCCCCGGTGGGCGTGGAGGCGTGCGCGAGCCACAGCAGGCGCCCCGCCGCACGCCGGCCTGTCGGATGGAAGTACGTACCGGTCTCGCGGCCCGCCAGCGCATCGGCGGCGTGCACGGCGGAGGTCAGCACCACGGGCACGCCGGCGCCCGCCGCGATACCCGCCGCCTCGACCTTGGTGACCATGCCGCCGGTGCCGACACCCGCGCTGCCCGCGCTGCCGATGTCGATGCCCTCCAGGTCGGCGGGGCCGTGCACCTGGGCGATGCGGCGGGTGCCGGGGGTGGCGGGGTTGCCGTCGTAGAGGCCGTCCACGTCGGAGAGGAGGATCAGCAGGTCGGCCCGGACGAGATGGGCGACCAGCGCGGCGAGCCGGTCGTTGTCGCCGAAGCGGATCTCGTCGGTGGCCACCGTGTCGTTCTCGTTGACGATCGGCACCGCACCCATGGCCAGCAGCTGGTCCAGGGTGCGGTAGGCGTTCCGGTAGTGCGCACGGCGGCTGGTGTCGTCCGAGGTCAGCAGCACCTGGCCGACGCGGCGGCCGTAGCGTGCGAAGGAGGCCGTGTAGCGGGCCACCAGCAGCCCCTGGCCGACGCTCGCGGCGGCCTGCTGGCGGGCCAGATCGCGGGGGCGCTTGGCCAGCCCCAGCGGCGCCAGCCCGGCGGCGATGGCGCCGGAGGAGACCAGCACTATCTCCCGGCCAGGAAGCCCGGCATGCTCACGCTGAGGGCTCCCGGCGTCGACGTGCTTGGCCAGTACGTCGACGAGGGCGTCCACCCGGTCGGCGTCCAGTCCGCCCGCTGCGGTCGTCAGCGAGGAGGAGCCGACCTTGACGACGACGCGGCGCGCCTCCCGCACGGCCCGGCGAGCCGCCCGCTCACTCTCGGTGGCGCCCGTGCCCTGATGGCCGTCCCCCGTGACGCCCGCCACGCGCCCTGTTCCACTGTCTCCTGTCACGCCCGCCCGTATCCCTCGCGCCTGTGCCGCCGCGGCGGGCCATGGGGCGCCGCTGTGCGCCCCATGGCCGTGACCCGCCGTGCTCTCTCCTTCGCAATCTACGTCAGCGCTGCTTCGCGACGCTCATCCGTTTCGCGCAATGGACGCGTGCGGATGGTTACCTTTGACCAGGTAAGCCCACATCTTGGCCCGGCGAAGATTGTCACTTGACCCGCGGGCGTCATACGGTCGGTGGTCGACCCTGGCCACCGCCATCCGGCCACTCCTTACGCCCGTTCCCGTCGACCCTCGATCTCCATGCCAGGAGCCCAGCCCGTGCCCTCTGCCGGACTCTCCACACGACGCGCCGTGCAGCTCGCGGCCCTGCTCGCGCTCGCGGTGTTCTACACCGTGCAGCTCGCGGGTGCGCTGCTGCCGAACGTGCCCGTCTTCGTCGCCGCCTCGCTGGCGGGACTCGCCCTCGACCTGTACCTGACGCACAAGCAGCCGGGACTGCTGGCGCTGCTCGGGAAGGTCCGTTTCGACGTCACCACGCGCCAGCTGCTCCGCGACATGCTGGTCGTCATCGGCCTGGTGCGCATTCCCGAGGTCCCGCCGGACATCGAGCGCCCGCTCACCCTGCTGCTGCTGGCCGCGTACGCCGCGCACTTCCTGTGCCAGGCGGTGGCCCAGCTGGTGCGCCGCACCCGCACGCTGCCGGTCGTCACCCGCAACATCGACACCTCGTCGCTGAACCTCGCCGACGCGCCCTCCCGGCTGCTGGCCCGCCAGCCCAGCCGCAGGCTGCTGCGCTTCTCGATCCCCGGCACCGTGGGCCTGATGCTCAGCGCGAGCCTGTCGGTCCAGGAGTGGGGTCTCATCGGCGTGAGCTGCACCCTGCTGCTGTCGCTGAGCTCCGCCTTCTACCTGGCCACCTGGCTGCTGCCGAAGAACCGCTCCAGGAGCGAGCAGGACGTGCTGGCGTGGCTGGATCAGTGGCTGGAGCAGTACAAGCCCACCGTCGGCATGTACTTCTCCGGCGGTGCGTCCTCCGCCTACCAGGCGAACATGTGGCTGGGCACCCTCGCCCAGCTGGACGGACGCCCGCTGATCGTGCTGCGTGAGCGGTTCATGGTGCAGAAGATCGACGCCACCGACATTCCGATCGTCTGCATCCCCAAGGTCGCCCATCTGATGCGGCTGGAGCACTCCACGCTCAAGGTGCTGCTGCACCCGGCGAACTCCGGCAAGACGTCCCAGGTGCTGCGCATCCCCACCCTCAAGCACGCCTTCATCAACCACGGCGAGTCCGACAAGCTCTCCTCCTGCAACCCCTACGCCAAGGCGTACGACCAGGTGTGGGTCGCCGGTGAGGCGGCCCGCGAGCGCTACCAGCTCGCCGAGGTCGGGGTGGACGACAAGGACGTGGTCGAGGTCGGCCGCCCGCAGCTGAGCCCCATCCAGCACGCCGACGAGCGCGCGGCGGCGCCCAGGAGCGAGTACACGACAGTGCTGTACGCGCCCACCTGGGAGGGCTGGGACGGCAACCCGGGCAACACCTCGGTGCGGCTGGCCGGCGAGAACATCGTCAAGGCGCTGCTGGCGGACCCGAAGGTGCGGCTGCTGTACAAGCCGCACCCGATGACCGGCTCGGTCGACCCCCGCGCGGGCGCCGCCGACCAGCGCATCCGCGCCCTGATCACAGAGGCCAACGCGGCCCGCGGCGACGCCCGGCGCAACCCGGAAGCCGTCGCCGAGCTGGAGCGCCGCACGGCGGGGCTGGACCAGGTCTCCACCTCCGCGTTCCGCCGCAGCGCGGACGAGATGGAGCGGATGAAGATCCAGGGCACGCCCGAGGAGGGCAACGCCGATCGGGTACGGGCCGCCACTGAGGCGTGGGAGGCGGCCTACTGGGCGTCCTTCCCGGAGTGGGAGCACCAGATCATCACCGGTCCGCGGCCGGCGATCTTCAGCTGCTTCAACCAGGCGGACCTGCTGATCTCGGACGTCTCCTCCGTCGTCTCCGACTACCTCACCAGCGAGAAGCCGTACGCGGTCGCCAACACCAGCGGTATGACCGAGGACGAGTTCCGCGGCACCTTCCCGACCGTACGGGCGGGCACGGTGCTCACACCCGACGCGGGGCAGATTCCCGCGTTGCTGGAGTCGGTGCGCCACCCGGAGAAGGACAATCTGGTGCGGGCCCGCCAGGAGCTCAAGACGCATCTGCTGGGTCCCTCCGACCCGCCCTCGCTCGCCCGCTTCAACGCCGCAGCACTGGAGCTGGCGGCCGAGGCCGCCGCCAGGAACGAGCGCGTCGCGCAGCGTACGACCGAGATCCCCGGCCAGCGGGAGGCGGAGGAAGCCGCCGAGGAAGCCGAGCTGGAGGCGCCGAGCACCGCGGACCCGGAGGACGCGGTACCCACATAGGGCACTGACGCCGATCGCCGGCCTGCGCGGCCGGCGCTGCGCCACACCGCCACTCGTTCGCCGAGCCACTCGTTCGTGCGACGCGTACGGCATACACCGGCGCGCAGGAGCGCGGAACGGTGCGGGGCCCCGGGAGGAGTTCACCTCTCGGGGCCCTTTCGTATGCCTGCGTCACATCGGACTCCACCCGCCCCAGGCCGTCACGCAATGCCCTGAAAGCCGGGCCTCGCGTCCCTACGCTCGCTGACGACCCTGCATGCACATATGCCGGGTTCCGCACCATCAGCCAGGAGGGCATGCACGTGACACGCCTGAGAACCGCCGCAACACCGCTCGCCCTGCTCCTGGTGGCAGGGCTCCACCTCGCCGCCCCCTCCCCCGCCGCAGCCGCCGCTACCGGCACCGGCCCCGTCTTCAACCGGCCCAACGGCGCCCCCGCCCAGCAGCGCACCATCCGCAGCGACCTGCTGGCCCGGATCAAGGCCGCAGCGCCCCGCTCCACGATCAAGGTCGCCCTCTACCACTTCTGGGACGCCGAGGTGGCCCGCGCGCTCGCCAAGGCACACACCTCCGCCAAGCGCCGCGTACACGTCCGGGTGATGCTGGACAAGTCCAGCGTGACCGCGATGCCCTCCAGCAGCTCCTACAAGATCCTCCGCAAGGCGCTCGGCACGGACCGGGCGAAACGGTCCTTCGTCGGGCTCTGCCCGAAGCGCAAGTCCTGTCTGGGCAACCCGCGTTCGGGCGCTTCCATCGCGCACAACAAGTTCTGGCTCTTCTCCCGTACCGGCGGTTTACGAAACGTCGTGGTGCAGACGTCCTCGAACCTGTCCACCGGCAGCTACACCAAGTTCTGGAACGACGCGATGGTCGTCTCCCACGCCCGTACCTACACGGCCTACAGCCGGTATTTCAACAAGGTCGCCGCGGCCGACTGGCGGGCCTGGCGCTACACCCGCTCACGCGCCTCGCCCTACACCGGCTACTTCTTCCCGCGGCCGAACGGCCGCGACACCGTGCGCGGCATCCTCGACCACGTCACCTGCCGCTGGAAGGACGCCCGCGGCAGCCACCGCACCAGAGTGCGGCTGGCCATGTTCAAGTTCACCCGGCAGGGCGTCGCCGAGAAGCTCACCGCAATGCAACGGCAGGGCTGCGCCGTCGACATCGTCTACGCCGAGGCCGACAGCAAGGACAGCACCGGCTCACCCGGCACCTGGGAGACCCTGCACGCACGCCGCGGCCCGGCCGTACGGTGCCTGCACCACGACGACGACGCCAACCGCAAGACCCCGCGCCAAGTCATCCACTCCAAGACCCTGATGATCTCCGGCCGCTACGCAGGCACCCCGAACAAGCTGGTGTGGACCGGCAGCCACAACTACTCGGGCCCGGCCCTCACCAGGAACGACGAAGCGCTGCTGAAGATCGACAAGTCCGCCGTCCACGACGCCTATGTACGCCGCTTCCGCCTCGTACGCAGCTCAGCACTCCCTGGCCTCCGCGACAACACCCCCAGCTGCAAGGGAGTCAGCCCGCAGCCGGAGGATTAGGGCTTGTCCGGCGGGCGTTGCCGCGCCTCCTTTGTGCCGACAACGGGTGCCCCTGCCTGACGCACGCGGGCTGCGCGTGCGTCTCGGCTGGGCGCGCAGTTCCCCGCGCTCCTTCGGGGCGCGTCCTCACTCGAACGGGTCGAAGTCCTCGTACTCGCCCAGGACTTCGTCGCGCTCGGCCTCGCGGTCGCGGCGGCGCTGGGCGGCGGGGCGGGGCGCGTCCATGCGGTGGTCCTCGCCACGGCGGCCGAGCATCTCGGCGCCGGTGACCATGGTGGGCTCCCAGTCGAAGACGACGGCGTTGTCCTCGTCGCCGATGGCGACGCCGTCGCCCTCGCGGGCGCCCGCCTTCAGCAGCTCGTCCTCGACACCGAGGCGGGCGAGGCGGTCGGCGAGGTAGCCGACGGCTTCGTCGTTGTTGAAGTCGGTCTGCCGCACCCAGCGTTCGGGCTTCTCGCCGCGCACGCGGAAGAAGCCCTCCTCGATGCGGGTCACCGTGAAGCCCGCGTCGTCGACGGCCTTGGGGCGGATGACGATGCGGGTGGACTCCTGTGCGGGGCGTGCGGCGCGCGCCTCGTCCACCAGGCCCGCCAGCGCGTACGACAGTTCCTTGAGCCCCTGCCGGGAGACGGCCGAGACCTCGAAGACGGGCATACCGCGCTGCTCCAGGTCGGGCCGGATGATGTCGGCCAGGTCCTTGCCCTCGGGGATGTCCGTCTTGTTGAGGACGACGACGCGCGGCCGGTCGTCCAGACCGCCGTAGCGGGCCAGCTCGGCCTCGATCACATCCAGGTCCGAGACGGGGTCGCGGTCGGTCTCCAGCGTGGCGCAGTCCAGTACGTGGACCAGCACGGAGCAGCGCTCGACGTGCCGCAGGAACTCCAGCCCGAGCCCCTTGCCCTCGCTGGCGCCGGGGATCAGCCCGGGCACGTCCGCGATGGTGTAGACAGAGCCCCCGGCGGTGACCACGCCCAGGTTGGGCACCAGCGTGGTGAAGGGGTAGTCGGCAATCTTCGGCTTGGCCGCCGAGAGCACCGAGATCAGCGAGGACTTGCCCGCACTCGGGTAGCCGACGAGCGCGACGTCCGCGACGGTCTTCAGCTCCAGGACGACGTCCCGCGCCTCGCCGGGCTCGCCCAGCAGCGCGAAGCCGGGCGCCTTGCGCCGCGCGGAGGCCAGCGCCGCGTTGCCGAGCCCGCCGCGCCCGCCACGGCCCGCGACGAAGGTGGTGCCGGCACCGACCATGTCGGCCAGCACCTCGCCCCGCTTGTCGAGGACGACGGTGCCGTCCGGTACCGGCAGCACCAGGTCCTTGCCCTCCTGCCCGGACCGGTGCCCGCCCTCGCCGGGCCGGCCGTTGGTGGCCTTGCGGTGCGGGCTGTGGTGATAGTCGAGCAGCGTGGTCACGTCCGGGTCGACGACGAAGATCACGTCGCCGCCGCGCCCGCCGTTGCCGCCGTCGGGCCCACCGAGCGGCTTGAACTTCTCCCGGTGCACGGAGGCGCAGCCGTGCCCACCGTTACCCGCGGCGACATGGAGCTCGACGCGGTCCACGAAGGTGGTCATAGGGATGTGCCTCCAAGGCGTGCTGGGGGGTGTACTACGCGCGTACTACGCGCCGAGGGCGGACCCGCTTCCCGTACGTACGCATACGCCGTACGTACGGGAGAAGGAGGTCCGCCCTCGGATGTGGAGAGTGTGCCGTCCGGCTGCTTACTTGGCGGCCGGGACGACGTTCACGACCTTGCGGCCGCGGTGGGTGCCGAACTGCACCGCGCCCGCGTCCAGCGCGAACAGGGTGTCGTCGCCGCCGCGGCCGACGCCCTTGCCCGGGTGGAAGTGGGTACCGCGCTGGCGGACCAGGATCTCACCCGCGTTGACGACCTGACCGCCGAAGCGCTTCACGCCGAGATACTGCGGGTTGGAGTCGCGACCGTTCCGGGTGGACGATGCGCCCTTCTTGTGTGCCATCTCTCCTCAGTCCTTACTTCTTGGCCGGGGCGGGGATGTCGGTGACCTTCAGCGCGGTGTGCAGCTGGCGGTGGCCGATGCGCTTCTTGTACCCGGTCTTGTTCTTGTACTTCTGGATCCGGATCTTGTCGCCCTTGTGGTGGTCCACCACCTCGGCCTGAACCTTCACGCCCGCCAGGACCCAGGGGTCGCTGGTGACCGCGTCACCGTCGACAACGAGCAGGGTCGAGAGCTCGACGCTGTCGCCGACCTTGCTCTCAGAAATACGGTCAACCTCGATGACGTCGCCCACAGAAACCTTCTGCTGGCGCCCGCCGGTGCGCACGATCGCGTACACGCGGAACTCTCTCTCGCTCGAATCGAAGCTCCTGACGCCAGCCGCCCGGCCGCACACGAAGGCGCGGATCTGATCCGGAAGGATTGAGCGGCCTCTCCCGGGAACCGGGAGGGATTTGCTCAGGAGCAGCGCACCCAGGTGAGGGCACGCCGACGGTCAAGGGTACCCCATACGGACCTGGGGCCTGGTCGGGGCGGGGAGGGACCGGCCCTCCCCGCCCCCCGGTCACTCCTCGGAGGCCGGGGCGGTCACCGCTCCGGCTCCGCCCTCCTGCTCGGCAGCGGCCGTCTTCTTGGCGGCGGACTTCTTGGCGCTCTTCTTCGCCGTGGACTTCGCCGTCGACTTCGCGGCCGTCTTCGCCGTCGTCGCCTTTTCGGTCGCCTTCGCTGCCGACTTGGCCGTCGTCTTCTTGGCCGCGGCCTTCTTGGCCGTCGCCTTCTTCGCCGGGGCCTTCTTGGCCGCCTTCTTCGCGGCGGTCTTCTTCGCCGGAGCGGCGGCCTCGGCCTCGCCCGCGCCCTCGTCCGAGGGAGCGGTCGTGGTGACCGTACGGGTCACCCGGCGCCGGGGCCGGACCGGAGCCACATCGGTGACGACCTCGCCGACCACCGGCTCGGGCTCGGCGGGGGCTGCAGCCGGAGCGGCCACCTCGTCCGAGGGGACGACCAGCACGGCAGCGGTGCCGTCACCTGTCCGGGGAGCACCGGCCGGAGCGCTGGCCTTGCGCGTCACCCGCCGCCGGCGCCGCCCACCGGCGACCTGCTCGGGCTCAGCGGGAGCAGCCGGGGCCGCAGCCTCGGCAGCGTCGGGCTCGGTCGGGACGGGCTCGAGCGCACGCTCCGAAACAGCAGCCTCCATTACGGCCGCCTCCGTAACGTCCTGCTCCGAGACAGCCGGATCCGGTGTCACCGGCTCGACCACCTCGGCGGTCTCGCTCGCCGCCTTCCTCGGGGACCCGGCGGGGGCGCTGGCCTTGCGGCTGCCCCGGCGCCGTCGGCCACCGCGCGCGGAGGCAGCCGCGGCCTCCGCCTCGGCGGCGCTGCTGAACAGCTCCTCGTCCGGTACGAACTCCACCGGCACGGCGGCCGGTGCCGAGACGTCGGCGGCCTCGGCCACCAGCTCCGCGGGCTCCACGGCGGCGGCAGCGGGCGCGGTGGCGGGCGAGGGCTCCGGCAGCGCAGGAACGGGCTCGACGGGAGCGGGCTGCGGCTGGACGATCTGCGGGCCGCCCTTGTCCGCCTTGCCCTTGCCCTTCTTGCCCTTCTTGCCGCCGCCACCGGCACCGGCGGCTGTGGCCTGGTCCATGTGCACGAGGACACCACGCCCGTTGCAGTGCACGCACTGCTCGGAGAACGACTCCAGCAGCCCCTGCCCGACCCGCTTACGGGTCATCTGCACGAGGCCCAGCGAGGTGACCTCCGCCACCTGGTGCTTCGTACGGTCCCGGCCCAGGCACTCCAGCAGCCGGCGCAGCACCAGATCGCGGTTGGACTCCAGGACCATGTCGATGAAGTCGATCACGATGATGCCGCCGAGGTCGCGCAGCCGCAGCTGGCGCACGATCTCCTCGGCCGCCTCCAGGTTGTTCCTGGTGACCGTCTCCTCCAGGTTGCCGCCCTGGCCGGTGAACTTGCCGGTGTTGACGTCGACGACGATCATCGCCTCGGTCCTGTCGATCACCAGCGAGCCACCACTGGGCAGCCACACCTTGCGGTCCAGCGCCTTGGCGAGCTGCTCGTCGATGCGGTACGTCGCGAAGACGTCCACGTCCGAGGTCCACTTCTGGAGCCGCTGGCCCAGGTCGGGCGCCACGTGGGAGACATAGCCGTGGATGGTCTCCCAGGCTTCGTCGCCGCTGACGATGACCTTGGAGAAGTCCTCGTTGAAGATGTCCCGCACCACGCGGACGGTCATGTCCGGCTCGCCGTAGAGCAGCGTGGGCGCGTTGCCCTTCTGGGCCTTCTTCTGGATGTCCTCCCACTGCGCCTGGAGCCGCTCGACGTCGCGGCGCAGCTCGTCCTCGCTGGCGCCCTCGGCCGCCGTACGGACGATCACGCCGGCGCCCTCGGGGACGACCCGCTTGAGGATCTGCTTGAGCCGCGAGCGCTCGGTGTCCGGGAGCTTGCGGCTGATGCCCGTCATGGAACCCTCGGGCACATAGACGAGGTAGCGGCCGGGCAGCGAGACCTGGCTGGTCAGCCGGGCGCCCTTGTGGCCGATCGGGTCCTTGGTGACCTGCACCAGCACCGACTGGCCCGACTTGAGCGCGGTCTCGATACGCCGCGGGCCGTTCCCCATGCCCAGCGACTCGAAGTTGACCTCGCCCGCGTACAGCACGGCGTTGCGGCCCTTGCCGATGTCGACGAACGCGGCCTCCATCGACGGCAGCACGTTCTGCACCTTGCCGAGGTAGACATTGCCGACGTACGAGGTCGACTGCTCCTTGTTGACGAAGTGCTCGACCAGCACGTCGTCCTCGAGGACGGCGATCTGGGTGCGCTCACCGCTCTGCCGGACGATCATCTCGCGCTTGACGGCCTCGCGGCGGGCGAGGAACTCCGCCTCGGTGATGATCGGCACCCGGCGTCGGCCCTGCTCACGGCCCTCGCGGCGGCGCTGCTTCTTGGCTTCCAGCCGGGTGGAGCCCTTGATGGCCTGCACCTCGTCGGAGGGCTCGTCCTTCTTCTTACGGGGCTCGCGGACCTTGACGACGGTGCGCTCGGGGTCGTCCGCGGTGACGGTCTCGCTCGCGGGTGCCTCCGTGTCGCCCGACCGGCGACGGCGCCGACGGCGACGGCGCGAGCTGCTGCTGGAGGCGGCGCCGGCGGGCACCGTCTCCTCCTCGTCGGCGGCCTCCGCCTCGGTTCCGGCTGCGGCCGGCTCGCCGGCCTCGCCTTCCCCGGCGGCCTCGGAGCGGTCCTCGCGCTCCTCCTGCTCGTCGGTCTCCGCGCCCTCGGCCTGCTCGGCGCTCTCGCCACGGCGCCGACGGCGGCCACCCCGGCGACGACGGCGTGCGGGACGCTCGTCCGCCTGGGCGCCCTCCTGCTCCTCGCCCTCGGTGTCCTGGTCCGGGGCTTCGCGGTCCTCCCGCTCGTCCCGGGCCGCCGGCTGCTGCTCGGCGGGCTGCTGTTCGGCCGGCTCCGCGCGGCGGCGACGGCGACGGCGCGGGGTGCCCGCGGTCTCGTCCTCGACGGCCTCGGGCTCGGCCCCCTGCTCGGCCTCGGCCTCGGCCCGCCGCTCCGCCTCGGCCGCAGCGGCGGCGGACTGCGGGGTCTGGAAAGCCGGCTCGGTGAAGACGGGCGGCTGGAACATCGCCACGGGCGCGGGCCGCTTGCGGCGCCCGGCGCGCCCCTCGGTCTTCTCGGCCTTGCCGGGCTGCTCGGCCTTCTCCGCCTTCGCGGTCTGCCCGGTCTGCTCGGCACTCTCGGCGGCCGCGCCGGCCTCGGCCTTACGGGTCGCTTCGCTCGTGGGGGCCGCGAAGCCCTTGGCGATCTTCGGCTCGGCCGGCTCCGCCTCCTGCGGTGCCCCGGCCACCTGGGCGCCCTTGCGGGTCGCGCGGCGACGGGTGCGGGCAGGCGCTGCGGCCTCGCCGGCCGCTGCCTGCTCGGCGCTCGCTGCCGCCTCGGTGGTCTCGGCGGCGGCCTCTTCGGTGGTCCCGGTGGGCTCTGTGATCTCTGCCGCCTCGGCGGAGACGGGTGCGGAACCGGCGCGGGTCGCCCGGCGCCGGGTACGGCCACCGGATGCGGGCTCGGCGGGAGCCCCGGTCTCCGGCTCGGCCTCCGCCTCGGCAGCGGCGGCCTTGCGGGTGCTCGTACGGCGACGGCTGCGCGCCTTCGGTGCTTCGGCCTCCGCCTCGGCCGCCTGGGCAACAGCCGCCTCGGCGCCCTCGCCGGGCTCGGCGGCCTCCGCCTCGGCCGCGGGTGCGGACGCCTCACGGGTGGCGCGGCGGCGCCCGGCCGTCGCGGGCTTCTCCTCGGCCGTCTCGGCGGCGCCCTCGGCGGGGGCCGTCCTACGGCTGGTGGCCCGGCGCCGGGTACGGGCCTTCGGCGCCTCGGCCTCGGTCTCCGCGCCCTCCGTGCTCTCGGTCTGGTCGGCGCTCACCGACTCGGCGGCGGGCTCCGCCGGAGGCGGCGAACCGGCCGGAGCGGTGGCCTTACGGGTGGCGCGGCGGCGGCTGCCGGACTTCGGCGGCTCCGTCCCCACCTCGACGGTGCCCCCGGCCTCCGGCTGCGCGGCGGCAACGGTCTGCTCGGCACCCTCGCTCTGCTCCGCGGGCTCCGCCGGAGGCGGCGAACCGGCCGGCGCCGTGGCCTTACGGGTGGCGCGGCGGCGGGTGCGGGCAGCGGGGGCCGGAGCGGCCTCGGCGGGGGCCGCGGCGGAAGCGTCGCTCTCGGAGCCGTCCTGGGCTCCGGCGTCCTGCGGGGCGTCGGCGGCGCTGTTCTGCACGGTCGGCAGCGCGGGCTCGGCGGCCGTCACGTCCGCGGCCTCCCCGGTGTCCGCCGCGGACGGCGGCCCCGCGGGGCGGCTGGCGGCGCGGCGACGGCGGCGCGGAGGCAGGGTGTCGCTCGGTGTGCTCAGCGCACCACCGGCGGTCTCGGGCGCACCGGCGGCTCCGCCGCCGACAGTGGTCTCACTGTCGACGACCGATCCGCCGGACACGGTGGATCCACCGGGAACGGTGGAAGTGGCGGCTTCCGCGGAAGCGGCGGTGCCGACTGCGGCTGCCTCGGCTTCGTTGGATTCAGTTGGTTCGAGCATGCGGGCGGTTCTCCCGTCACGCTCCCGGGCGCCGCGCTCTGGGGTCCGGGGCGACCCACCCTTGCGGGCGGATCGCTCTCCGGGGCGCGGGCGCCGCACGGGAGCTCGTTGTCTCACTCGCCGGTTCCGGCCCTTGTTCCGGCCCGGCTACGGCGAAAGTCTGCTGGTCTGTGCGCTCGCCTGCCGTACGGCTGCCCGGGTGGCTCCCTGGCGTGCGTCGTCGGCGGCGGCGCGGCTTCGGCGGCTGTCCTACGCGGCGCCGCCCGGCACCGTCGCGGCGCTGGAAATCCCTGAGCCGATGGGCTCCGGAAGCGCGTCGCGGTCAGATGCGAACGGGTCGGTCACCGTGCCGCTCTCCTCATCGAGCGGCCCCTGCGCCAGCCTGGTCACCGCTGCGGCAACGGGCGGCGCCAGGTCGGCCGTAGCGCGGAGACCGGACAGGACGTCGTCGGGTCGTACGGCAGGTGTCACGTGTCGTACTACCAGGCGCAGTATCGCACAGGCCCCCTTGCCGGGCCTATCGGCGCCGGTGGAGGCGTCCGCCTCGGCGCTCTGTGCGGCGACCATGAGCGAGCGGACGGCTGCCCGGGCGTCGAAGGACCGGAGGCCCTTCTTGGTCTGCCGCTGCACCTCGACGGACTCGGCCGCCAGAAAGGCGTCCGCCGCCTGCTGTGCTTCTTGCGGGGTGACTCCGTCGAGCCGCAGCTCCCACACGGACGCCTGGAGCCGGTCGCTGAAGTCGGAGCCGTGTGCCTCGACGGCGTCGACGATGTCGAGGCCGTCCGGCATGCAGCTGTCCAGCAGCGCGCGCAGCTGTTCGGGGGCGCGCTGCCGGGCGAGGGCGATCTCCAGGTACTCGGCCTCGCTGCCGGTGCCGGTGGGGGCGGCATTGGCGTAGCTGACCTTGGGGTGCGGGGTGAAACCGGCGGAGTACGCCATGGGTACCTCGGCCCGGCGCAGTGCCCGTTCGAAGGCGCGCTGGAAGTCGCGGTGGCTGGTGAACCGAAGGCGGCCTCGCTTCGCGTAGCGCAGGCGGAGGCGCTGCACGGTGGGTGCGGGCGGCGGGCCTTCGGGCTGTCGCTTGCCCAGTGGTTCTCTCCTCGGTACCGGACGGCGCGCGGGGCACGGCCGCCCATGTCTTATGGGTCTGTCTTATGCGTCATATGCGTCGTGTACGGAGGCGGAAGTCCACACCGGTCAGGCCGACGGCCCTTGATGACGAGTCGCCTGACCTGCGGCCGAACGCGGCCGGACGCTGGTGCAGCGTCCGCCGGGCCGGACCCGGGACACCCCCGGCGTCCGGCCGGGGACCCCCAGGTTTGTGCGGATGATCCTGCTGCCTAGGGTACGCGGCTGCCCTACGGCAGCGGCTCCCGCTCCTTGGAGCGGGGTGCTCCGAAGAGGGCACGCCGTATCTCTGCCCGCGTCGCGCGCGCCGATTCACGCGCTGCCCCGAGCGCCGCCCGTACCGACCTCGCAGCGGCCCGCAGCGAGCGGCCCACCGCCCGCGCGGCGACGGCGAGCGGGCGCCACAGCCAGTCGCGCAGCACCCGCCCTACGGGGGCCAGCACATACCGCCAAAGCCCCACGAACGGGACCACCAGCAGCACGTACAGCACCCGTCCGACGAACCGGAAGACCGCCACTGTCACCCGTCCGGCCACCCGCCAGGCGACGGCGACCGCACTCGCGATCTCCCGCAGGACCAACATCAGGCCGCGCCCCACGGGCGCGAGCACCAAGCGGTGGAGGGCGACGGCGGGCACCACGATCAGATACCGCCACAGCCACCCCAGCCCCACGCCTACCCCGCGCACCACGGCCACCACCGCGTGCCCGAGGGGGGTCAGCACATACCGGTAGAGGCCCACCACCGGGGCCACCACCAGCCACCGCCACAGCCAGCCGAGGGTCACGGCGATGCCACGCCCCACAGGTGCCAGCACATAACGCCACAGCAGCACCACGGGCAGCAGCAGAAGGTGCCGCCCCAGCCAGGACAGGCCCCCGCCAAGACCGCGCAGCATGGTCAGCACCGCGTGACCGAAAGGGGTGAGGAGGGTGGCGTACGTCCACACCAGCGGCACGACGATCAGCACGCGTACGAGGAACGCGACGGCGACCGCGATGCCCCGCGCCGTCGGCACCACCACATAGCGCCACAGCCCGACCCACGGCCAGACGAAGAGGGCCTTGGACGTCCAGACCAGCGCCAGTCCGATCCCCCGGAACACCGGTGCGAGAACGGTGCGCCACAACCAGCTCGCCGGGGCCACGACGAGCGTGCGCCCCAGCCATGCCAGCCCGCGCCCCACCGGCACCAGGACCCCGCGCCGCAGCGCACGCCCTGCCAGCACCAGCCCGTCCCACACCATGCGGACGGGCAGCACCAGCACGAACATCACGATCCGTACCGGCAGCCGCACCGCCGCCGTCAGACACCCTTCGGGTTCCTTCGCGGGTGCGGTGGCACCGTGGCGTGGCTGATATCCGTTCACGCTGGTGAGGACGGGAGGAGCACGGTTGCCGGTTCGGCGGGCGGTGTGCGGATCCGGTAACGGGCGAATCCCGGCCCCGGACCGGAGCTGCCCGGGTCCGGGCGCGGAGCGCGCGGAGTTATTTCACCACCGTCAGCGGCAGCAGCTTCTTGCCCGTGGGCCCGATCTGGATCTCGGTGTCCATCTGCGGGCACACGCCACAGTCGAAGCAGGGGTCCCAGCGGCAGTCGGGGACCTCGGTCTCGTCGAGGGCGTCCTGCCAGTCCTCCCAGAGCCAGTCCTTGTCGAGGCCCGAGTCGAGGTGGTCCCAGGGGAGCACTTCCTCGTAGGAGCGCTCGCGGGTGGTGTACCAGTCGACGTCGACGCCGGTGCCCTCCAGCGCCTTGGCGGCGGACTCCATCCACAGGCGGTAGGAGAAGTACTCGCGCCAGCCGTCGAACCGGCCGCCGCGCTCGTAGACCTCGCGGATCACCGCACCGATGCGGCGGTCGCCACGGGAGAGCAGGCCCTCGACGATGCCGGGCTTGCCGTCGTGGTAGCGGAAGCCGATCGAGCGGCCGTACTTCTTGTCACCGCGGATCTTGTCCCGCAGCTTGGCCAGCCGGGCGTCGGTCTCCTCGGCGGAGAGCTGCGGCGCCCACTGGAAGGGGGTGTGCGGCTTGGGTACGAAGCCGCCGATGGAAACCGTGCAGCGGATGTCGTTGGACTTGGCGACCTCGCGGCCCTTGGCGATGACGTTGACCGCCATGTCGCCGATCTGGAGGACGTCCTCGTCGGTCTCGGTCGGCAGTCCGCACATGAAGTAGAGCTTCACCTGCCGCCAGCCGTTGCCGTACGCCGTCGCGACCGTACGGATCAGGTCCTCCTCGGAGACCATCTTGTTGATGACCTTGCGGATGCGCTCCGAGCCGCCCTCGGGGGCGAAGGTCAGGCCGGAGCGGCGGCCGTTGCGGGTCAGCTCGTTGGCCAGGTCGATGTTGAAGGCGTCGACGCGGGTGGAGGGCAGGGACAGCCCGACCTTGTCCTCCTCGTAGCGGTCGGCCAGCCCCTTGGCGATGTCGCCGATCTCGCTGTGGTCGGCGGAGGAGAGGGAGAGCAGGCCCACCTCTTCGAAGCCGGTGTTCTTCAGCCCCTTGTCCACCATTTCGCCGATACCGGTGATGGACCGTTCCCGCACCGGGCGGGTGATCATGCCCGCCTGGCAGAAGCGGCAGCCGCGGGTGCAGCCGCGGAAGATCTCCACGGACATCCGCTCGTGCACCGTCTCCGCAAGGGGGACCAGCGGCTGCTTGGGGTAGGGCCACTCGTCCAGGTCCATCACGGTGTGCTTGCTCACCCGCCACGGGACGCCGGAGCGGTTGGGCACGACGCGGGAGATCCGGCCGTCGGCCAGATACTCGACGTCGTAGAAGCGCGGCACGTACACCCCGCCGGTCTTCGCCAGCCGCAGCAGCAGTTCGTCCCGGCCACCGGGTCGGCCCTCGGCCTTCCAGGCCCGGATGATCTCGGTGACCTCCAGCACGGCCTGCTCGCCGTCGCCGATCACCGCCACGTCGAGGAAGTCCGCGACCGGCTCCGGGTTGAACGCCGCGTGCCCGCCGGCCATCACGATCGGGTGGTCCTCGGTGCGGTCCTTGGCCTCCATCGGGATGCCGGCCAGATCGAGGGCGGTGAGCAGATTGGTGTAGCCCAGCTCGGTGGAGAACGAGACGCCGAGTACGTCGAAGGCGCCGACCGGGCGGTGCGCGTCGACGGTGAACTGCGGGACGCCGTGCTCCCGCATCAGCTTCTCCAGGTCCGGCCAGACGCTGTAGGTGCGCTCGGCCAGGACCCCTTCGCGCTCGTTGAGCACCTCGTAGAGGATCATGACGCCCTGGTTGGGCAGGCCGACCTCGTAGGCGTCCGGGTACATCAGAGCCCAGCGGACGTCCGCAGAGTCCCAGTCCTTGACGGTGGAATTCAGCTCGCCGCCCACGTACTGGATCGGCTTCTGGACGTGCGGGAGGAGGGCCTCTAGCTGGGGGAAGACCGACTCGACGGGCATCTCGGCGCGCTTTCGTACAGGGGACAGGGCCAGTCGTCCAGAGTAACGGTTGGCCGTACGTGCCCCGGAGGGCTGCGTGCCCTGCCCCTTCCCCGCAACAAGAGGGGGAGGAGGGGCAGGGCACGCCGCTGTCGCGCGGGGTCCTACGCCGCTATCGGCCGCTGGGTCCGGATCGACTGCAGCAACCCCACCGCGATCCACACCGCGAACATCGACGTACCGCCGTAGGAGACGAACGGCAGCGGAAGTCCGGCCACCGGCATGATGCCGAGCGTCATTCCGATGTTCTCGAACGCCTGGAAGGCGAACCACGCGATCACGCCGGCCGCAACGATGGTGCTGTACAGCTCCGTCGACTCGCGGGCGATACGGCAGGCGCGCCAGATCAGCACGGCGAGCAGCACGAGGATCAGCCCGCCGCCCACGAAGCCCAGTTCCTCGCCGGCGACCGTGAAGACGAAGTCGGTCTGCTGCTCGGGGACGAACTGGCCGGTCGTCTGGGTGCCGTCGAACAGGCCCTTGCCGGTGAGACCGCCGGAACCGATGGCGATCCGGGCCTGGTTGGTGTTGTAGCCGACGCCGGCGGGGTCGAGCGCCGGGTTGGCGAAGGCCGCGAACCGGTTGATCTGGTACTCGTCCAGCAGCCCGAGCGACCACACCAGCACCGCTCCCCCGGCGCCCGCCAGGCACAGTCCGATGATCCAGCGGTTGGAGGCGCCGGAGGCGAGCAGTACGGCGAGCACGATGATGACCAGCACCATCACGGAGCCGAGGTCCGGCATGGCCAGGATGACCACGGTCGGCAGCGCCGCCATGCCGAGCGCGTGCAGGACGGTGCGGTGGTCGGGGTGCTCCTGGTCGCCGGCGTCGACCTTGGCGGCGAGCAGCATCGCCATGCCCAGAATCACCGTGATCTTGATGAACTCGGCGGGCTGGATGGTGAAGCCGCCACCGAGGTTCAGCCAGGCCCGCGAGCCGTTGATGGTGGCGCCGAGCGGGGTGAGGACGCAGACGCCGAGCAGCACGGCGATGGCGTAGAGCACCGGTACGGCGCTGCGCAGTCTGCGGTGGCCGAGCCAGACGGTCCCTATCATCAGCGCGATCCCGATGCCGAGGCTGATGACGTGCCGCACCAGGAAGTACTGCGGGTCGCCCTGGTTGAGCTCGGTGCGGTTGCGGGTGGCGGAGTAGACCAGCAGCGAGCCGATGACCGCGAGCGCGATGCCGGACAGCAGGATGATCCAGTCCATCCGCCACACGATCGAGTCACGTGCGGTCAGCCGGTCCCAGGCCGAGCGGCG
Organism: Streptomyces sp. 3N207; assembly: GCF_052246355.1. Classification (NCBI taxonomy): domain Bacteria; kingdom Bacillati; phylum Actinomycetota; class Actinomycetes; order Kitasatosporales; family Streptomycetaceae; genus Streptomyces; species Streptomyces sp. 3N207. The sequence goes on along the minus strand of NZ_JBQQBV010000027.1, from coordinate 73,030 downwards.
CCGCGGGCCGTAGCCGCCGAGGGCGAACGTCCGGGTGCTCATGGGCGTTCACCTCCGGCGAGCTCGCGGGTGTCGCGTGCCTGCTGGGCCCCGTCCCGGCGGCGCTGCTGCTGCTCGCCCTCGTTCCGTACGGCCTCGGCCTCGCGGCGGGTACGGGGTGTCTCCCCCGGCGGCGAGGCGCCGGGGCTCTGGCCGGCCGGCCCGGAGGGCGAGGCGGACGCGCGCTTGGACGGGTCGTCGGCGGGCCGCTTGTCGCGCTGGGGAACGATGGTGCCGTCCTTGTCGATCTTCGGCAGCTTGGTCTCCGGCTTGGACAGCAGAGCCTTCTTCTTGTCGATGTCGCCGTCCTTGCTGACGCCGTACATCGCGTCGTAGATCTTGCGTACGGCGGGCCCGGAGGCGCCGGAGCCGGTGCCGCCCTGGGAGATGGTCATCACGACGGTGAAGTCGTCGGTGTAGGTGGCCAGCCAGGAGGTGGTCTGCTTGCCCGCGACCTCGGCGGTACCGGTCTTGGCACGCATTTTGATCTTGTCCTGCGGCCAGCCCGCCTCGCCGAACCGCCAGGCCGCCGTGCCATGGGTGGCCACGCCCTGGAGGGCCTTGTCCATCTGGCCGATCGTCTTCTTGGCCAGCGGCAGCTTGCCGTGCGAGTGCGGCTCGATCTCCTTGACGGACTTGCCGTTGGGGCTGACGACCGCCTTGCCGAGGGTGGGGTCGTAGAGGGTGCCGCCGTTGCCGAGCGCCCCGTAGATGGTGGCCATCTGGATCGGGGTGACAAGGGTGTCGCCCTGTCCGATGGAGTAGTTCACGCTGTCACCGGCGCGCATCTTCATACCGGAGACGCAGTTCTCCTTGGCGATCCGCTCGGCGTAGCTGGGCCGGCCCTTTGCGCCTTCGGCCTGCTTGCACCAGGCGTCCTTGTTGGCCTCCCAGTAGTCCTTCTTCCACTTGCGGTCCGGGACACGCCCCTCGACCTCGTTGGGGATGTCGACGCCCGTCTTCCTACCGAGGCCGAACTGGTGCGCGGCCTTGTAGAACCAGTCCTTGGCGCCCTTCCTGGGCAGGTTTCCGCCGTCCTTCTTCCACTGCTTGTAGGCCAGGTCGTAGAAGACGGTGTCGCAGGAGACCTCCAGCGCGCGGCCGAGGTTGATGTTGCCGTGGCTCTCGGACTCGAAGTTCTTGAAGACCTGGCCGCCCACCTTGTAGCTCGCCGGGCAGTCGTAGTTGCCGTTGAACGGATAGCCCGCCTTGACGGCGGCGGTGGTGGAGATGACCTTGAAGATCGAGCCCGGTGCCGCCAGGCCCTGGATGGCGCGGTTCAGCAGCGGGTAGTTGGACTTCTTCCCGGTGAGCCTGGAGTACTCCTTGCCGGAGATGCCGCCGACCCAGGCGTTGGGGTCGTACTCGGGGTTGGAGGCCATGGAGACGACTCGGCCGGTCTTGTTCTCCATCACCACCACGGCGCCCGCATCGGCCTTGTAGTTGCGGCCGGTGTTCTTGTCGTGCTCCTTACGGGCGTCCTTCATCGCCTGGTCGAGCTGCTTCTCGGCCACGGCCTGGACCCGCGCGTCGATCGAGGTGACCAGGTTGGAGCCGGGGCGCGCCTTGTCGCTCTCGGCCTCGCCCATCACCCGGCCGAGGTTGTCCACCTCGTAGCGGGTGACGCCCGAGGAGCCGCGCAGCCGGCTGTCGTAGGAGCGCTCCAGCCCGTTGCGGCCGATCTCGTCGGAGGCGAGGAACGGCGAGTCGGTGTCCTTGGCCTTCTCGATCTCTTCGTCGGTGACGGGCGAGAGGTAGCCGAGGGCCTGCGAGGTGTTGGCCCCGTACGGCGCCGGATAGCGGCGTACGGCCTCCGGCTCGGCGGTGATCCCGGGGAAGTCCTCGGACCGCTCCCGGATTTGCAGGGCCTGCTTGGGCTTGGCGTCGTCGGTGACCGGAATCGGCTGGTAGGGCGAGCCGTTCCAGCAGGGCTGCGGGGTCTTGGCGTCGCAGAGCCGGACCTTCTCCTTGACGGTCTTGGGCGACATGCCCAGGACCCTTGCGAGCCGTTCGAGGACGGCTTTGCCGTCGTCGTCCTGCTTCATCAGCTCGGTGCGGGAGGCGGAGACCACCAGTCGGGTCTCGTTGTCGGCGATGGGCACGCCCCGTGCGTCCAGGATGGCGCCGCGCGTCGCGGGCTCGACGACCTGCTGGACGTGGTTGCCCTTGGCTTCCTTCTGGTATTCGTCGCCGTTGCGGACCTGGAGATACCACAGCCGCCCACCCAGCGTCAGCAGCAGCGACAGCACCAGAATCTGAATGACGACCAGCCGGATGGTGACCCGGGAGGAGCGGCCGGTCTCAGGAATGTTGGTCACAGCCGCTTGACCCCCTTGAGCTTGCCCGACTTGCCGCCGCCCAGGCTCACCGCCTTGTTACGCGGGGTGCGCTTGCCGGCTTTCATCCCCTTGCCGCCCTTGCCGAGCAGGCTGCTGCCGGCCGAGGCGCTGAGGCCGGTGCCGGAGGTGAGCCAGCCGTAGGCGCGCATCCCGCCGTCCGCGCTGCCGCCGCCGGGCTCGGCGCCGATCGGGTCCTTCTCGCCGCGCCGGGCCAACGACATGATCAGCGGAACGACGAAAGGCGCCAGCAGCAGGTCGTAGATGGTGGCCGTGATCAGCAGCCCGCTGAGCCCGACCTGGCGGGCCACGGTGTCCCCGACCAGCGCGCCAACGCCCGCGTACAGCAGCGTGGAACCGATGGCGGCGGAGGCCACGACGAGCATGGGCACGGTGGCCGAGCGGTGCTGCCCGGCCTCCGGCTTGGTCAGCCCGGCGGCGTAGCCGATGAGGCAGAGCACCAGCGCGTAGCGGCCCACAGCGTGGTCGGCCGGCGGGGCGATGTCGGCCAGCAGCCCGGCGCAGAAGCCGACAAGAGCGCCCGCGGTGTGGCCGTAGACCAGTGCGAGGCCGAGGACGACGAGCAGCAGCAGGTCCGGTACGGCGCCGGGCAGTTGAAGTCTGGCCAGCACGGTGACCTGGAGCATCAGGGCGACGACCACAAGAGCGGCCGAGAGCAGCATCCGGTTGAGGTACACGTGGATCAGCTCCTGGGCGAGGGCGTACCGCTGGGCGTCTTGGTCACGGTCACCGTGGGGGCGGGCTTGGGCTTGGCCGGTTTCTTGGACTTGAGGACCTCGTCGCGCGGGTCCTTGCGCGGCGGCTGGACGACGACGCCGACGACGTCGAGCCGGGTGAAGCCGACGTAGGGCCGTACCCGCACCGTCCGGGTGAGGTCGCCCTGGTGCCGGTTGACCTTGATGACCTCACCGACGGGGACGCCCGGTACGAACGGCTTGTCGTTGCTGGAGCCGAAGGTGAGCAGCCGGTCGCCCTTCTTCACCCGGGCGTTGCCGTTGAGCAGCTGAACGGTGAGCGCGCTGCCGCCGCGCCCGGCGGCGAAGCCCAGCTCGTTGCTCTTCTCCATGCGGGTGCCGACGGTGAAGTCGGGGTCGTTGGCCAGCAGCACGGTGGAGGTGGAGGGGCCGACGGTGGTGAGGCGGCCGACCAGCCCGTCGCCGTTGAGGACGGTCATGTCGCGGCGCAGCCCGTCCTCGCGGCCCGCGTCGATGGTGACGGTCCAGGAGAAGCCCTGGGCCGCGCCGATCGCGATGACCTGGGCGCCCTTGACGCCGTAGCCGCCCGCGCCGGCGGTCTTGAGGAGCTTGTCCAGCTCCTGGGCCCGGGAACGGTTGCGGTCGGTGGAGCCCAGCTTCTGCCGCAGCGCGGCGTTCTCCTGCTCCAGTCTGCTGAGTCGCTCGTGGCGGGCACCCGAGTCACGGACGGCGGCGATGGCGTTGCCGACGGGGTCGACCGCCGAGGCCATGCCGTTCTCTACCGGGCCAAGGACGGAGGCGGCTCCTCGCCGCGCCCCGTCGAGCGGAGACTGCTCGCCCCCTCTGAGATCCACCGTGATCAGTGCGAACGCGATGGCGATCAGCAGGACGAGCAGCAGCCGGCTTTCTCGTGTGTCCCTCACGTGCGGCGGCCGTGCCTTTCTCTGGGGCAGCCCCGCATCCGCGGGGTGCAGGGCGGCGGCCGCCACAGCGTTCGAACGACCCGCCGCGTGAACGGTCAGTTATTGCGAACAGGCGTACTCGCCGGTCCGGCGCTCAGCGCCGCGGCTGGGCGTCGAGCACCTGCTGGAGCGCCTCGAACTCCTCCACGCACTTGCCGGAGCCCAGCGCCACCGAGTCCAGCGGGTCCTCGGCGATGTGGATGGGCATCCCCGTCTCGCGGCGGAGCCGCTCGTCCAGGCCGCGCAGCAGGGCGCCGCCACCGGTGAGCACGATGCCGCGGTCCATCACATCGCCGGACAGCTCGGGCGGGCACTTGTCGAGGGTGGTCTTGACCGCGTCGACGATCGCGTTGACCGGCTCCTCGATGGCCCTGCGGACCTCCGCCGCAGAGATCACCACGGTCTTGGGGAGCCCGCTGACCAGGTCACGGCCGCGGATCTCGGTGTGCTCGTCCTTGTCCAGGTCGTGCGCCGAACCGATGGTGATCTTGATGCTCTCGGCGGTGCGCTCGCCGAGCAGCAGGCTGTACTCCTTCTTGATGTGCTGGATGATCGCGTTGTCGAGCTCGTCGCCCGCCACCCGGATCGACTGAGCGGTGACGATTCCACCCAGCGAGATCACGGCGACCTCGGTGGTGCCGCCGCCGATGTCCACGACCATGTTGCCGGTGGCCTCGTGGACGGGCAGCCCGGAGCCGATCGCCGCGGCCATCGGTTCCTCGATGATGTGCACCTGGCGGGCACCCGCCTGGGTGGACGCCTCGATGACGGCGCGCCGCTCGACACCGGTGATCCCGGAAGGCACACACACCACCACGCGCGGCCGGGCGAGATAGCGCCGCTTGTGGATCTTCAGGATGAAGTAGCGGAGCATCCGCTCGGTGATCTCGAAGTCGGCGATGACGCCGTCCTTCAACGGCCTTACGGCAACGATGTTGCCAGGGGTGCGGCCGATCATCTTCTTCGCCTCGGCGCCGACCGCCAGGATTCCGCCTGTGTTGGTGTTGATCGCAACGACGGACGGCTCGTTGAGGACGATCCCGCGACCCCTGACGTACACCAGCGTGTTGGCGGTCCCGAGGTCGACAGCCATATCACGGCCGATGAACGACATGTTGGTTCCCATGGATGCGTCTGGCCTTCCAAGTGGGGCGATGTGGTGTGCGGCTACGGAAGGAAGTGGTCTACCGCGCAAGCATGCTCAAAGCGCGAGGCTTCCATCGTAGACGCGCTTGCTCGAACACGTAGAGACGGTTCCTCCGCCATTGTCGGCGGAAGTCCGAACGGCCACCGTAATGGTGACGTCGTGTCGGAGCCGAGCCCGGGCCCATTCCGCCTCCGGCGGCCGATTCGGCGTCAGCCGTGGTCGAGCTGTCGAGCTCAGGAAAAGCTGGGGAAGAAAATCTTCATCTCGCGCTCGGCGGACTCCTCGGAGTCCGAGGCGTGAATGAGGTTCTCCCGCACAATGGTGCCGAAATCGCCGCGTACGGAGCCGGGGGCGGCGGCGATGGGGTCGGTGGGGCCGGCCAGTGCCCGGATACCTTCGATCACCCGTTCGCCCTCGACGACCATGACGACGGACGGACCCGCGGTCATGAACTCCATCAGCGGCTCGTAGAACGGACGGCCCTCGTGCTCCGCGTAGTGCTGCTCCAGCGTGGCCCGATCCAGCGTGCGCAGCTCCATGGCCGCGATGGACCAGCCCGCCTTGCGCTCGATACGGCCGATGATCTCGCCTACCAGGCCACGACGGACCGCGTCGGGCTTGAGGAGGACGAGGGTGCGCTGGCTCATGTGTGCGGCTCCTTGGCTGGGCTCGTACGGTGACCCGAGGTTACCTGCGGCCCACGGCTGTGGTGACGCCGGGGATCACTTTTCCGCCGCTTCCGCGCACCGTCCGGCAGCACTTATGCGGCGTCTACGCGGCACTTATGCGCCACTTCCGGTGTCAGCCCGCGGATTCCGCTCCCGCCGCGGGTTCGGCTCCGGCCGCGAAGTGGGCTTTCGCCTCGTCGATCTTCTTGCCGAAGTGCACCGAAGCCCACCACAGTCCTCCGAAGCAGGCGCCCAGGAAGAACATCGCCGGGACCACGAACCCGCCGGCGAGCAGGGCGATCTGCAGGGCCCAGCCGAGTTGCACGCCACCCGGACGGGTGATGAAGCCACACAGCAGTACGCACAGCGCCATCGCGATTCCACTGACGGTCCAGACAGTGGCCGCCGAAAGGTCACTCGTACGCATTGCGACCAATCCGGCGAAACCGATGACGAAGAACTCGCCGATCAGCGTGGAGGCACACAGCGTTCGCATCTAGCGCCTCCCTCCCAGCAGCAGCCGGGCCTCGCCGACCGTGATGACCGAGCCGGTGACCAGCACCCCGGCCCCCGCGTACTCGCCCTCCTCCTCGGCGAGGGTGACCGCCTCCTCCAGCGCCGCGTCCAGCCGGGGCTCCACCTGGACCCGCTCGTCGCCGAAGACCTCGACGGCGACGGCGGCCAACTCGTCCACATCCATCGCGCGGTGGCTGGAGTTCCGCGTGACGACGACCTCCGCGAAGATCGGCTCGAACGCCTCCAGCAGACCGCGCACGTCCTTGCCCGCGCTGGCCGCGATGACGCCGATGAGCCGGCTGAAGTCGAACGCCTCGCTGATGGCCTCCGCGGTGGCCTGCGCCCCACCGGGGTTGTGCGCCGCGTCCAGCAGCACCGACGGGCTGCTCCGCACCAGCTCCAGGCGGCCGGGCGAGGCGACCGAGGCGAACGCCTGCCGCACCACCTCGATGTCGAGGGTGCGGGCCTGCCGCTGACCGATACCGAAGAACGCCTCCACGGCGGCGAGCGCCACACACGCGTTGTGTGCCATATGGGCGCCGTGCAGCGGCAGGAAGATGTCCGGGTACTCACCACCGAGGCCGCGCAGGGTGAGCTGCTGGCCGCCGACCGCCAACTGCCGGGAGACGACGCCGAACTCCATGCCCTCGCGGGCGACCGTGGCGTCCACCTCGACAGCCTTCTTCAGCACCACCGAGGCGGCCTCCACCGGCTGCTGGGCGAGCACCACGGTGGCGTCGGGCTTGACGATGCCGGCCTTCTCCTGGGCGATCCGCTCGGGCGTGTCGCCGAGCCGGTCGGTGTGGTCGAGGGAGATGGGGGTGATGACGGCGACGCCCGCGTCGATGACGTTGGTCGCGTCCCAGGTGCCGCCCATCCCCACCTCGACGACGGCCACATCCACCGGCGCGTCCGCGAAGGCGGCGTATGCCATGCCGGTGAGCACCTCGAAGAAGGAGAGCCGGTAGTCCTGCTGGGAGTCGACCATCTCGACGTACGGCTTGATGTCCTCGTACGTCTCGATGAAGCGCTCGGCGGAGACCGGCGCTCCGTCGATGCTGATCCGCTCGGTGACCGACTGGACGTGCGGGGAGCTGTAGCGCCCGGTGCGCAGCTCGAAGGCGCCGAGCAGCGCCTCGATCATGCGGGCCGTGGTGGTCTTGCCGTTGGTGCCGGTGATGTGGATGGACGGGTAGGAGCGCTGTGGCTCGCCCAGCACATCCACCAGCGCGGCGATGCGCTGCACCGAGGGGTCCAGCTTGGTCTCGCCCCAGCGGGTGGCCAGTTCCTCCTCCACTCCGCGCAGCGCCCGGTCCACCTCGGGGTCCTCGGGCCTGCCCGGCACCACGTCCGGCTGCGGGGGTCCGGCCTGGGCCCGCAGGGTGCGGCTGCCCGCCTCGATCACCGCGAGGTCCGGGTCGCGGTCGGTCTCCTCCTCCACGATCTCCTCGAAGGAGGGGGGCCGCGGCTCGTGCGGCTCGCCTTCGTGGGGCTCGGGTTCGTGCGGCTGGGGCTCGTCGGGCCGGGGCTCGTCGCTCACGCGGACCAGTCTACGGAAGAGCTCCGCATGGTTTTCCACAGCATTGGGAGAGCTCCGCATGGTTTTCCCGCCGCAACGGCGACCCACCACATACGACGTGCTGGGGGTGCCCCCTGCTCGCAGAGCTTGGGGGAGGTGCCGAACCCGCTCGGGCCGGTCCGGCACCGCCGGTCACATCGGGGCCGCTTCTCGCGGAAAGAGCGCAGCGGCGAGGCGTGGGTCAGGGAAGCCGCTCCAGCTGCTGCTGCAGCCGTGCGATGTCGGCCTCCGCAGCAGCCTGGCGGCCCCGGATCTTCTCCACCACATGGTCGGGCGCCTTCGCCAAGAACGCTTCGTTGGAGAGCTTCGCCCCGGTCTGTGCCAATTCCTTCTCCGCGGCGGCCAAGTCCTTGGCAAGCCGCTTGCGTTCGGCTTCGACATCGATCGCGCCGGACAGGTCGAGGCTGACCGTCGCGCCGGCGACCGGCAGCGAGGCCGTGACCTGGAAGTCCTCCCCCGCGCGCTGGAGCCGCAGCAGCTGGCGGATGGCGGCCTCGTGGGCCACCAGCACGGTGCCCTCCAGATCCAGCGAGGCCGGGACCTTCTGGCCCGGCTGGAGGCCCTGGTCGGCGCGGAAGCGGCGCACCTCGGTCACCGCCTGCTGGACGGTGGCGATCTCCCGCTCCGCTTCGGCGTCACGGAAGCCGGAGTCCTTGGGCCAGTCGGCGACGACGAGGGATTCGCCCCCCGTCAGCGTCGTCCACAGCGTCTCGGTGACGAACGGGACGACCGGGTGGAGCAGCCGCAGCGTCACGTCCAGGACCTCGCCCAGCACGCGGCGGGAGACCTCGGCGGGCTTGCCCCCCGTGGCGAAGGTGGTCTTGGACAGCTCGACGTACCAGTCGAAGACCTCGTCCCAGGCGAAGTGCCGCAGCGCGTCGGAGAGCTTGGCGAACTGGTAGTCGTCGTAGTAGCCGTCGACCTCGGCCAGCACCTCGTTCAGCCGGGAGAGGATCCACCGGTCGGTGGCCGCCATCTCGCTCGCGTCCGGCAGCGGGCCCTCGACGGTGGCACCGTTCATCAGCGCGAAGCGGGTGGCGTTCCACAGCTTGTTGGCGAAGTTGCGGGACGCCTTGACCCAGTCCTCGCCGATCGGCACGTCGGTGCCGGGGTTGGCGCCGGAGGCGAGGGTGAAGCGGAGCGCGTCGGAGCCGTACGCGTCCATCCAGTCCAGCGGGTCGACGACGTTGCCGAAGGACTTGGACATCTTCTTGCCGTGCTCGTCGCGGACGAGGCCGGTCAGCGCGATGGTGTGGAAGGGCGGCTCCTCCATCACGTACATGCCGAACATCATCATCCTCGCGACCCAGAAGAAGATGATGTCGTAGCCGGTGACCAGGACGTCGGTGCCGTAGAACTTCTCCAGGTCGGGCGTCCGGTCCGGCCAGCCGAGCGTGGAGAACGGCCACAGTCCGGAGGAGAACCAGGTGTCCAGGACGTCCGGGTCCTGGTGCCAGCCCTCGCCGGTGGGCGGCTCCTCGTCGGGGCCGACGCAGACGACCTCACCGCCGGGCCCGTACCAGACGGGGATGCGGTGGCCCCACCACAGCTGGCGGGAGATCGTCCAGTCGTGCATGTTGTCGACCCAGTCGAAGTACCGGGACGACATGTCGGCGGGGTTGATCCTGACGCGGCCGTCGCGCACCGCGGCGCCCGCGGCCTGTGCGAGCGGGGCGACCTTGACCCACCACTGCATGGACAGCCGCGGCTCGATGGTCGTCTTGCAGCGGGAGCAGTGCCCGACGCTGTGCAGGTAGGGGCGCTTCTCCTGCAGGACGCGGCCCTGCTCGCGCAGCGCGGCCACGATGGCCGAGCGCGCCTCGAAGCGGTCCAGGCCCTGGTAGGGGCCGTGCGCGGTGATGACACCGCGCTCGTCCATCACCGTGAGCATGGGCAGCCCGTGCCGGCGGCCGATCTCGAAGTCGTTCGGGTCGTGCGCCGGGGTGACCTTGACCTGTCCGGTGCCGAACTCGGGGTCGACATGGCTGTCGGCGACAACGGGGATGGAGCGGTCGGTCAGCGGCAGCTTGATCAGCTTGCCGATCAGGTGCTGGTACCGCTCGTCGTCCGGGTGGACGGCGATGGCGGTGTCGCCCAGCATCGTCTCGGCACGGGTGGTGGCGACGATGACGGTGTCCTCACCCTCGCCGTACTTGAGCTGGACCAGCTCGCCGTCGTCCTCCTGGTACTCCACCTCGATGTCGGAGATGGCGGTCAGACAGCGCGGACACCAGTTGATGATCCGCTCGGCGCGGTAGATCAGTCCGTCGTCGTACATCTTCTTGAAGACGGTCTGGACGGCGCGCGAGAGGCCCTCGTCCATGGTGAAGCGCTCGCGGGTCCAGTCGACGCCGTCGCCGAGGCGCCGCATCTGGCCGAGGATCTTGCCGCCGTACTCCTCCTTCCACCGCCACACGCGCTCGACGAACGCCTCCCGGCCGAGGTCCTGCCGGGACTTGCCCTCCTCGCCGAGCTGCTGCTCGACCTTGTTCTGTGTGGCGATGCCCGCATGGTCCATGCCGGGCAGCCACAGCGCCTCGTAGCCCTGCATCCGCTTGCGGCGGGTGAGCGCGTCCATGAGGGTGTGCTGGAAAGCGTGCCCGAGATGGAGAGATCCTGTGACGTTCGGGGGCGGGATGACGATCGTGTACGGCTGCTTGCCGCTCTTGGCGTCCGCCTCGAAGTAGCCCCGTTCCACCCAGCGCTCGTACAGCTTCCCCTCCACCTCGGCCGGCGCGTACTGAGTCGGCAGATCTGCGGGAATGGCGCTGTTCGGCCCGTTTGCTTCCGGGCTCTGCTGAGTGTTGTCGGTCACGACGGCCAGTGTACGGGCGCCAATGTCCCGGTCTCGAATCGGTTTGAGGACCGGTGCAGCGCTTGTCAGAACTATCCGTCACTATGAGCGGAGCGCATTCGACTACTTGTTCACGGAGGGGAAGCGCCGCTCATGAGTAACAACCAGCCCGGCCCTTACGGCCAACAGCCAGGGCAGCCCGGGCCGTACGGCCAGCAGCCGGGCCCGTACGGGCAGCCGCCGCAGCAGGGTGGCCCCAGCCCGTACGGTGGCGCCCCCGGCCAGCCCGGTTACGGCTACCCGCAGCAGGGCGCCCCGCAGCAGCCCCCGGGACCGCCGCAGCAGGGCTACGGCTACCCGCAGCAGGGCGCGCCGGGCCAGCCGCCCGGCCCCTACGGCCAGCCTGGGCCGCCGATGCCTCCGCAGGGCGGCGGCAAGGGCAAGACCATCGGCATCGTGGTCGGCGCCCTGGTCGTCGTGGCCGCCGTCATAGGCGGCGTCGTCCTCTTCACCGGAGGGGACGACGACAAGGGTGGCGGCGGAGGCGGAGGCGGCAAGGGCGGTGGCTCCTCGGTTGCCGACGACGGCAAGAGGTACAAGCTCATCACGCCCGCCACGGTCGCCGGCGAGTTCGACAAGACGCCCGGCTCGGAGAACCGCTCTTCCGGGGGGTTCAGCGAGTCCGACAAGCAGAAGTTCGAGCAGTTCGGCGTCAAGGATCCGAAGAACGTCAACGCCGGCTACAAGAGCGGCACCGGAGTGAGCACCAAGCAGCTCAACTTCGGCGGCGTCTACGGCGAGATCGAGGACCCGGAGGCGGTCGTCAACGCGGCGCTGCTGATGGTGGCCAAGGAGGCCAAGGAGGACCCGAACACCTCGGGCGGCGGCAAGGCGGAACTGGACGGCGAGCCGCAGGAGGTCAAGCCGAGCGGGCTCGGTGACGACGCGGTCATGAAGTGCCAGAAGGTCAAGTACAGCGCGCCTCCCGGTGACTCCTCGGGCATCAAGGGCTTCACCATGCCGTTCTGCATGTGGGGCGACCACAGCACCGTCGGCTTCGTGGTGACGGCATCCTCGGCCGATGTGCTCAGTGGCAAGTCCACCCCGGTCTCCGAGGCGGGCGAAACGACCGCCAAGGTCCGGAAGGACGTCCGCGTCCCGATCAAGTGACGCCGTCCGCCCCGCAGTGCGCGGGGTGACGACGCAGCACAGGCGACGGTCGACGGCGCCCGGCGGAGCTCCGCCGGGCGCCGTCGGCCGTTCTGAGCGCCTGCAAAGTTGCGGAACATAACCGGACAACTTGCCGGGAATTCTTCACGATTAGGTTCCCACCCGGCTCCGATTCGGCGCCCAGTGCGGCGCTCTCGTCGTGCATCCGTCAAGATGACCGAGCGCGTTGAAGCACATTCACGGAGGGGAAAGCGCCACCATGAGCCAGAATCAGCCAGGACCGTACGGCCAGCAGCCGTACGGACAGCAGCCGCAGCAGCCGGGTCAGCCCGGTCCTTACGGTGGCGCTCAGGGCCAGCCGCAGCAGCCGGGCTACGGGTACCCGCAGCAGGGCCAGCCGCAGCAGCCCGGTTACGGCTACCCGCAGCAGGGCCAGCCGCAGGGCGGGGCCCCGTACGGACAGCCGGGCCAGCCTCCTCAGCCACCCCAGCCCGGTCAGCCCGGGATGCCGGGTCCGCCGCACCCGGGGATGCCGATGCCGCCGCAGGGGGGCGGGGGCAAGGGCAAGACGATCGGCATCGTCGTCGGCGCCCTGGTCGTGGTCGGCGCCATCATCGGCGGCCTGTTCATGTTCGGTGTCATCGGCGGGACCTCGTACAAGCTCACCACCCCGGACACGGTGGCGGGCGAGTACAAGATCGAGCCCGGCTCGGATCGGACCTTTGACGGCAAGAAGGGTCTGACGGGCAAGAGCGAGGACAAGATTCCGGGCATGACCGCCGAGAAGGGGGTCTCTGCCAACTACTCCGCCGGTGCCGCGGACAAGCTCAACTTCGGCGGCGCCTACGGTGAGGTCGACGATCCGGACAAGGCGCTCGACTACGCCTTCGACAAGACGACCAAGTCCCTTGCCTCCATGGCCAAGTCGGACGGCGGGGCCAAGGAGATGAGTCCGTCCGGCTTCGACGGCGAAACGATGAAGTGCCAGGCGTTCTCCGCGCCCACGGGGTCGATGAAGATCACCTACTGCGTATGGGCCGACTCCAGCACGCTGGGGCAGGTCGCCATCCAGGGCAACGGCTCCCTCGACGACGCCGCCGAGACGACCGCCAAGGTCTTCGAGGACGCCCGCAGCGAGAAGTGAGCCGACAATGAGCCAACCTCCCGGGCCCTACGGGGCGGGCGGGTACGGGCAGCAGCCACCGGGCCCCGGTGGGGGCCCCTACGGGCCGCCGCCGGGCCCCGGTTACGGCGCTCCCGGCCCCTACGGCGCCTGGCCGCCCGCTCCCCCGCCGCGCCGCCGCGGACTGGGCGGAGGCGCCATCACGGCCATCGTGCTGGGCAGCCTGGCGGCGGTCGGGGTGGTGGTGTTCGCCCTGGCCGCGCTGGTACGGGCCGGCCAGCCGCAGGGCACCGAGAAGATCGCGTTCCCGGCCACGCTGGAGGACGGCAAGTACCACCGCATGGACGGCAACGCCCAGGTGAAGGCGCAGGAGCGGCAGTTGCAGGACCAGTTGCCCAACGACGGCACTGCCAAGGTCGCCACGTACTCCGTCAGCTCGTCGGGCGATCCGACGGCGGGCGGCCTGGCGATCTCGGGCGCGTACGGCGACATCGACGTCTCCTCGTCCAAGATGCGCGACGACATGCTGGACGGCATGCGGCAGAGCCAGAGCGGCGAGGTCGTCGGGGAGCGCCGGGAGTTCACCCCCGGCTCGGGCGATGTGAAGGTCTCCTGCCAGCTGACGCGGATCACCCGGGGCAGCACCGCGGTGTACGCGCCCGCCTGTGCCTGGGCGGACAACTCCACGGCGGCCACCGTGCTGGAGGTCGACGTCACCAACACGACGGCCGAGGACATCGATCTGGAAGAGTTCGCAGGCGTCACGGTGCGCGTCAAGGACAAGGTGACGGTGCCGAAGTAGGACCACAGCAGTCGCGGAACGGCGAAGGCCCGCCCCTTCCTCACGGAGGGGGGCGGGCCTTCGCCGTTGCCGGGCGGCGGGACCGGCCGGGCCGGTCAGGCGCTCTTCTCGTGGCGCTGCTGCTCGCCGTTGCCGCGGGCGCGCGGCACCAGGGTCGGGTTCACGTTGGAGTGCACGACCTCCTCGGTGATCACGACGCGCTCGACGTCCTTGCGGGACGGCACCTCGTACATCACCGACTGGAGGACCTCCTCCATGATGGCGCGCAGTCCGCGGGCTCCGGTGCCGCGCAGGATGGCCTGGTCGGCGATGGCCTCCAGGGCCGGACGGTCGAAGTCCAGCTCCACACCGTCGAGTTCGAAGAGCCGCTGGTACTGCTTGACGAGCGCGTTCCTGGGCTCCATGAGGATCTGCAGCAGCGCCTCACGGTCGAGGTTGTGCACCGAGGTGATGACCGGGAGCCGGCCGATGAACTCGGGGATCATCCCGAACTTCACCAGGTCCTCCGGCATCACCTCCTCGAACTGGTTGCTCGCCTCGATCTCCCGCTTGGAGCGGATGTCGGCACCGAAGCCGATGCCCTTGGCGCCGGCCCGGGACTCGATGATCTTCTCCAGCCCGGCGAAGGCACCGCCCACGATGAACAGCACGTTCGTCGTGTCGATCTGGATGAACTCCTGGTGCGGGTGCTTGCGCCCGCCCTGCGGCGGCACCGAGGCCGTGGTGCCCTCCAGGATCTTCAGCAGCGCCTGCTGCACCCCCTCGCCGGAAACGTCCCGGGTGATCGAGGGGTTCTCGCTCTTACGGGCCACCTTGTCGATCTCGTCGATGTAGATGATCCCGGTCTCGGCCTTCTTGACGTCGTAGTCGGCCGCCTGGATGAGCTTCAGCAGGATGTTCTCGACGTCCTCGCCGACATAGCCCGCCTCGGTGAGCGCCGTGGCGTCCGCGATGGCGAAGGGGACGTTCAGCATCCGGGCGAGGGTCTGCGCCAGCAGGGTCTTGCCGGAGCCGGTGGGGCCCAACAGCAGGATGTTGGACTTGGACAGCTCGATGCCGTCGTCCCGGCCCTGGCCGTTCTCGCCCGCCTGCACCCGCTTGTAGTGGTTGTAGACGGCCACCGAGAGGGCCTTCTTGGCGGCTTCCTGGCCGACCACATAGCCCTCGAGGAACTCGTAGATCTCCCGCGGCTTGGGCAGCTCGTCCCACCGGACCTCGGAGGACTCGGCGAGCTCCTCCTCAATGATCTCGTTGCAGAGATCGATGCACTCGTCGCAGATGTACACACCTGGACCCGCGATGAGCTTCTTCACCTGCTTCTGGCTCTTGCCGCAGAACGAGCACTTGAGCAGATCGCCGCCATCACCGATGCGTGCCACGAGGAGCTTCCCCTTCGCCTGGGATCCGTCAGGGATACGGACCGAGGTACGTGCTCTCCGACGGTACCTTGCCGGGCCGCCGGAATGGGCCCCCCTTGGAACGACCGACCGACACGTGTAGTACGTGTCCTGGTCGCGCCAAGGGGGTGCGGGTCGTGAACGCCGACCCGTCAGAGTCCGACGGAGGACTTCCGGGTGGAGACGATCTGGTCGATCAGGCCGTACTCCAGCGACTCCTCAGCGGTGAGGATCTTGTCGCGCTCGATGTCATGCGAGATGATCTCGCGCTCCTTGGTGGAGTGCTTGTGCAGCATCTCCTCCAGCTGCTCGCGCATCCGCTGGATCTCGTTGGCCGCGATCTCCAGGTCGGAGACCTGACCGCGCCCCGTCTCGCTGTAGGGCTGGTGGATCAGGATGCGCGCGTTGGGCAGCGCCATCCGCTTGCCGGGCGTACCGGCGGCGAGCAGCACGGCCGCGGCGGACGCCGCCTGGCCCATGCAGACCGTCTGGATGTCGGGCTTGACGAACTGCATGGTGTCGTAAATCGCGGTAAGCGCCGTGAAGGAGCCGCCCGGCGAGTTGATGTAGACCGAGATGTCGCGGTCCGGGTCCATCGACTCCAGGCACAGCAGCTGCGCCATGACGTCGTTGGCCGAGGCGTCGTCGATCTGCACGCCGAGGAAGATCACACGCTCTTCGAAGAGCTTCGCGTACGGGTCGTACTCCCGCACGCCCTGCGAGGTGCGCTCGACGAAGCGCGGGACGACGTAGCGGGACTCGGGCGCGACGCCGGTGAACTCGGCCCGGGGGCCCGTCTGAAGTGAGGTCATCGGGAGGTTCTCCTGGAGATGAGCTGGTGGCTGCGGTAGGGGCGTGTGCCGTACGGCGCTGTGGCGGGGCTCACGCGCCCGTGCCGCCACCGCCGGGGAGCTGCGCGGCATTGCCGTAGACCTCGTCGATGAGGCCGTACTCGCGCGCCTCCTCGGCGGTGAACCAGCGGTCGCGGTCCGCGTCGCGGGTCCACTGCTCGACGGTCTGACCGCTGTGCGCGGCCGACAGCTCCGCCAGCCTCTTCTTGGTGCGCAGCAGCTGCTCGGCGTGGATCTTGATGTCGGTGGCCGAGCCCGCCAGCCCCGCGGAGGGCTGGTGGATGAGGATGTCGGCGTTCGGCAGCGCGAACCGCTTGCCGGGCGTTCCCGCGGTCAGCAGGAACTGCCCCATGGAGGCGGCCAGGCCCATGGCGATGGTGACGACATCGTTCTTGATGTACTGCATGGTGTCGTAGATCGCCATGCCCGCCTGGACCGAACCACCCGGGCTGTTGATGTACAGGAAGATGTCCTTGTCCGGGTCGGCGGCAAGGAGCAGAAGCTGGGCGGTGATCTTGTTGGCGATATCGTCGTCCACCGGCTGGCCGAGGAAAATGATGCGCTCGTCGAGCAGCCGGTTGTAGACCTGGTCGCCGAGGCCACCACCGAAGTTGGGCTCGCCGGCGGCGGAAGGCATCGGAAGCGTCACGTGTCCACCTGCTCGTGTCCGGACGGCCACGCGAAGCTGGCCGTCACTGGGGTCTTCGTCTACTGGGGACCCTAACGCGCCGGTCGTCGGCCGCCATCCCGGGCCGAGCGCATTTCGCTGTGAGCGCAGGTTCCCCGGACGGCCACTGACGTCGCGGCCAACAGCCGAACGGGGGGCGCCCGGGCGTGCACTCGCGCGCCCCGGCGCCCCCCGCTCGCGGGTCAGGCGGGCCGGATCAGCTCTCGGCCTTGTCCGCCGTACCGGTGTCCTCGGCAGCGGCCTCGGCGGTCTCGGCGGCGGCCTCGGTCTCGGTCTCGGTCTCGGCAGCCTCGTCCTCGTCCTCGTCGCTCAGGTCGACGACCTCGCCGTTGGAGTCCTTGACGGTGACGGCCTCGACCACGGTGGCCAGGGCCTTGCCGCGGGCGACCTCACCGACGAGCATCGGCACCTGGCCGCCCTCGACGACGGCCTGCGCGAACTGGTCGGGGCTCATACCGGAGGACTGCGCGCGGCGCATAAGGTGCTCGGTCAGCTCTTCCTGGCTGACGTTGAGCTTCTCCTTGTTGACCAGCTCGTCGAGGACGAACTGGGTACGGATGCCCTTCTCCGCCTGCTCCTTGAGCTCGGCGTCGAACTCTTCCTCGCTCTTTTCCTGCATCTTCAGGTACGAGCCGAGGTCCAGGCCGAGCTGCGCGAGCTGGTGGTTGATCAGGTTGTGCTTACGGCTCTCGATCTCGTCCGCGAGCAGCTTCTCGGGCACGGGGACCTCTGCGAGCTCCAGGAGGGCGTCGAGCACCTTCTCCTGGGCCTGGGTGGCCTGCTCGTGCTTCTTCTGGTCGGCCAGCCGCTTGCGGCTGTCCGCACGCAGCTCCTCCAGCGTGTCGAACTCGCTGGCCAGCTGGGCGAACTCGTCGTCCAGCTCGGGCAGTTCGCGGGAGGAGACGGTCTCGACGGTGACGGAGACCTCGGCCTCCCGGCCGGCGCCGGAGCCGCCCTTCAGCTCGGAGGTGAAGGTGGCGGTGCCGCCCGCCTCCAGCCCGGTGACGGCCTCGTCGATACCGTCGAGCAGCTCGCCGGAGCCGATGGTGTAGTCGACGCCCTTGGCTACGCCGTCCTCCAGGACCTCGCCGTCGATCCGGGCCTCGAGGTCGACCTTGACGACGTCACCCTCGGTGGCCGCACGCTCGACGACCGAGGTGGAGGCGAAGCGCTCGCGCAGCTGCTCGACGGCCGCGTCGATATCCTCGTCGGAGACCTCGGCGGCATCGACCTCGACCTCGATACCGGAGTAGTCCGGGATCTCGATCTCGGGGCGGACGTCCACCTCGGCGGTGAAGGCCAGCAGCTCGTTGTCCTTCAGCTCGGTGATGTCCACCTCGGGCTGGCCGAGCACATTGAGCTCGCCCTCCTCGACGGCGGACTGGTAGAGCTTCGGAAGCGCGTCGTTGACGGCCTCCTCCAGGACGGCACCGCGGCCGAAGCGCTGGTCGATCAGGCGCGCAGGGATCCTGCCCTTGCGGAACCCGGGCACGGTGACCTGCTGGTTGATCTTCTTGTACGCCGCGTCGAGGCTGTCCTTGAGCTCCTCGAAGGGCACCTCGACAGTGAGCCGAACCCTGGTGGGGTTCAGAGTCTCCACGGCGCTCTTCACGGTCGGTCTCCTTGGGGCTGGCATTGGGGGTTCTGCTGATTCTTGGCTGCGCCCCGTATGCATGCAGACACGACACAGGCACGCGCGTCTTTCATAGTACGTGGTCGGGGTGGCCGGATTCGAACCGACGACCTTCCGCTCCCAAAGCGGACGCGCTACCAAGCTGCGCCACACCCCGTCGGTGCGACACGTAGAGTACATGTCGTAGGATGCGGGTCGTGCCGATCCGGTTCACGCGGGCGTAGCTCAATGGTAGAGCCCTGGTCTTCCAAACCAGCTACGCGGGTTCGATTCCCGTCGCCCGCTCGCAGTACGAAGGCCCGGCCCCGAGAGGGGCCGGGCCTTCGTCGTTCCGTCAGCGGGCGGTCACACTGAGCGCCGGGCGCCGCGGCGGGGACCCGGGAGAGAGCGCATCGGGGGCCCTGGGGGTGGTGCGGTGGCCCTTGGAGTGATCCGTCGGCAGTGAGCCGGCCGCTAGAAGCTGATCTGGTTGATCGTGTCGGCGAGCGAGTTCAGGAACCGGTTGATGGACGGGGCCATGCCGGTGGAGGCGAGGAAGAAGCCGAAGAGTACGGCGACGACGGCGGGGCCGGGCTTTATGGACTTGCTCCGGATCATCACGACGAGGATGACCGCCAACAGCAGGACTACGGACAGCGAGATGGCCACAACTGCTCACACCCTCATGGTCGGAACGCCTCACCCGGCCTTGGGGGGCTGCCACCGTGGCCGCACCCCCGCGCACACAGCGCGCCCCCATCGTGCCACCAACTCCGGTGCCGGTGGAGCCGGGTGAGGTGCCGAGGGCGCCATCATCGGGTAAATACTGATCGCCGTACTCGGACACTCCGGGATACTTCGGGTGTAGTCGGCGTACCTGACAAGTCTTTGGGCCGCACTGGAAAATCGAGCCATCAATTCGGCTTGAACAATGCACACCGGCTTGACGATGTGACGAATGCGCTGCGTGGTTTGCCGCACAGAGTGTGCACCTGGTGCATAAAGTCCGGCACCCGGTGCCGACCCGGCTCGTGCGTCCGGAAATCGCCCGCACACCCCGAAATCACCGGGCTCAGCCAGGAATTGTGTCGTCGCTCACAGCCGGTGCAGGGCAGCGGCGATGGGCCGGTACCAGGCGCCTCAGGGGCCTCATACGCCACGTTTAGGTGGGACATCGGCCATCAGACCGAACATTCGCGTCACGCCCCGTCAGCTGCGTTCCGTAAGCAGCAGGAATAGCGCTCGCGGGGGCGGGAAGGGGGAACGAGGCGAGAATTTACGGCTCACATGTTCAACCGCTATGGTGCGGCAGATGTTGCACGCTGGTTATGAGCGGGCGCCGCTCCCCCCCGTCCGCCAGGAGTCCCCCTCCCAGACGCCACCGGTGTCCGCGGAGCAACCTGCGAAGTCGCAGCCCGCGAAGGCGCAGAAGAAGCCAGCAGCCAATCAGCGGGACCCGTTCTTCGACAACGCGAAGTACCTGACGATCGTGCTCGTCGGGATCGGCCACACGTGGGACCCGCTGCGCCACGACAGCCGTACGGCCGAGGCGCTCTACTTCGTCCTCTACACGTTCCACATGCCGGCGTTCATCATCATCTCCGGCTATCTGTCCAGGAGCTTCGAGGGCAAGCCGAAGCAGGTGCAGCGGCTGGTCACCGGGGTCGTCGTGCCCTACCTGGCGATCCAGTTCGCCTATACGTACTTCATGCGCTGGGCCAACGACGACCCGGACCGTGAGTTCCACTTCCAGGAGCCCGGGTTCGCGCTGTGGTTCCTGTGCGCGCTGTTCCTCTGGCGGCTGACGACACCGCTGTGGAAGAGCCTGCGCTGGCCGATGCCCGTCGCGCTGGCCATCGGCGCCGCCGCGAGTGTGACGCCGACCATCAGCAGCGACCTGAACCTGATGCGGGTGGCGCAGTTCCTGCCGTTCTTCGTGCTCGGCCTCCAGCTGCGCCCCCACCACTTCCAGCTGGTCAAGCGGAAGCAGGCGCGCTACCTCGCGGTGCCGGTGACGCTGTGCACGACGGTCTTCGCCTACTGGGCCGTGCCCCGGATGTCCAAGACATGGTTCCTGCACGACCAGGCCGCTGCCGACATGCACGTCCCCTCCTGGGCGGGCGCGGTGATGTACCTCGCACTGTTCGGCTGCGGCCTGGTGATGACGGCCTGCTTCCTCTCCTGGGTACCGCGGCGGCTGATGTGGTTCACGCCGCTGGGCGCAGGCACGCTGTACGCCTATCTGCTGCACATCTTCTTCATCCAGAGCTCGCGGCAGTTCGACTGGTACGAGATGGACTGGGTCGACCATCCGCTGAGCCGGGTCGCCATCACGCTGCTGGCGGCGGCGATGATGACGGTGCTGTGCACTCCGTGGGTGACCCGGATGTTCAAGTTCATCATCGAGCCGAAGATGGACTGGTTCTTCAAACGGGACCCCGGGGCGATGGCCCGCCGGAGGGAGTCCGGCAGGCCCGGCGCCCACCGCAAGAAGTAGTCCCGTCCCCGAGGGCTTCTTCCGGCCCCCTTCCGCAACTGCGGGAGGGGGCCGCCTCGTTGGGGGACTCCTCGTTGCTCCTGTGCTGCCCTCGCCGCCACCGTTCCGCGGCACTTTCGAACGTACGGACAGCGGGTGATCCGGAACCACCCGGTTTGCCGCCGCTGTCAGTCGCGGCAGATCAGCAGCAGGGCCCGGTCGTCGTTGACGTCCCGCGCCACCGACTCGATCAGGTGCCAGGCCGCGCCGTGGAAACTGGAGGCGACATAGCGGTCCGCCTCCCCGGTGAGCCGGTCCATCCCCTCGGTCAGATCGCGGTCGGCGGTCTCCACCAGCCCGTCGGTGAAGAGCATCAGCACATCACCGCGCCGCAGCGTCCCCTTGACGGGGTCGAACTCGGCACCGTCGTACACCCCCAGCAGCGGGCCCTCGGCGGCCTTCTCCTCCCATTTCCCCGACCCGGCGTTGAGCTGCATCGCCGGGACATGCCCCGCGGACAGCAACTCGTAGTCGCCGCTGTCCAGATCGAGGACCAGGTGCACGGAGGTGGCGAAGCCCTCCTCCCAGGACTGGCGCAGCAGATAGCCGTTGGCGGCCGGCAGGAAGGCGTGCGGGGGCAGCGAGCCGAGCAGCCCTCCGAAGGCGCCGGAGAGCAGCAGCGCCCGGGAGGCGGCGTCCATGCCCTTGCCGGAGACGTCGGTGAGGACCACTTCCAGGGTGCGGCGGCCAGGGCCGGTGCGCGCCGCGACGACGAAGTCCCCGGAGAAGGACTGCCCGCCCGCCGGGCGCAGCGCCATCTCGTGATGCCATCCCGCGGGCAGCTTGGGCAACTTGCTCTGCACCCTGATGCGTTCACGCAGGTCGAAGAGCATGGTGCCGCCGCGCCGCCAGGGCACGCCGACACGGCTGCGGAACTGCGCGATGAGCAGCCCGGAGAGCCCGGCCGCCGCGACGACCAGGATGGTGCCCGGTGTGACGCTTCCCGCGCCGTTCGCCAGCTGCCACGGTCTCAGCAGCAGCGACTCCACCATGAGGGCGATCGCGGCGGCGGCGTACAGCGCCAGCAGGCTGGCGGGCCGCAGCAGCAGGCCCCCCGCGATCAGCGGCAGCACGAGTGCCTCGGGGGCGAACCACAGCGGGTTGAGGATGGTGGCCCAGGCCAGTGCGGGGACGGTGAGCAGGAGGCCGGCCAGTGCCACCCGGTCGGAGGCGCCGCCTCTGAAGTAGTCGACGGCGGACTTGCGCAGGTTTGTACGGACCCGGTGCCATGCCTTGTACGCCTGGTGCGACCGGGCCGTCGCTGCGATGAGTCCCGCACGGCGTTCCGCCATGTTCAGGGAGCCTAGCCACCCCTTCGGCGGCCCGTCGATTCCCGGCACCGGTCAGGGGGCGTGCAGGCGCTCCGCGCACACAGGGGGCGGCGCGCCCGCGGATGAAATCGTTCGCCCGCGTTCGAACAGCCTGCTAGTGATGGCTGTATGACAAGTGAACCGCGGGTTCTTCAGCCGTCGGAGTGGGACGCCTGGTACGACGTGTTGCTGAGCGCCTTCGCCTCCGGGGAGTCGTCGGAAGAGCGGGAGCTGTACCGGGCGCTGACCGAGGTCGAGCGGTCGATCGGGATCTGGGACGAGGACCGGCCGGTGGCCACGGCGGGCCTGCTGTCCTTCCGGATGACGGTGCCCGGCGGCGCCGTCGTGCCGACGGCCGGGGTGACGATGGTGAGTGTGGCGCCCACGCACCGCAGGCGGGGTCTGCTCCGCTCGATGATGCGGCGGCAGCTGGAAGAGCTGCGGGCCGCAGGCGAGGAACCGCTGGCGGCGCTCACGGCGTCAGAAGCGGCGATCTACGGGCGCTTCGGGTACGGACTGGCGACGCAGGCCCTCTCGGCCCAGATCGACACCAGCAGGGTCGCGCTGGAGCTGCCCGCCGGCCTGGCGGCCGAGGCGGACGGGCTGCGGCTGCGCCAGTCGGACGACGCCGCATCACTGCTGGCGGAGTGCGAGGCCGCCTACGCTCGTGCGGTGCCCAGGCGTCCGGGGATGCTCCAGCGGCGCCCCGGATGGGAGCGGATGCCGCTGCTCGACCCGGAGCGCAGCCGGGAGGGTGCCTCGCCCCTGCGCTGTGTGGTGGCGCTGCGCGACGGGGAGCCGGTGGCGTACGCCCGCTACGCGGTGAAGATGCAGTGGACCGAGACGGACGCGCCGGACGGCGAGGTACGGCTGCGGGAGCTGGAGGCGCTCGATCCGGCCGGATATGCCGCGCTCTGGCGGTTTTTGTGGGGCATCGACCTGACGACGTCGATCGTCGCCGAGAACCGGCCGCTGGACGATCCGTGGCTGCACCTGGTGAGCGATCCGCGCCGGTGCGGGACGGCTGTCGGCGACTCGCTGTATCTGCGTCCGGTGGACGTCGGCGCCGCGCTGGCGGCCCGCTGCTATGCAGCCCCGTTGGATGTGGTGCTGGAGGTCGAGGACGCCTTCTGTCCGTGGAACACCGGGCGATGGCGGCTGTCGGGCGACGAGAAGGGGGCGGTGTGCGAGCCGACCCGGGACGCGGCCGATCTGTCGCTGCCCGTACGGGAGTTGGGGCGCGCCTACCTGGGCGGTGCCTCGCTGACGGCGCTGGCCGGCGCTGGGCTGGTGCGTGAGGAGCGGCCCGGTTCGGGGGCGCTGCGGGCGACGGCGGCGGCCTTCGCGAGCGAGGTACAGCCGTGGCTGCCGCACGGGTTCTGACCCGGCCGCGCCCCTCTCAGCGGCGCTGGCAGGTGGGGCACCAGAACAGATTGCGGGCCGCGAGTTCGGCGGTGGCGACGGGGCTGCCGCACACCAGACACGGCTGGGCGGCCCGGCGGTAGACGTAGACCTCACCGCCGTGGTCGTCCACGCGCGGCGGGCGTCCCATGGCCTCGGGGGTGTGCTCGTCGCGCACGGTGTCGATGCGGTTCTTACGCACCCCGTCGGTCATCAGCGTGACCAGATCCGACCAGATGGCTTCCCATTCGGCGCGGGTGAGATCGCGTCCGGCGCGGTACGGGTCGATGCCGTGCCGGAAGAGCACCTCGGCGCGGTAGACGTTGCCGACCCCGGCGACGATCTTCTGGTCCATCAGCAGCGCGGCGATGCTGGTGCGGCTGCGGGAGATCCGCGCCCAGCCGGCCTCGGGGTCCGAGGCGGCGCGCAGCGGGTCGGGGCCGAGCCGGTCGCTGATCGCCTGCTTCTCCGGCGCGGTCAGCAGCTCGCACCGGGTGGGCCCGCGCAGCTCGGCGTAGTGCAGCGGACCCTCGGGATGTACGCCGGGACGGGTGGCGAGGCGCAGCCGGATCTGTCCCACGGGCGCGGGCGGCGGGCCCTCACCGAAGCGGAGGGTGCCGTACAGGCCCAGGTGTATGTGCACCCAGCCGAGCGGGCCGAAGCCCAGGAACAGGTGCTTGCCGTGCGCCTCGGTGGCGGTCAGCGCAGCGCCGTCCAGCAGCGCGGCGCCGTCCGCGAACTTGCCCTGCGGGCTGGAGGCGTCCAGCCGGTGCCCCGCGAACCGGTCCGCGACATCGCGCGCGAGCCGGTGGATGGTGTGGCCCTCGGGCACGGCTCAGGACTGCGGGTGGTGGGCGGGGACGGGCGGCAGCTCACCGGTGCGCTGGTAGTCGGCGAGCATTCCGATACGCCGCTGATGGCGCTCGCCCTCGGAGAAGGGGGTGTTCAGGAACGTCTCCACGAAGGAGACGGCCTCCTCGGTGGAGTGCATCCGCGCGCCCACACTGACCAGGTTGGCGTCGTTGTGCTCGCGGGCCAGGGCCGCGGTCTCGGTGCTCCACGCGAGGGCGCAGCGGGCGCCGGGAACCTTGTTGGCGGCCATCTGCTCGCCGTTGCCGGAGCCGCCGATGACGATGCCGAGGGAGCCGCTGTCCGCGACGGTGCGCTCCGCGGCGCGGAGGCAGAAGGGCGGGTAGTCGTCTTCGGCGTCGTAGATGAGGGGCCCGCAGTCGACGGGCTCGTGGCCCGCTGCCTTGAGCCACTCGACGAGGTGGTTCTTCAGTTCGAAACCGGCATGGTCGGAGCCGAGGTACACGCGCATGACGCAGAGTGTGCCATCCCCGTCGGCCAGGGGACCGCGCAGGGCGCGGTTACGAGGCGTAGCAAGATGTGTTTCTCAGCCGTACGCGCCGTTTCCTCGATGTTCCGTAGGCAACAATCGGGATTCACCTCTTCCGTAGGGGGCGGTACGGGCCGTTACATGTGATCGCTCAATCCATGAACGACGCATAGGAGCCGGCTGCCCCATGAGTTCTCAGCACACCCCGCGTCCAACGTCGGGGGAGCCGCCGCAGAAGCCGCCGTCGCACCAGAACGGCGGCGACGGCCTCCAGGCGGGCCTCAAGAACCGCCATCTGTCCATGATCGCTATCGGCGGCGTCATCGGCGCCGGGCTGTTCGTCGGTTCGAAAGCGGGCATCGCGGACGCCGGCCCCGGCATTCTGCTGTCCTACGCGCTGGCCGGGCTGCTCGTCGTCCTGGTGATGCGGATGCTCGGCGAGATGGCCGCCGCCGATCCGGCCTCCGGGTCGTTCTCCACCTACGCCGACCGTGCGCTGGGCCGCTGGGCCGGGTTCACGATCGGCTGGCTGTACTGGTTCTTCTGGTCCGTCGTGCTCGCCGTGGAGGCGACGGCGGCCGCGGAGATCCTGGAAGGCTGGGTGCCCTCCGTACCGCAGTGGGGGTGGGCGCTGCTGGTGATGCTGGTGCTGACCGGCACCAACCTGATCTCGGTCGGGTCCTACGGCGAGTTCGAGTTCTGGTTCGCGGGGATCAAGGTCGTCGCGATCGTCGCGTTCATCGTCGTCGGGCTGATCGCCTTCGTGGGCCTGCCGCCCGCCGACCACTTCGCGGGCATGGAGAACCTGACCGATCAGGGCGGGTTCCTGCCCAACGGGCCGGGAGCGATCCTCTCCGGCATGCTGCTGGTCGTCTTCTCGTTCATGGGCAGCGAGATCGTCACGCTGGCCGCCGCCGAGTCGCCGAACCCGGTCACCGCCGTGCGCAAGGCCGTCAACAGCGTGATCTGGCGGATCGGCCTGTTCTACCTCGGCTCGATCTTCGTGATCGTCTCGCTGCTGCCGTGGGACTCCAAGGCGATCGCCACCGACGGCCCGTATGTGGCGGTGCTGAACGCGCTGGACATCCCGTACGCGGGCACCGTGATGGACATCGTCGTACTGACCGCCGTGCTGTCCTGTCTGAACTCCGGGCTCTACACCGCCTCGCGGATGGCCTACTCGCTGGGTGAGCGCAAGGACGCGCCGGCCTCCTTCGGCCGCACCAACGCGCGGGGCGTGCCCACCATCGCGATCCTGGCTTCGGTGGCTTTCGGCTTCGTCGCGGTGTTCTTCAACTACATCGCCAAGGACACCGTCTTCGAGTTCCTGCTGAACTCCTCCGGCGCCGTCGCGCTGTTCGTCTGGCTGGTCATCTGCGCCTCGCAGCTGCGGATGCGGCGCCGGATCGAGCGGGAGACTCCGGAGCTGCTGACGGTGCGGATGTGGCTGTATCCGTATCTGACCTGGGCGACCATCGCCCTGATCGTCTTCGTGATCGGCTATATGTTCACGGACCCCGACGGGCGCATCCAGATGATCCTCTCGCTGGCCGTCGCCGCCGTGGTGCTGGTGGCCTCGCTGGTCAAGGACCGGGTCCAGCAGGGGGCGGGCGGGCAGCCGGGCGCGCCGTCCGTGCCGAAGCCTGCTGCCGAGGCCGACCCGCTGGACGCTGCGGGCACTCCGGAATCCTCGCGCAGTTGACCCTCCCCACCATGTGTGCGGGCCCGGCGCCGTACGACGCCGGGCCCGCACAACGAGCGGATGTCAGCCCCTGCAGGCGGGGGTGCCGATTGCAGGCGGAGGGGTCAGCCCTTGCGGCCCGCCAGCTTCCAGGCGGCGGGCAGCGCGCCCATCGCCAGCGCGGCCTTGACGGCGTCACCGACCAGGAATGGCACCAGCCCGGCGGCGACCGCCTCGCCGACCGACATTCCGGTGGAGACCGCGAGGTAGGGGACGCCGATCGCGTAGGTCACCGCCATGCCGACGGCCATCGTCCCGGCCGTACGCAGCACGCCGCGGTCACCACCGCGGCGGGCCAGCGCACCCACGGCGGCGGCGGCCAGCAGCATGCCGAACACATAGCCGAGCGAGGGCATCCCGACCCCGGCGGACGCGTCGGCGAACCACGGCACCCCGGCCATGCCCGCCACCGCGTACAGCGCCAGGGCGAGGAAGCCGCGTCCGGCGCCCAGCCCGGCGCCGACCAGCAGCGCGGCGAAGGTCTGGCCGGTGACCGGCACCGGGGAACCCGGGAGCGGCACCGACAGCTGGGCGGCTATCCCGGTCAGCGCGGCGCCGCCGACAACAAGTGCGACATCACGGACCCGGGCGCGAGCAGTGCTGGAGGCGGGCAGCAGATCCGCGAGCACGGCTCCCGGACGCGGTGTGACTGCGGAAGTGAGGGCACTCATCTGGCATCTCCGTGAAGTGTGCGAGCTGGTGGAAGCAGGCACGGCCGCGCAAGACGACGGCCTCGTGCCCGACGACGCTAGCCGAAACCACTCGTGCGCCGAGCGTGAGCGGGGCGTGAGCTTGGTGACAGTGCGGGCGTACGCGGGTCCTGCGCACCCGGTTTCACCTCGGCTCACCGCGCGCTGCCGCGGTCGACCGCCGAAAAGCCACTGTCCGCAATGCGGAAACCACTGCACGATTATTGCTGTGCCGGGGCAGCCTCACGAAGACTGTGCCAGCAGTCTCCCCCAAGGCTGCGGGGGCACACGAACCGCTCTGTTCCCCGTTCACCACCACACACACTCCAGGAACGGCCACTGATGACGCGCACCGAGTCCTCCGACGCGCCACACTCCCCCGGCGAGCCCACCCGGCCCACCGGACCGCCGGACGGGACCGACCCCTCCCGCCGCTCCCTCGCGCACGGCCTCAAGCAGCGCCACCTGTCCATGATCGCCCTCGGCGGCGTCATCGGCGCGGGGCTCTTCGTCGGTTCCGGCGCGGGCATCGCCGCCGCCGGTCCCTCCATCGTCCTCGCGTACGCGGCCTCCGGCGCGCTGGTGATGCTGGTGATGCGGATGCTGGGGGAGATGTCGGCGGCCCGCCCGGCCTCCGGCTCCTTCTCCGTCCACGCCGAGCGGGCCCTAGGACCTTGGGCGGGTTTCACCGCGGGCTGGATCTACTGGACGCTGCTGTGTGTGGCCATCGCCACGGAGGCAACAGCCGCGGCGAAGATCATGACGGGCTGGCTGCCCGACACCGAACAGTGGATGTGGGTCGCGCTGTTCATGCTGGCCTTCTGCGCCACCAACCTGGCGCAGGTGCGCAACTTCGGCGAGTACGAGTTCTGGTTCGCCGCGATCAAGGTGCTGGCCATCACCGCCTTCCTGGTGCTGGGCGTGCTCGCGATAGCCGGGCTGCTGCCGGGCACCGACTCGCCGGGGGCCGCCCATCTGACGGGCGACGGCGGCTTCTTCCCCAACGGCGCCGACGGACTCATGGTCGGGCTGCTCGCCTCGGTGTTCGCGTTCGGCGGCCTGGAGACGGTGACGATCGCGGCGGCCGAGTCGGAGAAGCCGGTCTCCGGCGTCGCCAAGGCGGTACGTACGGCGGTGTGGCGGATCGCGCTCTTCTACGTCGGCTCGATGCTGGTGATCGTCACGCTGATCCCGTGGCACGACAAGTCGGTGCTCTCCGGCCCGTACGCCGCCGTGCTGGACTACGTCGGCATTCCGGCCGCCGCGCAGATCATGAATGTGGTGGTGCTGATCGCGCTGCTGTCCGCGATGAACGCCAACATCTACGGTGCCTCGCGGATGTCCTACTCCCTGGTGGAGCGCGGCGAGGGTCCGGCGTTCCTGAACCGGGTGAGCGCCCAGGGAGTGCCGCGCTACGCGGTGATCGCCTCGTCCCTCTTCGGCTTCGTCGCGGTGCTGTTCAACATCTTCTGGGAGAAGACGGTCTTCCAGTGGCTGCTGAACATGGTCGGCGCGGCCACGCTGGTGGTGTGGGGCTTCATCGCCGTCTCGCAGCTCATCACCCGCAACCGGCTGGAGCGCGAGGCGCCCGAGAAACTGGTGGTGCGGATGTGGCTCTTCCCCGCACTGACCATCGTCGCGCTGGCAGGCATCGCGGCCGTGCTGCTGCTGATGCTGCGTGACGGCGACACCCGCACCCAGCTGGGCTTCACCGCGGGTCTGACGGTGGTGCTGGCCGCCGTCGGATATCTGAGGCAGCGCAGGCAGCCGCGTACGCCGATCCCGGAGGACGCCTGACGAGGGTCGAGCTCTTGAGACGGTCTGAGCCGTATGCCGGGCGCCGCGTCCACCTGACGGCGCCTCAGCGATCCGGCGGGACCTAGGACTTCGGGTCGAGCCACGACGGGCGGAGCGCCCCCAGCGTGCTGGGGGCGCTCCGCTTTTTCACGCTCTCTTGCTGCTAGCTTCTTGTTGCAAGTAATATGCAATAGCGATCGAAGGGCGAGAGGGCATGTCGACAGCGACCTATACGTTGCCGGAGCTGCCGTACGACTACTCCGCACTGGAGCCGGTCATCAGCGGCGAGATCATCGAGCTGCACCACGACAAGCACCACGCCGGGTATGTGAAGGGGGCCAACGACACCCTCGAGCAGCTGGCGGAAGCCCGGGACAAGGACCAGTGGGGGGCGGTCAACGGGCTGGAGAAGAACCTCGCCTTCCATCTGTCCGGGCACATCCTGCACACCATCTACTGGCAGAACATGACCGGCGACGGCGGCGGCGAACCGCTGGAGAAGGACGGCACCGGCGAGTTGGCGGACGCCATCGCGGAGTCCTTCGGCAGCTTCGCCAAGTTCAAGGCCCAGCTGTCCAAGGCGGCCGCCACCACCCAGGGGTCGGGCTGGGGCGTGCTGGCGTACGAGCCGGCCGGTGGCCGGCTCATCGTCGAGCAGATCTACGACCACCAGGGCAACGTCGGCCAGGGATCGGTGCCGATGCTGGTCTTCGACGCCTGGGAGCACGCGTTCTATCTTCAGTACCGCAACCAGAAGGTCGACTTCGTCGAGGCCATGTGGCGCGTCGTCAACTGGCAGGATGTCGCGGCCCGTTACGCCTCCGCGAAGGAGCGCGCCAACAACCTGCTGCTGGCGCCGTAGCCGTACGGCGCCGCCACCGACTTCCTCCCTCGTGATCGTCTTCTCACCGTTCCGGGGGCGGAAGACGGCGAGGGCCCCTGCGTGGACGGGACACACGCAGGGGCCCTCGCGCTCCGGGCGAGCCGGCTCAGTCGAAGATCGGACCGATGTCGCGGGTGCGCTTCAGCTCGAAGAAGCCGGGGATGGAGGCCACCATCAGGGTGCCGTCCCACAGCTTGGCCGCGGCCTCCCCCTTGGGAGCCGGGGTGACCACCGGGCCGAAGAAGGCGATCCGGCGGCCGTCCGCGCCCGGCACGGCGATGACGGGCGTGCCGACCTCCTGGCCCACCAGCCCGATGCCCTCCTCGTGCGAAATGCGCAAGGCGCCGTCGTAAGCGTCCGAGTCGGCGGCGTCCGCCAGCGAGGCGGGCAGCCCGGCCTCCTCCAGCGCCTCCAGGATCACGTCCCGGCCCAGCGACCGCCTTCCCGGGTGGGCGCGGGTACCGAGCGCGGTGTAAAGCGGGCCCAGCACCTCGGTGCCGTGCTCCTGCTCGGCGGCGATGCAGACGCGCACCGGGCCCCATGCCTTGCCGCCTGGCCGCATATTGTCCCGGTACTCCTCGGGCATCTCGTCCAGCCGCTTCTCATTGAGGACGGCCAGGCTCATCACGTGCCAGTTGACCTCGACCGGACGTACCTTCTCGACCTCCAGCATCCAGCGGGACGTCATCCACGCCCAGGGACACAGCGGGTCGAACCAGAAATCGACGGGCGTCTTCTCCGGCATGCGTTCTCCTCAGCAGTGCGTTGGTGACAGGTGGCTTCAAACGTGATCTCGAACGCCGACAACGTCGCGGGCGGTCGCTCGCATTCCCGGGTATGCCGTGCCAGTGCCGCGTGCGATCCTGAGCAGGTTGTCGACCATGCGGTCCGCCCTGCCGGCCTGGGGCCGCAGCCGATGAGGAGAGGGAGCGCGGCGTGCCCGGAGAGAACCTGACCCGCACGGAGGCCCGGCAGCGGGCAGCGCTGCTGACCGTGAGCGGGTACGACGTGGCGCTGGACCTGCGCTCGGCGATCGAGCCGCCCCCCGCCACCGGACCGCGCACCTTCCGCTCGACGACGACGATCACGTTCGAGAGCGCCGAGGAGGGCGCCACCACCTTTGTCGACCTGGTGGCGCCGCACGTGCACTCCGTCACCCTCAACGGCGAGTCGCTGAACGTCGAGGAGATCTTCGACGGCGCCCGTATCACCCTGTCCGGGCTGCGGTCCTCGAACGAGGTGACGATCGACGCGCAGTGCGCCTTCAGCCGCACCGGTGAGGGCCTGCACCACTTCCTCGACCCCGAGGACGGCGAGGTCTACCTCTACACCCAGTACGAGCCGGCCGATGCGCGCCGCGTCTTCGCCAACTTCGAACAGCCCGATCTGAAGGCCCCGTTCGACTTCACCGTCACCGCGCCCGCGCGCTGGACGGTGCTGAGCAACGGCGTGCAGGAGGGCGAGCCGCGCCCGGTCGACGACGGAGCCTCCGCGCTGTGGCGCTTCGCCCGCACCCAGCCGATCTCGACGTACATCACCGCCGTCGTCGCGGGCCCGTACCACTACGTCGCCGACACCTACCGCCGCACTTTCGGTGGGGGTACCTCCCGTTCGAGCGAAGCCGAGAATGGGGGAGGCAGCGAGCTGGAGATCCCGCTGGGTGCCCTCTGCCGCAAGGGGCTGGCGCGCTACTTCGACGCCGACGACATCTTCACCGTCACCAAGCAGGGTCTGGACTTCTTCCACGACCACTTCGACTACCCGTACCCGTTCGGCAAGTACGACCAGGCGTTCGTGCCGGAGTACAACATCGGCGCCATGGAGAACCCCGGCTGTGTGACGTTCCGCGAGGAGTTCGTCTTCCGCGGCAAGGTCACCGACGCCTCGTACGAGGGCCGGGCCAACGTCATCCTGCACGAGATGGCCCATATGTGGTTCGGCGACCTGGTCACCATGGAGTGGTGGGACGATCTGTGGCTCAAGGAATCCTTCGCGGACTTCATGGGCGCGTTCGCGCTGGTGGAGTCCACCCGCTTCCGTGACGGCTGGATCACCTTCGCCAACCGCCGTAAGTCCTGGGCCTACCGCGCCGACCAGCTGCCCTCCACGCACCCGATCACCGCCGACATCCGGGACCTGGAGGACGCCAAGCTCAACTTCGACGGCATCACCTACGCCAAGGGCGCCTCCGTCCTCAAACAGCTCGTCGCCTACGCCGGAAGGGACGCCTTCCTGGAGGGCGCCCGGCGCTACTTCAAGCGCCACCAGTGGGGCAACACCCGGCTGGAGGACCTGCTGTCGGCGCTGGAGGAGACCTCCGGACGCGATATGGCGGAGTGGTCCAAGGCGTGGCTCCAGACCGCCGGGGTCAACACCCTCACCCCGCAACTCACCTACGACGCGGGCGGCCGGGTCACCGAGCTCGCCGTCCTCCAGGAAGCCGCCTCCGAAGCGCATCCCACCCTGCGGCCTCACCGGGTCGCCGTGGGCCTCTACCGCCGCGATCCGGCCCGCGGCGCCCTGGAGCGGTACGCGCATTCGGAGGTGGACGTCGCAGGCCCGCGCACCCCGGTCGCCGAGCTGGCCGGTGCCGAACGTCCCGATCTGGTGCTGGTCAACGACGCCGATCTGACCTACTGCAAGGTCCGCTTCGACGAGGTCTCCCTGGCGACCCTGCGCGAACACCTCGGCGAGCTCACCGATCCCCTGGCCCGCGCGCTGTGCTGGTCCGCGGTGTGGAACCTCACCCGCGACGGGCTGATGCCCGCGCGGGACTTCATCGGTCTGGTGCTCCGGTTCGCCGGGCGGGAGACCGAGATCGGCGTCCTGCAGATGCTGCACGGCCAGGCCAGGCTGGCCCTCGACCGCTACACGGCGCGCGCCTGGCGTGCCGAGGGTGGGCGGCTGCTGGCGGAAGGCGCCGTCACCCAGCTGCGGCACGCCGAGCCCGGCAGCGGGCACCAGCTGGCCTGGGCCCGCTTCCTGGCCTCCGTCGCCTCCGGCGAGCAGGAACTGCGCCTGCTGCAAGGGCTGCTGGACGGCACAGCGCGGATCGACGGCCTGGAGGTCGACCAGGAGCTGCGCTGGACCTTCCTGGAGCCGCTCACCGCCGAGGGCCTCGCCGACGAGTCCGATCTCCACGCCGAGCTGGCGCGGGACGACACCGCCTCCGGCAAGCGGCACCAGGTGCGGTGCCTGGCCGCGCGGCCCTCCGCCGCCGTGAAGGCACAGGCGTGGGCCTCGGTGGTGGAGTCCGACGCGCTGTCCAACGCCCTGGTGGAGGCGACGATCTCCGGCTTCGACCAGCCCGGGCAGACCGGGCTGACCGCGCCGTACGCGGCCCGGTACTTCGAGGCGCTGGAGTCCGTCTGGGCCACGCGGTCGATCGAGATCGCCATGGCCATCGTGCGGGGCCTGTTCCCCGCCGCACAGGGTGACCAGGCCACGTTGGACGCCGCCGACGCCTGGCTGGCCGGGCATCCGCACGCCGCGCCCGCGCTCCGGCGCCTCGTCGCGGAGTCCCGCGACGACCTGGCCCGCGCCTTGCGCGCCCAACGCGCGGACGCCGGGGTGTGACCGACGAGGGGCGCCCCGCGCTCAGGCCACCACGGGAAGCCCGGGGTTTGCTCAGGCCACCACGGGAAGCCCCGGGTTCTGCTCAGGCCACCACAGGGAGCCCGGGGTTCTGCTGGGCCGACAGCCAGCGGGCGTAGGCGGGGCTGCCCCGGGCCACCTCCTCGTAGGAGGCCCGCAAGTCGTCGAAGACGGCATCGCACTCGGCGCCCAGCCCCCACCCCCGCCGGAACCCGACCACCAGCCGCACCCCGAGCGGATCACCCGCCAGGGGGACGATGGACATGCCCGGCCGTGGCTGCGACGTCGGCTGGCACGGCGTGACGACCTCCCCCGCGGCGACCAGATCGCCCGCGGACAGATAGTCGCCGTACACCACCCGCGGATCGATCCGCGCGGCGGCGAACACCCGCCGCAGCCCGTCCCAGTCGCCGTCGACCGACGGGTCGACCATCCACTTCTCGTCCGCCAGCTCCGCGACGGCGACGGCCCGCCCGGCCCGCGCCGCGGGATGGGTGGCGGGCACGGCGACGAACTGGGGTTCGCGCCGCACCAGCACCCGCAGTTCGACACCGTCCGGCACCCGTAGCGGCGAGCCTTCCACCTCGTGCACGAAGGCGGCGTCGAGCTGGTTGCCCGCGACCATCCGCAGCAGCGTGTTCGCGGAGACATCGGTCTGGAAGGTGATGTCGGTGTCCGGCAGCCGGTTGTGCAGCCGGCGCAGCCAGCCGGGGACGGCTCTGCTGCCGGTGCTGCCGAGCCGGAGCCGCGCCCCGGGTCCGGTATGGCCGAGCCCCGCCGCGTCCTTGGCCTCGCGGATCAGTTCGGCCATCTGCGCGACGATCGGCCGGGCCCGGTTGAGGACGGTGCGGCCGAGCGGGGTGGGCCTGCTGCCGGTGCGTTCGCGGTTGAACAGCTGGCCGCCGACGGCCTGCTCGATCCGCCTGAGCTGCGTCGTCAGCGAGGGTTGCGTCATGCCGAGCTGGCGGGCCGCCTTGTGCACGCTGCCCGTGTCGGCGATCGCACACAGCGCACGAAGGTGCCTCACTTCGAGCTCCACACGCGGAGCATAACGGCGGGGTCGCGCGCCACACCAGAGAGCGGCGGGCCGGTGACCGTACCGCGAACGCCCCTACGCCGCAGGGGGATTCACCGGTCCTATCGGCAGTTGGCATCATTCCGGAACGCCGCGCGCTCGAACACACTCTCCCGCAGCAGAAATCCGTCCGGAGGGACCGGCGGCGCCCCCCACGCCAACATCCCAGAGCGGCGCCGGTTCCTCGGAATTCGAGGAGAGACCCCCCATGAGATACCGCAGACCGGCTCTTCCGGCGGCGCTCGGCCTGGGCGTGACCGTCGCTCTCGGCCTGGGTGCCGCACCCGCCACGGCCCTGGACGGCGCCTCCACCACGTCCGCCACCCACTCCGACGCGGCCTCCCACGCCACCCCCACCACACAGGGCTTCACCGGCGAGAACCAGCGCGACAACGAGAAGTTCTTCAAGCTCATCGTCAAGGCAGCGCTCAAGAAGCAGGCCGAGAAGCCCGGCATCCAGCAGGTCACCATCAACTACGACGCCAGCGGCGCGCCCACCTTCCGCAACCAGATAGCCAACAGCACCTCCGTGTGGAACTCCGCCGTCTCGAACGTGAAGCTGGCCGAGGGCGGCGGCGCCACCTTCGACTACCGCGAGGGGAACGACCCGCGCGGCAGCTACGCGTCCACCGACGGGCACGGAGGCGGCTACATCTTCCTGGACTACGCGCAGAACCAGGAGTACGACTCCAACCGCGTCGTCGCGCACGAGACCGGCCATGTGCTCGGTCTGCCGGACCACTACGAGGGCCCGTGCAGCGAACTGATGTCCGGCGGCGGCCCCGGCCCGTCCTGCACCAACGACCAGCCCGACGCTGCCGAGCGCGCGAAGGTCGAGCAGCTGTGGGCGAACGGTGTCACCGACGTCGCGTTCGAGAAGGCCGCGCTCTTCAAGTGAGTCGCAGGTGAGCCGTACGTGAGCCCACATGAGCCCCACGTGAGCCGCGCTGTCGGCTGATCCCCCCTGCACAGCTGCCCCCGGCCTGGTCGGCCGGGGGCAGCTGCATGGACGTCGTCCCAAAGCGGGGCTCCCAAAGCGGGGCTTCCGGAGCGGGCTCCCGCAGCGGGGCGCCGCGTCGGGTCAGCCGGCGGCGCCCGCCGCCTCGTCGGCGGCCTGGGCCCGCAGCGCCCGCTCGACGCCGGCCCGGGACTCGGTCACCAGTCGGCGCAGCGCCGCGCCGGGCTCGGCCGAGGCGAGCCAGGCATCGGTGGCCTCCAGGGTCTCCTGGGAAACCTGGAGCACCGGGTAGAGCCCGATGGCAACCTGCTGCGCCATCTCGTGGCTGCGCTGCTCCCACACGTCCTTGACGGCGGCGAAGTAGCGCTCGGTGTAGGGCGCCAGCAGGGTCCGCTGGTCGGTCTGGACGAAGCCGGAGATGACGGCCTCCTGGACCGCGTTGGGCAGGGCGTCGCTCTCCACGACGGCCCGCCACGCCTCCGCCTTCGCCTCGGGGGTGGGGCGCGCGGCGCGGGCCGCGGCGGCGTGCCGTTCGCCCGCCGAGGTGGCGTCCCGCTCCAGCTCGGCACCGATCTGCGCATCACCGGCCCGGCCGGTGGCGGCGAGCCGCTCCAGGAACGCCCAGCGCAGCTCCGTGTCGACGACCAGGCCCTCGATGGTCTCGCTGCCGTCCAGCAGCGCAGCGAGCAGATCGAGCTGGTCGTCAGTACGGGCCACGGCGGCGAACGCGCGGGCCCAGGCGAGCTGGTGGTCGCTGCCGGGCGCCGCGGCGCGCAGCTGCTCCAGCGCCGCCTCGGCCCAGCGGGTCAGCCCGGTCTCCCGCCAGGCCGGTGCCGCGTACAGGTCCAGGGCGAGCTTGACCTGGCGCTGCAGGGACTGCACGACGCCGATGTCGGACTCCTTGCCGATGCCGGAGAGCACCAGGTCGAGGTAGGAGCGCGCGGGCAGTTCGGCGTCGCGGGTCATGTCCCAGGCCGACGCCCAGCACAGGGCGCGCGGCAGCGGGTCGGCGAAGTCGCCCAGGTACAGGGTGACGTTGGCCAGCGACTCGGGGTCCAGCCGGACCTTGGTGTAGGTGTAGTCGCCGTCGTTGAGCAGCAGCACGTCGGGGCGCTTGCGCTCGCGGGGCAGCGGCACCTGGGTCAGCTCGCCTTCGACGTCGAGTTCGACGCTGTCGGTGCGCACCAGCTTGCCGTCCACCAGGTCGTAGAAGCCGACGCCGAGGCGGTGCGGGCGCAGCGTGGGCTGCCCGGTGGCGCCTGTGGGCAGCGCGGGGGCCTCCTGGCGGATGGCCAGCGCGGTGAGGGTGCCGTCCTCGGCGCAGCTGAGCTCGGGCCGCAGGACGTTGATGCCCGCGGTCTCCAGCCACGCCTTGGACCATGCCTTCAGATCGCGCCCGGAGGTCTCCTCCAGCGCGCCGAGGAGGTCGCCCAGCCGGGTGTTGCCCCACTCGTGGCGCTTGAAGTAGGCGCGTACGCCCTGGAAGAACTCGTCCATGCCGACGTAGGCGACGAGCTGCTTGAGAACGGAGGCGCCCTTGGCGTACGTGATGCCGTCGAAGTTGACCAGGACGTCGTCCAGGTCCCGGATCGTGGCCATGATCGGGTGGGTGGAGGGCAGCTGGTCCTGGCGGTAGGCCCAGGTCTTCATCTGGTTGGCGAAGCTCGTCCAGGCGTGCGGCCAGCGGCTGCCCGGGGCGTGCGCCTGGCAGGCGATGGAGGTGTAGGTGGCGAACGACTCGTTCAGCCACAGGTCGTTCCACCACTCCATGGTGACCAGGTCGCCGAACCACATGTGGGCCAGCTCGTGCAGGATGGTCTCGGCGCGGCCCTCGTAGGCGGCATCGGTGACCTTGGAGCGGAAGACGTACTGGTCGCGGATGGTGACCGCGCCCGCGTTCTCCATGGCGCCCGCGTTGAACTCGGGCACGAAGAGCTGGTCGTACTTCTCGAACGGGTACGGGTAGTCGAACTTCTCCTGGAACCAGTCGAAGCCCTGCCGGGTGACCTCGAAGATCGCGTCGGCGTCGAGATACTCGGCCAGCGAGGGACGGCAGTAGATGCCCAGCGGCACGCTGCGGCTGTCGCCCTCCCAGCTGCTGTGCACCGAGTGGTACGGGCCGGCGATCAGCGCCGTGATGTACGTGGAGATCCGCGGCGTGGGGGCGAAGTGCCAAACGTTCTCCACCGGCTCGGGGGTCGGGGAGTTGGAGATCACCGTCCAGCCCTCCGGGGCGCCGACGGTGAACTGGAAGGTGGCCTTCAGATCCGGCTGCTCGAAGGTGGCGAAGACGCGGCGCGCGTCCGGCACCTCGAACTGGGTGTAGAGGTACGCCTGGTCGTCGACCGGGTCCACGAAGCGGTGCAGGCCCTCGCCGGTGTTGGTGTAGGCACAGTCCGCGACGACGCGCAGCTCCTGGGGCCCCTGCGCCAGTCCGCGCAGAGCGATACGGGAGTCGGCGAAGACGGCGGCCGGGTCGAGGGACTCACCGTTGAGGGTGACCTCGTGCACGGTGGGCGCGACCAGATCGGCGAAGGTGTCGCCGGCCTCTGCCGCGTGGAAGCGGACCGTCGTCACGGAGCGGAAGGTGCCCCCACCGCTCTCGGCTTCGCTGATGTCCAGCTCGATCTCGTACGAGTCCACGGTGAGCAGCCGGGCCCGCTCCTGGGCCTCTTCGCGCGTCAGATTCGTGCCAGGCACTTGGTTGGTCTCCCCACTCTCGCGGATCTCGGCGCTGTCGTACTGATTGCTGAAGCCATACTTGCACGCGGTTGTGACAGCTGGTGGCGGGCGTTCCCGTGCTGTTCAGACAGGGGTCATCCGGGTCGCCAATACATCGGATGAGGGGCTTCCCCGGCCCCTGTGCACCTCCGTATCAGGAGACCGAATGTCACGTCGCAACCGCCGCGACCGCTGTGTCCCGACCGACTCCACCCCCCACATTCCCCCCGCCGATTCCACTGCCGCTCACCCTCCCGATTCCTCTTCCGCTCCCGCTGCCGCCCGCCTCCACCCGCCCTCGCACGGCCCCGCCGGCATCCCCTCGGCCGGCCATGGGCGCCGTCGGGTGCTCGCCATCGCCGGGGCCGCCGGCGCCGCCGCGGCGTTCGGGTTGGTGACCGCACCAGCCGAGCCGTCCCCTGCCGCCGCGTCCGCCCCCCACGCCCCCGTACGACCCCGCCGCACCTCACGCGCCCCGGCTGTCGTGAGCGCGCCGCACACCGGCACCACCCTTACGGGGGTCGCGGTGCCCTCCGGGGACGGGCCGTTCAAGCGGCTGGTGACGGGGCCCGGCTGGCGTCGGGTGGTCCGCACCGAGCTGGCGTCGGCCGAGCGGCAGCGCGCTGCGAAGGCCGTACCGCTGGCGGCGTTCGTA
Source organism: Streptomyces sp. 3N207 (assembly GCF_052246355.1). Taxonomy (NCBI): domain Bacteria; kingdom Bacillati; phylum Actinomycetota; class Actinomycetes; order Kitasatosporales; family Streptomycetaceae; genus Streptomyces; species Streptomyces sp. 3N207. The sequence goes on along the minus strand of NZ_JBQQBV010000027.1, from coordinate 33,931 downwards.
CAGTTCACCGATCTGCATCTGGTGGATGTGCAGCACCCGCTGCGCTACGAGTATCTGCGCGCGGAGACCGCCAGCGCGTGGCGGCCGCAGGAGGCGCTGTCGGTCGCCGGGGCGGTATCGCTGGTCGAGCGGGTGAACGCACTGACCGGCGGGCCCGCCACCGGCGCCCCGCTCTCCTGCGTCGTCACCACGGGTGACAACACCGACAACAACTCGCTCGCCGAACTGGAGTGGTTCGTGCACGTGATGAGCGGCGGACGGATCACTCCCAACACCGGCGAGCCCATGCTGTACGAGGGCGTGCAGGACTCCGGGCTGCGGGACTACTGGCAGCCGGACTCCGATGTACGCGATCACGACAAGAGCGTGGGTTACCCACGGATGCACGGTTTCTTGCGGGCTGCTGTCCAGCAGGTGACCAGTCCTGGTCTGAAGCTGCCCTGGTACGCCACGGTCGGCAACCATGACGCCCTGCCGGGCGGCTGTTTCGCCGCCGCGGACGCGCGCGGCTTCTTCGCCGACTTCTCGGTCGGTGACCGGAAGCTGATGGATCTGCCCAAGGCGCAGGCCGCCCGGCTGTGGCGGGCCGTGGACAAGGGCCTCGACCCCAAGGGGAAACTGTTCGAGGAGATGCTGCGCTCCGAGCGGCGCCGTATGCGCACCGTCACCCCGGACCCCAAGCGCGCGCCGGTCACCCCGCGCGAGTACGTACGGACCCTGGCACGGCCGCACGCCATGGGACGCGGACCGGCAGGGCACGGGTACACGGAGGCGCACGCCGAGGACGGCAGGCTGTACTACGCGTTCCCGATATCCAAGGACGTGATGGGCTTCAGCCTGGACACCACCCGGCGCGACGGGCACTACAAAGGCCGGGTGGGCAAGGCGCAGCTGCGCTGGCTGGAGCGCAAACTGGCGGAGCACGACGACAAGTACGCGATCGTCTTCAGCCACCACACCAGCACCACCATTCCGGAAGGCGGCAAGGAGCTGCTGGCGCTGCTGCGGGCCGCCCCGCACGCGGTGGCCTGGGTCAACGGGCACAGCCACCGCAACCGGATCACTCCGCACGGCACGTTCTGGGAGATCAGTACGGCCTCCCACATCGACTATCCGCAACTGGCGCGCACCGTCGAGCTGGTGGACAACAAGGACGGCACCCTCTCCCTGTTCACCACCCTCATCGAGTCGGCGGCCCCGCACCGTACCGACTTCACCGACCTGTCGCAGACCGGGCTGGCCGCCCTCTACCGGGAGCTCGCCTACAACGCCCCAGGAGCCCGCAGGGGGCTGGAGGGCGGTGAAGGGGACCGCAACACCGAACTTCTGCTCCGCAAACCGTGAGTCGCTCCGCGAACCGTGAGTCACCGCGCGGTGGTCTCATTCCATGCCCTCTCCGCCGTCCCGCTCCTCGGCCGTGAGGGCGGCCAGGCATGCCCGTACCGAGGGGCTGTCACCGCCTGCGCGCCAGGCGGCCCGCACCTCGCGGTGCAGCGGTGGGCGCACGGGCACGAACCGCACGCCGGGCGGGCAGGGCGTCCGGGCCATCTCGGGGACCAGCGCGACGGTCAGCCCACGCGCGACGAAGGCGAGCTGAGTGGCGTACTCGGTGACGGTGTAACGGACCCGTGGCTCGATGCCGCGCGCCCGCAGAGCCTGCACCAGCGCCTCGTACGGCTCGGTGCCCTCCGGGCAGCTCGACCAGACGACGCCCGCGAGTTCGCCCAGGTCCAGCGTTTCCCGGTCGGCCAGTGGGTGCCGGGACGGTAGCGCCGCCTGTACCTCCTCCACGGCGAGGGTCTTGACCCGGACCCCCTCGGGCAGCGGCATGGGGCGGCTGTGCCAGCTCTCGATCAGCAGCAGATCCAGTTCGCCGGCCAGCAGCAGCGGCACCATGTCCACGGCCTCGCCGTCCACCACGGTCGGCCGCAGCCGGGGGTGCGCCTCGGTGAGCGTGGCCAGCACATCGGGCAGCAGGGCGCGCAGCGAGCTGCCGACGCCGCCGAGCCGGAGAGGGCCGATGATCTCGTCACCGAGGTCGGCCAGATCGGACTCGGCAGCGGACAGCTGCGCGACGACGCGTGCCGCGTGCTCGGCCAGCACCCGTCCGGCGTGGGTGAGGCGGACGCCGCGGCCGTGCGGCTCCAGCAGCCGGTGGCCCGCCTCGCGCTCCAGCTTGGCCAGCTGCTGGGAGACACCGGAGGGCGTGATGTGCAGGGCGACCGCCGCGCGGGCCAGCGAGCCGTGCACGGCGACCGCGTCGAGCGCGCGGAGCCTGTCAGAACTGAACACCCAAGCAATGCTAACGAGTACCGCATATAAATCGTCGCTTTTGCTTGAGAGTTATGGCAGGCAGAGTGACTGTCATGACCACCGCCAGAGAGGGCACCCAGGGGACCGAGCCAGGCGCCGGACTGGCCGGGCGCAGCCCGGTACTGCTGGCCGTGGCGGCATCGTCATGCATCTCGGCCTCCGCGATGTTCGTGAAGCTGTCCGGCGTCAACGCGGGCACAGCGGCCTTTCTGCGCTGCCTGCTGGCACTGGTGGCGCTGGTGCCCGTCGCCGTGGCTGAGCGGCGCCGACTGGGACCGCGGCCGGCCCGCGCCCAGCTGTTCGACCTGGTGGCGGGGGCGCTGCTGGGCGTCGACTTCGTCTTCTGGGCGCAGAGCATCCACGATGTGGGCTCGTCCATCGCCACCGTGCTGCTCAACATCCAGATCGCCGTCTTCCCGCTGCTCGCCCTCGCCGTCACCCGCACCCGCCCCGGCGCACGCTACTGGCGCACCCTGCCCGTACTGCTGCTCGGCGTCGCGCTGGCCAGCGGTGCGATCGGCCACCCTGAGCCCGGCAGCAGCCCGGTCTCCGGAGTGCTCTACGGCGCAGCAGCGGGGGTGGCGTTCGCGGGCTATCTGTTCCTGACCCGGCTGGGCGGCGGAGGGGCGCACACCGTCCATCCGGTGTGCCTCTCCACGCTGGCCGCCGGTGTCACCTCCGGTGTGCTCGGCGCGCTGTGGACGGGTGTCGATCCGGCGCCCGGCTGGGGCCCGCTGGGCTGGCTGACGGTGATGTCACTGTTCGGGCAGGTGCTGGCGCTCGTTCTGCTGGGGCCCGCACTGGCGCGGCTGGCCCCGGTCACCAGTGCCGCGCTACTGCTGCTCCAGCCGGTGCTGGCAGTGCTGCTGGGTGTCGTCTTCCTCGCCGAACGGCCCACGTTGACCCAGTTCGCCGGGTGCGTCCTGGTCGTCCTCGCTGTTTGGCACACCAGCCGGGCTGATCACTAGAGTCACTGCCCATGCACCCGCCGCGCGCCCTCCTCAGCGGTCTGATCGCCACCGTGACCGCGTGCGGGCTGGCAGTGAGCTCCTCCACGGCCGCCGACCAGGGCCATACGCGCACGCGCGAGGTGATGGAGGCCATGGTCGAACAGGACAGCGCCCCCGGAGTGCTGGCACAGGTGGAGGACGGCGCCGGAGCGTGGGTCGGCAGTACGGGCACCGCCGACCGCACCACCGGTCGCCCCCGGCTGGCGCATGACCGCTTCCGGATCGGCAGCCTGACCAAACCGTTCGTGGCGACCGTGCTGCTCCAGCTCGAATCGGAAGGCAAGCTGCGGCTGGACGACCCGGTGCGCCGCTGGCTGCCGGACCTGCGGCTGGGTGAGCACGACCGGGCCGGGGGCGGCGCCGGACGCGCCGTCACGCTGCGCCAACTCCTCGGCCACACCAGCGGTATCCCGGACTACACCGCCGATCCCGTGCTGCACAGGAACTACTTCAGCCCGCGCTTCCTGGCACACCGCCGGAGTTCACACACCCCCGAGAAGCTGGTCGAGCGCAGCCTCTCGAGGCCGTCGCTGTTCCGCCCAGGCTCGCGGTGGAGCTACTCCAACACCAACTACCTGCTGGCCGGCATGGTCATCGAGCGTGCGACAGGGCACTCGTACGCCTCGGAGATCGAACGCCGCGTGCTGCACCCGCTGAAGCTCCGCGACACCTCGCTGCCCGGTACCTCGGCCCGCATTCCCGGGCAGCACGGCAAGGAGTACTCCACGCTGTTCGCACCTGGGGCACATTCGCCGGTACGTGACGTCACCTCGCTCAACCCGTCACTGGCCGGGGCCTCCGGCGAGATGATCTCCTCCGGCCGGGATCTGGTGCGCTTCGTACGCGCCCTGGTCACCGGACGGCTGCTGCCGTCGCGTCAGCTGGCCGAGATGCAGACGACCCGCCGGGCCGACTCGACCGACCGCTACGGGCTGGGCCTGACCGAACGCACCCTCCCCTGCGGCGTCACGGTCTGGGGCCATGAGGGCACCATCCACGGCTCCCTCACCGCGGCGTTCAGCACGCCGGACGGCACACACACGGCCGCCTTCAACGTCAACGGCGACTGGTCGGGCGGCATCGACGACCTGGTCGAGGCGGAGTACTGCAACTGAGCCCCTCCCGCCGGTCAGCGCGGGAGGACCGTCACATACTCCGCCGGCTCCAGCTCGCAGGCCGCCATCAGGGCCGTCCTGACCACGGTGGCCTGCTGGGCGAGGGAGTCGCGCAGCCTGTCCGGGGTGACGTGGACGACGGTGATGCCGAGCAGTTCGAGGGACTCACGCTTGTGGGTGTACGCGTCCCAGGCCGCCTCGGCACCGGCCCGGGGCGTGTGGGCGTCGATCTCCACCGCGACGGCCTGGTCCGGCCAGTAGGCGTCGACGGCGCCCAGGTGCGGTCCGCCGGGGACGCGCAGTTCGACGTTCCAGCAGGGGTCGGGCAGCCCATGGGCGAAGACCATCTCGTACAGCAGGCCCTCGGTCAGTGCGCGCCCCTCCGCCAGCAGGCTCTCCACGGCGTCCGCGACGTGCGGCAGCCCCAGCAGCCGGGCTCTGGTCAGCTCACGCACCACAGGCTGCGGCTCGCAGTGTCCGCCGCGTACCGCCTCGATCAGCAGCCGCCGTACGTCCTCGGCGCCGGCCAGCTGGGCCACGGCATCGGCCAGCGCCCGGGGCACGGGCGCGACGGGCAGCCCGGCGATCTCCTCGGGCTCGGGCAGGATGCGGGTCCGCATCAGATGCGCCGAGGTGTACGCGCAGCCCGCCGGGAGCGGCGCACGGGCGCCCGGTCCGGTGGGCTCGCCGAGGTCCGGGACGAGGACGTCGATCCGCTCCAGGTCCAGCAGGGAGGGAGCGGCGGAGAAGCAGTGCAGGGCGAGCGCCGCCAGGCCCGTGATCATCGCGCGGCGGGGCGCTCCGGGCTGGGCGCCGGGCGGTGCGGCGGCGTCGCTCTGCGCGTACAGCAGCGCGGCACGCAGCCGTTCCTCGCTGGTGGGCAGACCGGTACGGGGCGGGAGTGGTACTTCGTGCGTCATGGGGTGGGCGATTCCCCGCCGCCCGCGGGATGCCAACGTGTGTGACAGAGCTGTCGCCGAATGCGGACAACCCTGTACTAAAGCACGGCAGTTCGACTGCCGATAACGGTTCGCCGTCCGCCGGGCCTGCGGTGCGGTCCCGGGAGGGCCAACTCGTGCGGCGTCAGCTGCTCTTCTTGCGCCTGTCGCCCAGCGACACCAGCCCGGCGATCACCAGGAAGAGCACGATCGGCGCGACGACGTACAGCCCCAGGGTCTCGGCGATGCTCAGACCGGGGCCCGGCTGGTCACCGTCGTCGGGCGCTACCGCGAACGCAGGCGACGACAGCAGCAGCATCAGCGTCGCACCGGCGGCGACCGTGCCTGTGCGCAGGGCGTTCTTGTTGACCTTGTTGCTCACACAGCCAACATATCGGACGGGTGAACGGGCCGCGCGCCGGGGTGGTGCTAGCGGGAGTTCATCGTCCTCGCTGCCGCCGATCCGGCCGAACGTGCAGATACCGCGCCGAGGGGTCGAGGATCCGCTCGCGGGAGCCGGTGTCCACGTCCGTGGAGTCGTTGGGCTGACCGCCCGCGTACCCGGTCCACAGGTCGACGGGCTCACCCGGCCGCGGGGTCACCGCCTGGGTGCAGGGCCCGGCGGAGCTCCGCGAAGAGGGCGTGGGCGCGCGGGGAGGCGGCCAGCTCCTCCAGCGTGCGGGGCCGCCCTTGCGCATCGGCCACGGGAAGCCGCCAGTTGGGGTACTCGTCACTGGTGCCCGGCACGTTCTGCGCACGCCGGTCGCCCACGGCGTCCGGCAGCCAGACGCCGACCATCCGCGCGGGTGTGCCGGCGAGGAACCGGTACACCGCCTTGATCACGCCCTCCTCGTCGCCCCTCCCCTCCGGCAGCAGCCGCAGCCGCTCGAACAAGGCGAGCCACTCGGCGAGTTCGGCCCGGTCGGCGGCGTGCTCGGCGGCAGGGCTGTCCGCCAGCATTCCCAGCCGCCCGCGCAGCTCGACATGCGCGCCGGTGAACCGCGCTGCGGTGCTCGGGAGATCGTGTGTGGTGGCCGTCGCCAGGCAGTCGGCCCGCCACTGCTCCGGCGGCAGCGGCGCGGCCCGCCCGGACTCCCCGCTCCCACCGGCAGCACCACCGGCACCACCGGCACCAGCACCGCCTGCGTCGGCAGCACCGTCCGCACCATCGGCTCCACCAGCACTGCCCGCACCGCCCGCACCGGCGTCGCCCTCGCGGCTGACCGAGGCACCGCCCTGCCGGGCACTCCCGTACGCGCGCTCGAACCACAGCACCGAGGTGCCCAGCATCCGCCGGGCCGCCAGTTCCTCGCGGACTCCCGGCTCGACCGTGCCCAGGTCCTCACCGATGACCGCTGCGCCCACGCGGTGGGCCTCCAGCGCGAGGACGCCGTGCATGGCCTCGGTGTCGTACCGCACATAGGTGCCCTCGGTCGGCGGGCGGCCCTCCGGGACCCACCACAGCCGGGAGTGGCCCATCACATGGTCGAGGCGCAGCGCGCCCGCGTGCCGGAAGAGCCCGGCGAGGACCTCGCGGTAGGGCGCGTATCCCTCCCGGGCGAGCGCGTCGGGGCGCCAGGGCGGCAGACCCCAGTCCTGGCCGCGGGCGTTGAACGCGTCGGGCGGGGCGCCGACCGTGATGCCCTGGGCGAGGATGTCCTGGTGCGCCCAGGCGTCGGCGCCGCTGGGGTGCACGCCGACGGCCAGGTCGTGCACCAGGCCGATCGCCATACCCGCCGAGCGCGCGGTCTGCTGCGCGGCGGCGAGCTGGCAGTCGGTGAGCCAGGCGGCCCAGCTGTGGAAGTCGATCCGGTCCAGATGCTCGTCCCGCGCGCGTGCCGTACGGGCCGAGCGGGGGTCGTCCAGCCCGGCGGGCCAGGAGCGCCAGTCGGGGCCGTGCAGTTCGGCGAGGGCGCACCAGGTGGCGTGGTCCTCCAGCGCCTGTCCGCTCTCGGCGAGGAAGTCGCAGTAGGCGGCCCGGCGCCCAGGGCTCGGCGGAACCGTACGGACCAGCTCCAGGGCCTCGCGCTTCAGCTCCCAGGTGGCGTCCCGGTCGATGTGTGCGCCCCTGTGCAGTACGGCGTCGCGCAGCTCTGCGGCGCGGGCCAGCAGGGCGTCGGCCGCGCGGCGCTCGGCGGGGCCGAGGTAGGCGTATTCGGGGATCTCCTCGATACGCAGGTGCACCGGGTCGGGGAAGCGGCGGGAGGAGGGGCGGTAGGGCGAGGGGTCGGTCCGGCCGCCCGGCGCGGCGGGGACGGCGCTGTGCAGCGGGTTGAGCTGGACGAAGTCGGCACCCAGGCAGCGCCCCGCCCAGCCGGCGAGCTCGCCCAGATCGGCGAGGTCGCCCATGCCCCAGGAGCGGGTCGACAGCAGCGAGTAGAGCTGTAAGAGCAGTCCGTACCCGCGCGTCCTGCCGGGGCGGGTACGGGGCGCGGGGAAGAGGTCGGGGGCGACGACGAGGGTGCTGTGCGCGGAACGCTCGTCGGGCGCATGGGCCAGCAGCGTGTGCACGCCGGGCGGCAGCGCGGTCCCCGGGCCCCAGTCGAGGGTTTCGCCACTCTCGGTGACGACCCGCAGTGCGGTGTCGCCCGGGAGCGCGGAGCAGTTCGTCAGGCCGGACAAGCCGGATAAGGAGGCGGTGGTGACCGACCCGGAGTGCGCGCCGGAGCGCAGCACGACGGTGGGCGGCAGCAGTCGGCGGCTCTCCCACTCGTGCTGCTCCAGCGCGGTACGGACGGCGCGCGGCGTCGAGGCGTCCACGCCCAGGGCCGCGAGCACGGAGACGACCGTCTCCTCGGGCACCCGGACCTCCCGGCCCGGTGCGGGCTCGTAGGAGAGCGAGACGCCGTGTGCCGCGGCGAGCCGCGCGAGCCCGGTCATCAGATGTCTGCCGGCTCCGTACCGTAACCGACCCCGGTGGGTTCGCTGGTCAGCGGCGCCTCGGCGAGCGGGGGCTCACTGGTCAGCGGGGTGGCGTCGGCGAGCGGGGGCTCGCTGGTGAGCGGCGCGTCGGCACAGCCGCAGGTGCACGAGCCGTCGAGTCCGGAGTCGGGGTCGGACACACCGGACAGGTCTACCGGCTCGTGCCCTCGTTTGGAGAGTGCGCGCTGTTGGGGGAGCGGGGTGAGGGCGGAGATCAGGAGTTCAGCGGACGCGGCCACGGGGGCCTCCGTTCGTTGACGAATCGATGGTCAGGACTCGCCCTACCCAGTCGACGGGCGTGCAGACGTGTCCGAAGAGGGAACGTGTCCCAGCTCACGTGGGTTCCCGCGGCGAATCGGCGACAGTTCCCGCCCGGAGAAGGAGAACCAAAGGGCAAAACGGTCATGCGGTGCGAGTATTTGCGGACCGGCGGGTAGGCGGCGGGTAGGTGCGGACGAGGGCGGGGGTGCCCGCCCCCTGGTGCCGGTGCGGACGACTGCGCCAAAGCCCGCGACGGCCGCGCCGCCGAACCATAGAATCCGCAGGCGCCCGCGTTTCACGGCACATCTGTGGCCTCCCGCGGTGCGCCCGGTGGGGCCGCCGCCCCTACGGTGTCGCGGAGGTCACGGCGGCACGTACGGTACGCACGGCTCGAGCGCGCGGCAGCGGCGTACGCGCTGGACGGAGGGGTTCCGGTCGGACATCGGGAGGAAGCGGTGGGGACAGCGCGCGGCGAGGACGTCCCGGAGGCGTCCGGGGCCGGCACGGGCACCGTCCCGCTCGCGCGCCCCGGCGTGCCGGGCGGCTGGAGCCGGATGAGCGCTGCCGCGCTCACGGCGGCGGTCGTCTCCGGTCTGCTCGGCGGCGCACCCGCCGCACAGGCCGCTCCCTGGGCCCCGCCGGACGGCCCGGCCGCCGGAAACCCGGACGACGAGAGCTCACGCGACGGACTGCCTCCGGTCTGGCCGCGCCCCCAGACGATGCGCGCCCAGGGCGAGTTCGTCCCGGCGGGCTCCGCGGCCGCCCTGATCGTCGACAAGGACGCGGACAAACACGCCCTCCAGCTCATCCGCGCAACGCTGCGCGAGGCAGGCGTGCGTACGGTGCACGAGATACGTCCGGGCCACAGCGACCGGTCCACGGAAGCGTCCGTGCGCTCCGGCGACCTCGTCGTACGGGTCGGCACCGAGTCGGCCGGTCCCGCGCTGCGCGCCCTGCGCGCCCCCGCACGCAGCGACCTGCCCGCGGGCGGCTACCGCCTGGCAGCGGGCCAGTCCGGCGGGCACTACACCGTGGCGCTCGAAGGGACGGACGGGGACGGGCTGTTCTACGCCGCGCAGACGCTCCGCCAGCTCGCCACCGAACGCGACGGCCGACGCGGCTTCCCGGGCGTCCTGGTACGCGACTGGCCCACCGCCTCGGTACGCGGCACGACAGAGGGCTTTTACGGGCAGCCCTGGACACACCAGGAGCGGCTGAGCCAGCTGGACTTCCTGGGCCGTACGAAACAGAACCGCTATCTGTACGCGCCGGGCGACGACCCGTACCGCCAGGGGTCCCGCTGGCGCGATCCGTATCCGGCTGCGCAGCGCGCCGATTTCCGCGAACTGGCCGAGCGCGCCAGGCGCAATCACGTCACGCTCGGCTGGGCCGTCTCGCCCGGCCAGGGGCTGTGCTTCTCCTCGCCGGACGACCGCAAGGCGCTGCTGCGCAAGCTGGACGCGATGCGCGCCCTGGGGGTACGCGCCTTCCAGCTGCGCTTCGAGGACGTCAGCTACAGCGAGTGGCACTGCGACAAGGACGCGGACACCTACGGCACGGGCCCTCAGGCAGCCGCGCGCGCCCAGGCGGAGCTCGCCAATGCCGTGGCCGACCATCTGGCCGAGCGCCATCCGGACACCGCCCCGCTGTCCGTGGTGCCGACGGAGTTCTACCAGAAGGGCCGCACGGAATACCGGGCCGCGCTCGCCAGGAAGCTGGACGACCGGGTGGAGATCGGCTGGAGCGGTGTGGGGGTGGTGCCCCGCACCATCACCGGTGCCGAACTCGCCCGCGCACGCAGCGCCTTCCCGCGCCACCGGCTGGTGACGATGGACAACTATCCGGTCAACGACTTCGCGAGCGACCGGATCTTCCTCGGCCCTTACGAGGGCCGCGAGCCCGCTGTCGCCTCCGGTTCGGCGGCTCTGCTGACCAACGCGATGAAACAGCCGACGGCCTCCCGTATCCCGCTGTTCACGGCCGCGGACTACGCCTGGAACCCGCGCGGCTACCGCCCCAAGGAGTCGTGGCGGGCAGCCGTCGACGAGTTGGCGGGTGGCCGCGGCAGCGCGTCCGCCACCCGGGCCGCCGTGCACGCGCTGGCCGGGAACGACGCCTCTTCGGTGCTCGGCAGCGACGAGTCGGCGTACGTCCGCCCCCTGCTGGACGCCTTCTGGAGCGCCTACAAGCGGGGCAAGGGCCCCGAGCTCGACCGGGCCGCCGACAAGCTGCGCAGCGCCTTCACCACGATGCGCACGGCCCCTTCCCGGGTTCCCGACGGGCTGGGCAAAGAGGTCGAGCCGTGGCTGACCCAGCTCTCGCGGCTCGGTGCGGCGGGCGAGCGGTCTGTGGACATGCTGCTCGCGCAGCTGCGCGGTGACGGAGCCGCCGCCTGGAAGGCGCAGTTGGATGTGCGGCGGCTGCGCGCCGAGAGCGCCAGGAGCAAGGTGACCGTCGGCAAGGGCGTGCTGGCCGACTTCACGGACAAGGCCCTGAAGCTGTCGGACGGATGGACAGGCGCGCAGCAGCACAAGCCCACGTCGAAGAGGCAGTCCAACGGGCCGAAGGCCGGGTCCGGAGCCGGGCACGGCCGGCGGCTCACCGTGAGCGGCCGGCCGTCGGGCGCTCCGCACCACCCGCTCTCCGCCGCGGCGGACGGCGACCCGAAGACCTCCTACCGGACGGCAACAGGCCCGGCCGACGGGACCTTCGCACCGGAGCACCCGCCCATGCTCGTCCCGCCGTCCGCGGCAGCCGACGCGGCCGGGAGGGCCGACGCAACCCGCAAGCGCGACGACGCCCGCCACAAGCGCTCAGCGGACGCGCTGACCGTGCGGCTGCCCAAGCCGCGCCCGCTGCGTGCCGTCACGGTGCTGACCGGCCCGCACTCGGGCACCCGCGGCGCGGTCGAGGCGCACATCCCCGGCAAGGGCTGGGAGCGGCTCGGCGCGCTCTCGCAGACCGGCTGGACACAGCTGACCGCAGGCCGGCACGGCGCCGACAAGGCCGACGCGCTGCGGCTCGTCTGGAGCGAGGAGACGAAGCCGCCGGTCGTCCACGAGATCACACCCTGGTACGCCGACACCCCCGCGGCCTCGCTGTCGCTGCCCCGTACGACCGTGGACGCGGCGATCGGCGGCGGTGCCACCCGGGTCACGGCGCGGCTGACCGGGAACCGGCCCACGGACGTACGCGGCAAGGTCACCGCGAAGGCCCCCAAGGGCTTCACCGTGCGTGCGCCGCTGCGCACCACAGTGCGACGGGGCAGCACGGTGGAGGTGCCACTGCGGATCACCGCGGACAGCTCGGTCAAGACGGGCAGTTACCGCATCCCCGTCTCGTTCGGCGGGGAGCAGCTCACGCTGACCGTACGGGCGTATCCGCGCACCTCCGGGCCGGATCTGGCCCGGCACGCGCAGGTGACGTCCTCCGGGGACGAGACGAAGGACTTCCCCGCCGCTGCGGTGGCCGACGGCAAGCGCGGCACCCGCTGGTCCTCACCTGCCAAGGACGGCGAGTGGGTGCAGCTGAAGCTGGCCGAACAGGCCCGTGTGGGGCGGGTCGTGCTGCGCTGGCAGGACGCCCATCCCTCGCACTACCGCGTCCAGGTCTCCCCCGACGGCAAGCGCTGGCGCACCGCCGCAACGGTGCGGGACGGCGAGGGCGGCAAGGAGTCGGTCCGGATGGACACCCCCAGGGACACCCGCTATGTACGCGTGGTCGGTGACAAGCGGGCAACGCGCTTCGGGATCTCGCTGTGGTCGGTGGAGATCTACGGGGTGGACTCCACGGGCCGGGCGAAGCACGCCCGGCGGGACGACGACCGGGGCGCCGGCTCCCGAGCGGAACAGCTCCAGGAAGCGGGGGGCGCCGCAGGGCGGCACCCCCACTGAGCGTACGGACGTCACAGTCGGTCGAAGGGACGTCACTCCGGCCGTGCGGGCATAACAAAGCCCGGGCCTCAGGCAGTGGATCTGCCGTCGATCCGGGCGAGATCATCGTCCGCGCCGTATGGCTGAAGGTAGGGCAGCCAGCGCGGGTCCCTATGCCCCGTGCCGATGATGCGCCAGGCGAGGCCGGAGGGCGGGGCGGGTTGGTGACGCAACCGCCAGCCCAGTTCCGCGACATGGCGGTCGGCCTTCACATGGTTGCAGCGGCGGCAGGCCGCCACGACGTTCTCCCAGGCGTGCGCCCCTCCCCGGCTGCGCGGGATGACATGGTCGACGCTGGTTGCGACGCCACCGCAGTAGGCGCAGCGGCCGCCGTCCCTGGCGAACAGGGCGCGGCGGGTGAGGGGAACGCTGCCGCGAAAGGGCACCCTCACAAACCGCTTGAGACGGACGACACTGGGGGCGGGTATGACATGGGTCGCGCTGTGCATCAGGGCGCCGGAGTCCTCGAGGCTGATCGCCTTTCCGTTGAGGACCAGTACGAGCGCGCGGCGAAGCGGTACGACGCCGAGCGGCTCGTACGACGCATTGAGGACCAGGACGTGCGGCACGGTGCCTCCTTGTACGTCGGCGGCGCGTGGCTCGCGCCGTGACGATCTCCCCTCAGTGTGTCCCGTGCCCTGGTCACTTCGCCACCACGACCGGGCAACCCACTGAGCGTGTTTTGAACCACACCGGCTGTCTCCCCCCTTGAACAGTCTTCTCACTCGAACACCTGGGCTCATACTTGCTCGGTGGCACCAAATGTGAAGGCCCTGCGCCGTTAGTGTGGTCCTGGCATTCTTACGGGTGCCTTGCGGATGTGTCTCGCACGGAAGGTCAACCTGTGTACTGGCTGCTCAGCGCGTCCCCCTCGCCCGACGGCCCGCAGCCGCCGAAGTCCCTGGAGGACGCCCAGGACAGCGCGGGAGAAGCTGCCGGATGGGTCCAGCAGCACTGGTCGGACTGGCTTGCCACGGGTCTGCGCATCGTCTTCATCTGCGTCGTCGCCATAGTGCTGCGCTATCTCATCCGTCGCGCGATCACCCAGCTGATAACGCGGATGAACCGCAGGGCCGAGATCGCCGACAGCGGCAATGCGCTGCGCGGGCTGCTGGTGAGCGGCGAGCGCCGCAGACAGCGGTCCGAGGCGATCGGCTCCGTCCTCCGCAGTGTGGCCTCGTTCGTGATCATGGGCACCGCAGCGATGACGGTGCTCTCCGGGCTCGGGATCAACCTCGCGCCGCTGCTGGCCAGCGCCGGTGTCGCGGGCGTAGCACTGGGCTTCGGCGCCCGCGACCTGGTGAAGGACATACTGGCGGGTATGTTCATGCTCCTGGAGGACCAGTACGGGGTCGGCGACCGGGTGGACGCGGGAGAGGCGTCCGGTGTCGTCCTGGAGATCGGGCTGCGGGTGACGCAGCTGCGTGGCGACGACGGCGAGATCTGGTACATCCGCAACGGCGAGATCAAGCGCATCGGCAACCTCAGCCAGGGCTGGTCCATGGCAGCGCTCGACGTCCGCATACGGGCCGACGAGGATCTGGACGAGGTCCGGGCCGCCGTCGTCGCGGCGGGCGAGGAGATGGGCAAGGAAAGCCCCTGGGACGAGACCCTGTGGGAGCCCGTCCAAGTCCTCGGCCTGGACGAAGTGACGCTGGACTCCATGGTGCTGCGGGTGTCGGTCAAGACCATGCCCGACAAGAACCTGGCCGTGGAGCGGGAGCTGCGCTGGCGCATCAAGCAGGCGCTGGACTCGCGGGGCATCCGGCTCGTGGACGAAGCGTCCCTGGCGCTCGAGGCCGTGCGGCCCCCGTCGCTGAAGAAATAGCCCGGAGCAGTCCCCGGGCCCTGGAGAAGTAGCCCCCGGCGGCGCCCGGTTGCCGCCGGGTGGGGCGGCTTTCCGAGCCCTGGGGGCGGTGTCGGCAGCGTGGGCGTGCGCTGCCGCACGCCCACGCTGCCGGCCGAAGTTACCGGCGTACCAGGGTGATCGTCGTCCACGCACCCACGTGGACCCGGTCGCCCTCCTTGAGGGGGACGGGTACGAAGGGCTGGATCGGCTCCTCGGCGCCGTTGATGGTGGTGCCGTTGGTCGAGTCCTGGTCGACGACGGACCAGCTGCCGTCCGGCTGCTGCACCAGCACTGCGTGCTGGTGCGAGACGCCCGGGTCCTCCGGGGGGCGGCCCAGGTCGATGTCCGGGGCCTCTCCCGTGGAGGCACGGCGGCGGCCGATGGTGATCTGCGGGCCCGTAAGGGGCAGCTGCTGCTCCGGCGAGTACGCGGGAAGGTTGAGCGCCGCCGCCTCGGGGCCGCTGCGCTGCATCATCGCGGCGAAGTACGCGCGGTCCGGCGCGATCATCGCCGTCCACGCCCCGCCGCCCTGCGGGGCACCCACGTCCTGCCGGCCGTAGTCCTGGCCGGGCGGCTGACCCTGCTGCGGGCCGTAATCCGGCTGACCGGGCTGCTGGCCATAGTCCTGACCGGGCTGCTGCTGGGCGTAGTCCTGACCGGGCTGCTGCTGGCCGTAGTCCTGACCGGGTTGCTGCTGGCCGTAGTCCTGACCGGGTTGCTGCTGGCCGTAGTCCGGCTGACCTGGCTGTTGCCGGCCGGGCTGCTGGCCGTAGTCCGGGCCCGGTTGCGGCTGACCGTAGTCGTGGCCTGGCTGCGGCTGGCCGTAATCCTGGCTTGGTTGCTGCTGACCGTAGTCCTGGCCCGGTTGCTGCTGGGCCGGGTCGCCGGGGCCGGGCTGGGCCGGTACGCCCGGTGCCGGGGGCCCGACCGTGGCGGGGGGCGGCGGCGGACCGGGAGGGCCGTCGGGCGTCTGCGGCGGCGCCGGGGGCGCACCCAGCTGCTGCTCGGCGGGGCCGGGCGGGGAGAGCTCCCAGTCACCGTTGGCGGGCTGCCCGGACCGGCCGCCGTACGGCTCGGCTCCAGGGCCGGAGGGGTAGGGCTGTCCCTGCCCGGGGAAGCCGCCAGGGGCGCCAGGGGCGCCAGGGGCGCCAGGGGCGCCAGGGGCGCCCGGGCCGTCGAACGGGCCGGGGCCCTGGCCGGGTACCCCCGGCGCACCGGGCTCACCCTGGTGCCCCGCACCAGGTCCCGGCGGGCCGGGCCAGCTGGGGCCGTTCGAGCCGGGGCCCTCCGGACCGGCCTGGCCGCCGGGCTCGCCCGGATGGCCAGGGCCTTGCGCGCCGGGACCTTGGGGGCCAGGACCTTGGGGGCCGGGGCCTTGCGGGCCGGGGCCGCCGAAGCTGGGGCCGCCCGGACCGGGCGGACCGCCCGGGCCGCCGGGCCCGGGAGCGCCCTGGCCGTGGGGCGGCGGGAAGCCGGGACCGCCGGGCTGGGGCTGCTGGCCCGGCGGGACGTACGTCGTCGGCGAGTGGGTCAGGAAGTTGTAGCGGCACTCCTCGCAGAAGGGCGCCATGGACTCCCTGGGGGTGCCGCACTGGGGGCACAGCTCGGGCGGGCCCGAGTCGGGTCCCGGATAGCCGTAGCCCTGTCCCGGCTGCTGGCCCTGGCCCTGGCCGGGTGGGGGCGGCGGACCGGGCGGGCCCGGGTAGCCGTAGCCGCCGGGTGCGGACGGCTGAGGGGGCGGCGGTACGGCACCAGCGGGCGACGCCGGTGCGCCGGTCATGCGGTGACCGCAGACCTCGCACCAGTCGTCGGCCGCAGACTGGTGGCCGTTCGGGCAAGTCGGCATGGTGAGTGCCTCCCCCTCCGTGCTCCTGCTCTTCGGTACCTGCTGGTACGGATCGTGCCGGTTGTACGGGCTGTGTGGGCTGTGAAGTTCGTTACGGACTGCCCGCCGCGGCCGGTGCGGCTAGCGCTTCACGCGGACCGTCTTGGTGGACCGCGTCTCCAGCGTCATCTCATCGGCCTCGGCGACCTTCGCCTTCAGTCGAACAGTACCCGTCGCGGCATCCACCACGTCGACCACCTTCGAAAGCAGTTTCGCAGTATCCGCGTTCCCCGACTCGTTCGCCAACTGTACGGCTCGTCCTAGTTTGGCCGTTGCGCCTGCTTCGTCCCCGGCCTTCCGGAGATCGAGGCCCGTCTGGATCGCCTGCGCCAGTTCGGCCTGCCCGGTGTAGTGCGCGACCTGCGGGTTGATGGAGGTGGTGGCCACCATGTCGTCCGTCCACACCGCGCGCACCAGCCCCTGGCCGAGCGTCTGCGGGGTGCCGCCGTCGGGCGCCGGCAGGACCAACGAGACCCGGGCGGCGAGCATCTCCTGACCGACCTCGGCCGCCGGCACCTCCACACAGACGTGGTAGTCGCGGGACTCGTCCCCCCATGACCCTGTCGGGTAGTCACCGGCGCGCGGTCCGGCCTCCGTACGGCGTTCGGTCAACTCCTCGACCGTGGGCGCCACCTGCTTGACGTAGGCGATCCGGGCGCCCTGCGGAGTCCACAGGCGCAGCGCCACATCGGCGACCTCCTTGCCCATGGCGCTCTCCATCATCTGTGTGAAGTCCGCCGCCAGTCCGTCCGGATCGGCCACGATGTCGGCGGTGCCGAGCAGCGCGGAGGCGATCCCGGTGACCTCCTTGACTTCCCAGTCGGTGCCCACTCCCCGCGCGTCACAGGTGAAGCGGCCCGCGCACGCCTCCAGCGCGTCCTGCAACTGCTTGGGCTCCTCGTGCTCGTTGCGCCCGTCGGTGAGCAGGATGCCGTGCCGGATGGTGACGTCCGCGGAGCTCAGCAGTTGGTCGGCCAGCCGTAGCCAGGTGCCGATGGCGGTGCCGCCGCCCGCCGACAGTCCGCGCAGTGCGTCCTTGGCCTGGGCGCGGGTGGTGGCGTCGGCGGTGGCGAGCGCCCCGCCGCCGGGGAACACTTCCTGGGCCTTGTGGGTACCGGCGACGACGGCGAAGGAGACGCCGTCCCTGAGGGTGTCGATGGCCGCCGCTGTGGCGTCGCGCGCGTTGCGCATCTTGGTGGGCGGGTAGTCCATCGAGCCCGAGCAGTCGACCATGATGACGACCGCGGCGTCCGCGCCCTGGTGCGCGGAGGTGCGGGCCGGATCGGTCACCGGCAGCGGAACGCCCCCCGTGGTACCGCCTCCCGTGGAGGTGACGGTGACGATGGCGTTGACCTCCCGGGCGCCTTCGGGCAGGTACTCGTTCTGGTAGACGTCCACCGAGAAACGCGGCGCGTTGGACTTGGAGAAGTTGGCCATCAGTTCCGCTCCTGTCTTGCTCTACAACGACAAGTAAAGGGGCGGGCGGAAGTGCGGTGATGCTCGCGGCCCTTCCCCCCGGACAGCGTCCTTGTCGTCCCCGGCACCGCTCCTGCAGTCCCCTGAGGCCCCCCGCAGCGTGCTCGACTCAGGCCGATCCTGCCCCTCCCGGGGGCGCGGGGAACGGCACCACTGCCACCGTTACGTTGTCGTGCCCACCGCCGTCCAGCGCGTAGCCGACCAAGTGCTGCGCGGACTGGAGCGGCCGGTTGAGGGCGTCCGACGGAACGGCGGCTGCCATCTCCTCGGCGGATTCGGCATAGTTCCACAGGCCGTCCGTGCACACCACT
The DNA here is from genome assembly GCF_052246355.1 of Streptomyces sp. 3N207. Lineage (NCBI taxonomy): Bacteria > Bacillati > Actinomycetota > Actinomycetes > Kitasatosporales > Streptomycetaceae > Streptomyces > Streptomyces sp. 3N207. Next base: position 15,919 of record NZ_JBQQBV010000027.1, on the reverse strand, counting down.
ACGACGCCTGGCTGTTCGGGTTTGAACGAGGCCGTGTGCGGGTCGATTTCGTACGCGTCCGCGCCCAGCCAGCCGGTGATGGCGTGCGCACGGGGGTCGGCGTACGCCTCGGCCTCGTTCATCAGCCCGGCGGCGACCATCTGCGCGGCCCAGGAGTCGTCCTCGGTCAGCCGCGCGGGGGCCGCCGTACGGTCGTCGGGCACCCAGTAGGCGCGGCTGTCGCCGATCCAGCCGACGGTCAGGATGCCGTCGGCGCTCAGCGCGCCGACGACTGTGCAGGCGGGCGCATTCTTGGACGGTTCGACAGGTGCGTCGGCGGCCAGCGCGTTGACCGCCTCGGAGGCGGCGACCAGCGCGTCGTGCATCGCCTGCTGCGGGTGCCTGCCCAGCGGCAGCGCCTGGTACAGCGAGGCGCTGGCGGCCTCGGCCGCCGCAGCCGACGCCTCGTCGGGGCGGGTGGCCGAGGAGACGCCGTCACAGATGACGGCGAACGTCGCGGGCGTCCCCTGGGACGTTGTGGTCTCCGCGATGGCGAAGAAGTCCTCGTTGCGGTGGTGCCGCAGACCCCGGTCGCTGGCCGCTGCCACGGTGTCCAGCGCCGACTCCATGTGGTCGCGGTCCCGGGGCTGTTTGTGGCCGCAGTGCTCGCAGTAGCCGTCGCTGTCGATGGTGCCGGTCCCGCAGGCCACACAGGTGGGCCCCGACGGCTCCGGCCCGGCAGGGGCTCCTGTGCGGTCGGCGGCGCTCTGTGGCGCCCCGGGCTCGTCCAGCACACTCCGCGGGTCGGGCGCGGTGGGCGCGGGCGCGGGGGTGTCCGCGGGAGCGTGGGGTCCCGCCGGCTCCGCGGATGCCAGGGGTGCTGCTGCCGAGGCGTCCGGCAGCGTCGGTGTTCCGGGGCTCCCGAGGGCGGGCGGCAGTGCGAAGTCGGGCTCGGCCGATGCCGGTTCAGCGGCGGCGGCGGCCGGCGTGGAGGGCGTCGGCGGTGTGGTGGGCGGCGGGTTCTGCTCGGCCACACCGTCGACGGCCTCCCCCGGTGCTACGGGAAACGCCTGGCCGGGCCCGGCCGCCGCCCCTGCCTGCACCTGCGCGGGCGGGGCCGCAGCTCCTGGCGGAGCTGCGGGGGGCGGGGGCGGAGGAGGGGGGTAGCCGTAGCCGGCCGCGGGCGCCGCCGGGAGGCCGTCCGGAAGGGTGGGGGTGCGTGGTGCGGGGGGTGCGTCGCGGTGGGCTGCGAAGCCCTGCGCCGCGGCGGCTTCGAGGTCCGCGCCGCATGCGCCGCAGAAACGGTCACCCTCCTCGAGCGGTTCCGCACAGCTCGGGCAGGCGGAGAGTTGGTCCAGCTGAGGCATGGTCACACCCACGTCCGGGGGCGGAAACGGTTGGCCCGTTCCACCAGTTCGATCCTCTCGGTTCCGCTCTGCGCGAGCCGGGCGAGCAGCCGGTAGGAGCGCTCCAGGCCGAAGCGCAGCCCCTCCTCGGTGAGCGGACTGTCCAACAGCCGTACCCCGGCACCGGGTGGCGAGCCCGGCGCACCCGCAGGCGCGGACCCGGGGGCGGCCCCCCGGGCGGGAACAGCCTGGCACAGCAGCCAGTCGAGTGCGCAGCCGAGTACCTCGCAGGTCAGCTCGTGGCGGCGGACGGCATCCAGCCCGACCTGTTCCAGGTCCGCCACCTGCTGTGCCGCCGCCTGGAGGTCCTCCAGCAGCGGCTCGTGGGGCGAGCACTGCCGCAGCCGTGCGCGGACGGCCGCCACCCGTGCCGCAGTGAAGTGGATGGACGACTCCGGTACCGACTCCAGCACCTGTACGGCGCCTTCCCTGTCGCCGGTCGCCAGCCGCACCCGCGCCAGGCCGAACGCGGCGCTCACGTACGAGGGGTCGGTCGTCCACACCAGCCGGTAGTACTCCGCCGCGTTGTCCAACTGGCCGAGCACCTCCGCGCAGCCGCCCAGCGCGAGCTTGGGCGCCGGTTCACCGGGAAACGCGTCGTAGACCGCGTCGAAGGACAGCGCGGCGGTCTCCCGGTCACCCGTCACCAGGGACGCCAGGCCGCGGTACCAGACGACGCGCCAGTCGTCGGCGTGCCGGGCCTCCAGCGCGTCCAGGGCTTCCAGCGCCGGCTCGGCACCGTTTTGCCCCTGGTCCGTCTCCAGGAGCGCGCGCAGCTTGCGCAGCCGCAGCTCCAAGGAGTCGGTCGCCGCCCCCTCCAGTGCGGTGAGCAGGTCGGCGGGCGACGAGGCCATCAGCCCGGCGAGGAAGCCCGCGTTGGGATCGGAGGGGTCGACCCGCGGTACGGGCAGCGCCAGCGCTGTCTGCCGCGTCCGCAGCGGGGCCAGCGCGATGCCGGTGCCCGCGGCCCCCTCGGCACCGCCACCGGACGGTAGGGGGAACGAGGCCAGCGGCGCGGGTCGCGCGGTGCGGGCCGGTGCCACCGTCGCCACCCCGGAGGGGGCGGCCGTCGCTGTGGCGGTCCCGGCCGCCGGTGCCGGCAGTGCGGCGGTGGCGGGGCCTGCGGACGGCTGGGCCGGGAGCGCGGCCTGCGCCTTGCCGGTGCGGCGCTGCTTGCCCGCCGGGTCGCGCGCCCCCAGCAGCGAGGCGTCGCCGACCTGCGGGGCGAACAGTTCGGTGTCCACGACGCGCAGTTCGGGCCCGAACAGGCTGGACAGTGCGGGCCGCGGTTTTCCGGTCTGTATGGCCACGACCTCGCGCAGCACGCCCAGCAGTTGATCGGACATCTCCTGCGCGGAGGCGAACCTGCGCCGTGGGTCGGGGTCGGTCGCGCGCACCAGGAGCCGGTAGAACGACTCGTACCGCTGGAAGACCTCGATGTTCTCCGGGTTGGGCAGGCTGTCGACGTAGACGTTGGTGTAGCCCTGGAAGTCGAAGGTGAGGACGGCCAGGGTCCGCGCCACGGTGTACAGGTCGGAGGCGACCGAGGGGCCCTCCTCGGCGACCTCGGGGGCCTGGTAGCCGACGGTGCCGTAGATGGCACTGTCGTCGTCGTCCATACGGCGCACCGCGCCCATGTCGATCAGCTTGAGCTGGTCGTCCTGCTGTATCGCGTTGTCGACCTTGAAGTCGCAGTAGAGCAGATTGCGGCTGTGCAGATGCCCGAGAGCCTCCAGGGCCTCGATGCCGTAGGCGCACGCCTGCTCGACAGGGAGGGGGTCGCGCTTGCCATCGGGGGTGCGCCGGGCGTTGGCGATCTGTTTGAGCGAACTGCCGCCGACGTACTCCATCACGATGTAGCCGTCGAGGCTGCCGGTGCGCTGGTCGAGGTGTTCGACGAAGTTGTAGATCCGGACGATGTTGGAGTGCTCGATCTCCGCCAGGAAGCGCCGTTCGGCGATCGCGGCGGCCATCGCGTCCTGGTCGCCGGTGTCCAGCAGGCCCTTGAGGACGACCCAGCGGTCGGAGACGGCACGGTCGACGGCCAGATAGACCCAGCCGAGCCCGCCGTGCGCCAGGCATCCGGCGACCTCGTACTGGCCGTGCACGATGTCGCCGGGGCTCAGCTTGGGCACGAAGGAGTAGGGGTGCCCGCACTGGGTGCAGAAACCTTCCGTGCGGCCCGGGCTGTCACCGCGTGCACGTCCCACGGGTGCGCCGCAGTCGCTGGTGCTGCAGAAGCGCTTGCGCTCGGGTACTTCGGGGTTCTCCAGAACGACGCCTGCCGGGTCCGGCCTGGGCACCTCCGGGATCTGCACCAGCCCGGCGCCCAGCCTGCCCCGGCTGGAGCTCTTGGCGGAGGAGCGGGCGCTGCGCACGGACACCGAGCGCTCCGTGCTCCGTCCGGACAGCGAGCGGGAGAGCCGCCCGGAGACCGAACGGCGGGAGGACTGGGAGCGCCCTGTGGAGCGGGAGGAGGCCCGCGAGGAGGAACTGGAGCGCGCGGAGCCCGAGGAGCGGCTGTCGCGCCCCGGGCTGGTCATCCCGGTCGGCGCCGAGCCCAGCGCCCCGCCGGGTGCCACCACGGGGGCGAGCCCGCAGGTGTTGCAGTACAGCTCGCCCGCTCCCATGTCCTCGTATGTGCCCTCGCACTGGGGCCGTTGGCACGGCCGGTTCTGCACGCTGGATTGCTCGCTCACTCTGCCCCCATGTTCATTGCTCCGCCCGCGGCGTCCCGAGCGTCCTGCTGTCGCTGCTGGAGTGCCTCCTGCGCGGCCCACTGGTAGCGCAGTACGGCGTCCTCGGCGGCCCGCAGGTCGCAGGGAGCGCTCCACAGCATCCTGCGCGCCACGTCGTAGCGCTCGATCAGCAGGCGGTCCTCCGCCAGGCCGTTCTGTGCCACCTTCGCCTTGTACGCGTCCAGACGGCCGCGCAGTTCCGCGCGGACGGCCAGTGGCGCGGTGACGGCCGACAGCTGGGCGCGGGCGCGCTCCAGTTCCTCCTCGGCCCGCTCCTCCAGGCTCTCCAGCAGCGGGGAGAGCCGGTGCCACTGAGCGTGTCTGCGGTAGTCGGCGGCCGTGGCGAGCTGTTCCTGGAGCACCGTGGGTGGTCCGCTGACGGCGGGCACCTCCGAGGCGGCGATCTTCGCCAGCACCTCGCCACGCGCCGCACGGGCCTCGGCGAGGGTGCGGTCGGCGCGGGTGAGCAGGTCGCGCAGTTTCATCAGCCGCGCTTCCGCGTCCTGCCGTACGGCGAGCACGGCGTCGATCTCGCGCCGTACCTCCTCAAGGGCACGGGCCGCGCTGTCGTAGCGGGTGGTGTCGGGCCGGCCGCCGCCCGGTGCGCCACTGCCGCCGGTCGGCGTCCAGAAGGCGAGCGGATCCTGGACGACCTCCTCGCGCAGTGCCTTGAGTTCGGCCGTGGTGCGTTCCAGATCGTCGGCGGCCGGGTGTTCGCCGGGGCGCATGCCCACCGAGTGCGCCAGGGAGCGCACGCGGCCCAGTTCGGCGGCGAGCAGGTCGATCCGGGCAGGCAGCGCGGACCATACGGAGTCGGCCGCCGCGACCACGTCGAGGGCCTGCGCGTACCACTCGTTCATCCGCTCGACGAGCTGGGTGAGCGTCAACTCCTCGGCGAGTTTGGGTACCTCGGTGAGGCTGGCGCCCGGAGAGCCGGGCAGTGCCCCGCCGGGCACGGTGAGGGTGCCGCGCAGCAGGCGGGTCAGCTCGACCAGGTCGTCACGGCTGGGCCAGCGACGGCGGGCCCGCAGTTCGCGGGCCTGGTGCAGGGTGCGTGAGTAGACCTCGAACCCGTTCCACAGCGCGGTGATGGCCGCCTCGGCACGTGTCCAGCGGTGCGCGGTCGTCCCGGCGAGCTGTGCGCCCTCCAGGAGCCTGCGCCCGGCGTGGTCCTGGAGCGCCAGCAGGGAGGACTCGACCGCTTCGTGCTCGGCGTCCAGCCGTTCCAGCACACGGTCGGCCTCCTCCCGGCTCATCACCTCTCCGGCGGCACCCGCGGGCCCCATCGATCACCTCGCTGTTCGACTCGTACTCACGGACCGGCACATCGGCAACGCGACCATGGCAACCGGTTCTGTCACCGCGGCAACTGGTTCAGTCACGGTAGAGCGGCTTCGGCGGTGCGGGTTTCTCCCCTTCCGTACCCATCATGTCCTCGGCCAGCCAGCGGTCGTAGGAAGACTTCCACTTGTCCTTGCGGTAGTCCTCCAGAACCTTGTTGACCCTGCGGACGAGATCCTTGTCCTCGAGGTTCATCGCGACACCGTACGGCTCCACCGTCTCCGGCTCACCGATGAGTTCGACAGAGGGGTCCTGTGCGGCCTGGCCGGCGCCCAGGGCGCTGTCGGTGACCGTGGCGTCGGCCTCACCCAACTGGAGGCGCACCAGGCAGTCGAGCTGGTTGGGCACGACCACGGGCTTGGCGCCCAGGGCCGCGTAGTTGGGGTTCTTCATCATCTTCTCCGCCGTGGAACCGGAGGCGTAGCACACGCGTTTGCCGCGCATGCTGCTGTCGAAGCCCTTGACGCGTGCGCGTTTCTTCGGCACGAGCAGCTGCTGGCCCGCCTCGAAGTAGGCGGTGGAGAAGGCGACCTGATCGATACGTTCGCAGTTGATCGTCATGGTTCGTACGATCATGTCGACATCGCCGTTCTCGATGGCGGGGATGCGCTGGTCGGTGGGGATGGTCCGGTAGGTGATCTTGTCCGGCCCGTCACCGCCCAGCAGATCGCGGGCGATGGCCTTCACCAGGTCGATATCGAAGCCCTCGATCTTGCCGGTGGCCGGGTCGCGGTAGCCCCACAGATAGCTGTTCTGATCGACGCCGACGACCAGCTTGCCCTTCTTCTTGATCCGCTTGACCGCGTCACCCGAGGCGCCGGAGGGCTTGACGCTCTCGGCGGGGTTGTGGCCGTCCTCGCACTTCTCCGGCTTGGGCTCGGCACCGGGCTCGGAAGCGGACGCGGGGCGGCCGGTGGTGATACCCGGGCCGCGCTCCGCGTCACCGGGCCCGGTGACTCCCGTGGCCCCGGAGGGTCCCGTCAGCCCGGTGGACAGCACCGTGGAAACCAGGACCGCCGCCGTGACCGCCAGACCACCCGCGGCGACGGCCCACGGCTTGCCGCGCCTCAGGTGCCGCCGCTCGCGTTCGTTACGGCGATCGTTACGGCGCTCATCCCCGCGTGCGTTCCGGTGCTCATTCCGGCGTTCGTTACGGCGATCGTTTCCGCGCTCCGACATGGTGTCCCCCTCCTCACCTGTACTCCGCGAGCCTGCGCCCGATGCCCAGTACGGCAGCCGCGGCGCCGAGCACGGCCAGCACCAGGGCGCCGACCACCAGCCCGGCGAACCAGTCACGCCCCTCGTCGGCGGCCTTCTCGAACTGCCGCTGCTCGTGCGCACCGGCGCGGCTGAGGCTCTCGTCCACCTCGTCGAAGCTCTCCCGCGTACTGTCCTTGGCGCCGATCACCTGCGCGACAGCGTCCTCGTAGTTGCCTCCGTCGTCCTCGGCGCGTGCCTTCTTGTGCCGCTGCTGCCACGTACGGACGGCCTCCTGGGCCTCCTCCACCGCGCTGCTGCCCGCACGGTCGTCCGCCACGTCGCGAGCGTCCTCCAGCAGCCCGCTGCCGGCCCGGCCGCGTTCGCCGTTGCCCGCGACCTTGACCATCTGCTTCTTGTAGCTCTCCTCGTACACCGCGCCGCCGCCGCGGGCCACCAGCGTCATGTTCTCGTCGCCGCGCGCCTGGAGGGTGCCTATCCGCGCCTCGTTGAGGGCGTGCAGCGAGCGGGCGCCCTTGGTGTCCGACTCGTTCAGTCCGGAGCGCGCCATCGCGTGCCCTGCGGTGAGCCACACCAGCAGGGCGAGCGAGAGGGCGGTCCCGCCGAGCAGTCCGCGGTTGAAGACACGGTTGGTACGGCGGTAGTTGCGGCGCTGCGCCCAGCCGAGCGCGGCCAGCGCCACGATTCCGGTGCCGACGGCGAGCAGCGGCCAGCTCTTGGCGTCGTCGTAGTCGCCGCCCAGCTGCTTGGTCTCGGCCGTGTACAGCTTGCGTGCCGCGGGCAGCAGTTCGCCGCGCATCTTCTCGTTGGCGTAACGCAGATAGGCGCCGCCCAGCGGGAGACCCTGCCGGTTGTCGGCGCGTGCGGACTCCACCAGTCCCGTGTAGACGGGCAGCCCGCGGTTGAGAACGGCGATCTGGCGCTGTGCGGTGCGGGAACCCCCGGAGTTGGCCGCCGCACTGGCGAGCAGTTCGGACGCCTCGCGGATGTCCTTCTCGTAGCGCCGCCGCTCCGAACGCGGCTCGTCACCGCCCGCCAGGAAGCCGCTGGAGGCCGAGGTGTCGGCGTCGGCCAGCGAGCGGTAGATGTGTGCTGCGTCGGCACTCAGCGGCTGACTGTGGTCGACCACGGCGTCGGCCGCGGCCACCCGGTCGGAGATCTGCCAGGCCGTCACGCCCCCGAACAGCACGACCAGAGCGGCGAGTACAGCGCCGATCGCGCGCAGCCGCCCGGGCTCGGTGGTCGCGGCCGTACGCAGCCGCCGTACGCCCTCGGACCACGCCGTGCGGCGCGGGGCACCCGAGGAGCCCGAAGGCGCCGCACCGGGCCGGGAGGCGGCGCTCCCGCCCGGGGCCTGGGCTACGCCCGTGCCGGGTCCCTCGGGGGGCACCGCGGGCACGGGCGGTGGGGTCGGTGGCGCGGTCGGCGGCTGTGTCACGGCTGGAGCCCTCCCCCTTGGTCGCTGGCAGACACCCTGCCGGTGCGTTCCGCTGCTCCCTTCCGTACAGTCCCTCGGCTCCCCTGCCCGGGTCTGCGGGCGGCAGGACGCCCGGCGGCGGTGCCCAGCCAGCAGTATGGCCGCATCAGCTGGTGCCTACAGCGGCTTGGCCGGGATCTTGTTCGGATCGCGACCAAACCCCCGGCCCGCGGCCCGCCCTACGGCGCACCCGGCAACCGCTGCGCACTGCTGCCCTTCCGACGCACTCTTGTGCCCTTCCGACACGCTCTTGTCCTCCCTCACGCACCCGAGGTGCCGGTGGTTCCCCGGCCGGGGCGGTGCGCCGCGGAGGTCACTGTTCGTCCGGTTCGCCCAGTGGCCAGGTATGCGGCCCCTCCGGGTCGTCCAGCCAGACCCACTGACGGCCCTCCTGGACGGTGACGCCGTACCGCTCCCGCTCCGGGTGTCCTGTACGGCCCCACAGTGCGTACGCCTCTGCTGGGTCCAGATGACCGTCGGTGAGGGCCAGCAGGAAGCGGAACCGGTCGTCGTTCAGTGCGTGCGGGGGCACACCACTGGGGAGGCCCTCCCCGCCGCTGTCGGACGGTACGGCTGCTCCGCCGCGCAGCGGTACGAAATAGGCGGGCGTGCTGTGGAAGGTTCCCGCAGCACTGCCGTCAGCCGCCACCCGCAGCCCGAGCAGCCCTGTCGCCAGCGGAGTGAGGATCAGCCCGCCGGTTGTGCACTGGGCCGGCCAGGCGTCGGGAATCCGGGCCACCGTGCAGGTGGCGATGATCCGGTCGTAGGGCGCGTGCGCCCGGCAGCCCTGCGCGCCGTCGCCGGTGACCACCCGGGGCCGGTATCCGGCGTCGGCGAGGTGCCCGCGGGCCGCGTCGGTGATGTCCGGGTCGAGATCGACGGTGGTCACCTTCCGGTCGCCGAGCCGGTGGCTGAGCAGCGCCGCGTTGTAGCCGGGCCCGGTGCCGATCTCCAGCACGTTCATACCGTCGGTGACCTGGAGGTGCTCCAGCATCGTCGCCATCAGGGAGGGCTGGCTGCTGGAGGAGAGCAGCCGGCCGTCGCGGATACGGGTGGCCAGCGGCTGATCGCTGTAGACGCCCTCCCGCCAGCGGGCCCTGCGGCCCGGGTCGGGGTCGTCGCGCCAGAGCCGGTCCATTCGGCCGCCCGGGGCCGGTACGTAGAAGAACGGCACGAACAGCTCGCGGGGCACCTGGGAGAAGGCCGCACGCCAATCCGGGTCACGCAGCCTGCCCTGGGCCACGATCTCCCGCACGAGGTCCGCGGGGCCAGCCGATGCCATGTTTCCACTGTGCGATGAGTCCGATGTTCCCGCGAGACCGGAATACAGCATTCAGCCGCTAGCCTCCGCGCATGTCCGACAACGCGATCAAAGCCGACGGGCTGCGCAAACGGTACGGGGAGACGCAGGCCGTCGACGATGTCTCCCTCCAGGTGAAGCGCGGCGAGTTCTACGGCATCCTCGGGCCGAACGGAGCCGGCAAGACCACCACCATGGAGATCCTGGAGGGACTGCGCGAACCGGACGAGGGAACGGCGCACCTGCTGGGACACCCGTCATGGCCGCGCGACCCCGCCCTGCTGCACCGCATAGGCGTGCAGCTCCAGGCATCCGCGTTCTTCGAGCGGCTGACGGCACGTGAGCAGATACGTACCTTCGCCGCGCTCTACGGAGTCGACGAGTCCCGCGCCGACGAGATGCTGGAGACCGTCGGACTGACGGAGAAGGCCCGCACCCGGGAGGACAAGCTCTCGGGCGGACAGGCCCAGCGACTGTCCATCGCCTGCGCCCTGGTGCACGACCCGGAGCTGGTCTTCCTGGACGAGCCGACCACCGGCCTGGACCCGCAGGCCCGGCGCAACCTGTGGGACCTGCTGCGCCGCATCAACTCCACCGGCCGCACGGTGGTACTCACCACGCACTACATGGACGAGGCCGAGACCCTGTGCGACCGGGTGGCCGTCATGGACCACGGGCGGGTGCTGCGGGTTGGACCGCCGAGCGCGCTCGTGCAGGAGCTGGGAGTCGACACCCTGGAGGACGTCTTCCTCCAGCTGACGGGGCGGGAGTACCGGGAGTGAAAGCCTTTCTCAGTCTGTCGCTGGCGATGGCGCGCGGGCTGGCCCGCGACCGCGCGGCAGTGTTCTTCACGTTGGTCTTCCCGCTGATGTTCCTGATGCTCTTCGGCGCCCTCTTCAAGGACCAGGGGGTCGACCGGTCCGAGATCGTGCAGGTCGGCGCGGTCAAGGTGCTCGACGGTATGCCGGACGAACAGCGTGCTTCCCTGCGCGACGTCTTGAAGATCGAGAAGACGGACGGCTCGGCGGCGGCCCACAATCAGGCGCTGGAAAAGGTCCGCAAGGGCGACGCCGACGCGGCCGTCTTCCAGCGCGACGGCAGGGTCGAACTGCGCTACTCCGCCGCCGACCAGGTGCGCTCGGGCACCGTACGGGGAGTGCTCGACAGCATCGTCCAGCAGGCCAACCAGCGTGCCACCGGACAGCCGCCTGCCTTCGCCCTGCGCACCGGCACCGTGGAGGACGAGGCCACCAAGCCGATCCAGTTCCTCACTCCCGGACTGCTGGGCTGGGCGGTGGCCATGGGCGGCGTCTTCGGCTCCGCCTTCAACCTCGTCAGCTGGCGCAGAAAACGCATCCTGCGCCGCCTGTGGCTCGCTCCGATCAATGCGAGAACGGTGGTGGGCGCCCGGATCGGCGTCAACCTGATGACCGCTTTCGCGCAGACGGCCATCTTCCTGGCTGTCGCCTCGCTCCCCTACTACGGGCTGAAACTGACCGGACACTGGTGGCTGTGCCTGCCGCTGGTCGTGTGCGGCACGCTGGCGTTCATGTCCATCGGACTGCTGGTCGGCTCGTTCGCGAAGACCGAGGAGGCGGCCAACGGGCTGGCGCAGCTGATCATTCTGCCCATGGCGTTCCTGTCCGGGGCGTTCTTCCCGCTGGACAACGCACCGGGGTGGGTGCGCACAGTCAGCGACTTCCTGCCGCTGAAGCACCTCTCCCAGGCCATGCAGGACGTCCTCAGCCGCGGTGAGAGCTGGGGCGCCGCACTGCCCGTGATGGGCGGACTGCTGCTGTTCGCCGCGGTGCTGACGCTGATCGCTGCGCGGCTGTTCCGCTGGGATTCGGCGTAGCCGGTCGGGGTGGCGGTGGTGGCAGGGCCCGGTCAGGAGGTGGTCCTAGGACGAGAGACCTCCTCCGGGTCGTCTGCGACCATGGACGGGTGATGGAGATTCCGCGCGGCAGTCTGGAGACGCAGACCTTCTACGAGCAGGTCGGCGGTGAGGAGACCTTTCGACGGCTGGTGCACCGCTTCTACCAGGGAGTCGCCGAGGACCCGCTGCTGCGGCCCATGTACCCCGAGGAAGACCTGGGCCCAGCAGAAGAGCGGCTGACGCTCTTCCTGATGCAGTACTGGGGCGGCCCCCGCACCTACAGCGACGCGCGGGGCCACCCCCGGCTGCGGATGCGGCACGCGCCGTTCAAGGTGAACCAGGCGGCGCACGACGCCTGGCTGCGGCACATGCGCGACGCGGTCGACAGCCTGGAGCTGCCCGAGCATCTGGAGGCCCAGCTGTGGAAATACCTCGTCTACGCCGCGGGGTCGCTGATCAACTCGGCGGACTGAACGGGCCGGGCGCCCCGGAGGACGCCCTCACACCGGGGTGACGCTCAGCCCTCCGCCTGCCGCACCGGGGCGCTCCCGGCGCCGCACGACCACCGACCCGTAGGCCGTCCGCAGCCGCAGCCAGGCGCCGGACTCCAGCAGGACCGCCGGGTCCTTGCCGCGCAGGAACCCGAGCGCGTGCGCCGCGTGCGCGGCACGCAGCGGCAGCCCGGTCCGCCCCAGCGGCCGGGACCAGATCTCCTCCGCGAGGGCGTCCAGCGTCTGCCTGCCCCGCTGCTCGGGCGGCAGCTTCTCGGCCCGCTCGCGGAACTCGCCCACGGCGGCGGCTGCCACCGAACCCACCGCGTCCACCGGCACCTTGGCGAACTCCTGCCAGCCGCCGCGCGGCGGCAGCACGCCTGCCCAGGACGGCCCGGTGACGGCCTTGGGGACACCGACGGCCTCCCGCTCCTCCTCGACCAGTTCCAGCAGTTCACCGGCGGCCACGGTCACATCCAGTTCGACCGGCTCCAGCAGCCTGCCCGTACGCACGGCAAGCACGTCGAAGCGGGCCGGTTTGGCGAACACCGCGGCCACGCCGCCGCCCGCCTGGATGCGCACGGCGGCGTTCTTCTCCCAGCGCACCAGCCGCTCCAGGAAGGCGGCGAGACCCGCCGCCTCCCCGGGGTCGGCGAAGACCAGCCGGTCAGCCACTGTGGCTGTCATCGAAGTAACCCTCCAGGAAGGAGCGCTCGGCGGCCGACAGCCGCCGGGGATAGCCCTCCTTCACGTTGTACGGGACCACGACCGTGCGCGCCCGTACGAACGGACCCTCCGCGGACGTCGGGTCCTTGATCTCATAGCCGAACGTGACCGAGGCGGCGGCCAGCTTCTCCACCCACAGCTCCACCGTCACCGGATCGGCCTGATGCACCAACTGCCGCAGATAGTCGATCTCGTGCCGCGCCACCACCGTGTCGCCTGCGAACGCCCCCGGAGCCGCCCCCCGCGCCGTCCGGGTCAGGAAGTCGATCCGCGCCTCTTCCAGATAGCGGAAGTAGACCGCGTTGTTGACGTGCCCGAGGGCGTCCATGTCCGACCAGCGCAGGGGGCACCGGTAGCTGTGCCGCACCCGGTCAGCTCCGGGTGAGCTTCTTGTACGTCGCCCGGTGCGGGCGCGCCGCGTCCGGACCCAGCCGCTCAATCTTGTTCTTCTCGTACGACTCGAAGTTGCCCTCGAACCAGAACCACTTGCTCTCGCCCTCGTAGGCGAGGATGTGCGTGGCCACCCGGTCCAGGAACCAGCGGTCGTGGGAGACGACCACCGCGCAGCCCGGGAAGTCGAGCAGCGCGTTCTCCAGCGAGGAGAGCGTCTCCACGTCCAGGTCGTTGGTCGGCTCGTCCAGCAGCAGCAGGTTGCCGCCCTGCTTGAGGGTGAGCGCCAGGTTGAGACGGTTGCGCTCACCGCCGGAGAGCACGCCCGCGGGCTTCTGCTGGTCCGGGCCCTTGAACCCGAACGCGCTCACGTAGGCGCGCGAAGGCATCTCGACCTGGCCGACGTTGATGTAGTCCAGCTCGTCCGAGACGACCGCCCACAGCGTCTTCTTCGCGTCGATGTTGGCGCGGCTCTGGTCCACGTAGGAGATTTTGACCGTGTCGCCCACCTTGATGGTGCCCGAGTCGGCCTCCTCCAGCCCCTGGATCATCTTGAACAGGGTGGTCTTGCCTGCACCGTTCGGACCGATCACGCCGACGATGCCGTTGCGCGGCAGCGAGAAGGACAGGTCGTCGATGAGCACCTTCTCACCGAACGCCTTGTGCAGGTTCTCGACCTCCACCACGACGTTGCCCAGCCGCGGCCCCGGCGGGATCTGGATCTCCTCGAAGTCCAGCTTCCGGGTCTTCTCCGCCTCGGCTGCCATCTCCTCGTAACGCGTCAGACGGGCACGGGACTTGGCCTGCCGCCCCTTGGCGTTGGAGCGGACCCACTCCAGCTCCTCCTTGAGGCGCTTGGCCCGCTTGGCGTCCTTCTGCCCCTCGACCTTGAGGCGGGACTGCTTCTTCTCCAGGTACGTGGAGTAGTTGCCCTCGTAGCCGATGGCCCGGCCACGGTCCAGCTCCATGATCCATCCGGCCACGTTGTCCAGGAAGTACCGGTCGTGGGTGATGGCCACCACGGTGCCCGGGTACTTCGCCAGGTGCTGCTCCAGCCACTGCACCGACTCGGCGTCCAGGTGGTTGGTCGGCTCGTCCAGCAGCAGCAGGTCGGGCTGCTCCAGCAGCAGCTTGCACAGCGCGACGCGGCGCTTCTCACCGCCGGACAGGTTGGTGACCTGCCAGTCGCCGGGCGGGCAGCCCAGCGCGTCCATGGCCTGCTCCAGCTGCGCGTCCAGGTCCCAGGCGCCTGAGTGGTCGAGCTTCTCCTGGAGCTTGCCCATCTCCTCCATCAGCTCGTCGGTGTACTCGGTCGCCATCTGCTCGGCGATCTCGTTGAACCGGTCGAGCTGCTGCTTCGTCTCCGCGACACCGTCCTGGACGTTCTCCAGCACCGTCTTGGACTCGTCCAGCGGCGGCTCCTGGAGCAGGATGCCCACGCTGTAGCCGGGCGAGAGCATGGCGTCACCGTTGGAGGGCTGCTCCAGACCCGCCATGATCTTGAGCACGGTGGACTTGCCCGCACCGTTGGGGCCCACGACACCGATCTTCGCGCCGGGCAGGAAGCTCAAGGTGACGTCGTCGAGGATCACCTTGTCGCCGTGCGCCTTGCGCGCCTTGCGCATGGTGTAGATGTACTCAGCCAAGAGGAACCGTCCGGCAATCTGTAGTCAGTCGTACGCGGTCAGGCCGCGCGGGTCGTCATGCGGCAGCGCGCCGCGGGTTGATGTGCGGCCGCACCACGTAAGGCATACGCACCCCATCTTGCCGCACCCGGGCCCCACCCCGGAAACGGGTTCTTCAGCAGCAGCCCGTCACCGTCCCGTCACACCGGAACCGGGCACCCCCACATCGGGGCCGAGGCCCCGGTCGGCCGCCGACTGGGAGGGGGTAACGGTCGCACTGGCGCCGCTCCGGTACGGGCGCCGCTCCGGTTCGGGCGCCCCTCCGCACGGGTGCGTGCGGCCGTCCCGGCGCGGCAGCCGTGGGAGCCGTACGACGCTCCCGGCGCCGCAGTCGTGCAGGGCCACGGCCGTCCCGGCGTCAGCTGCGGCGGCGCAGGATGCGGAGGGTGGTCACGCCCACGGCGAGCAGGCCGATGGCCAGGGCCGCGAACAGCCGGGTGCCGCCGCTGCCCGTATCGGCCAGGTCCCCGTCCGCCGTCACGGCGCTGCCACCGCCGACGGTGGCGGGGCGCTCGACCGTCTCGGGGGCGCTCTGCTGGGTGATCCCGCGGGCGGCGGCCGAGGTCGTGCAGTCGAGAACGCCGCTGAACGTCTTCTCGTACCCGTGCGGCCCGCGCACCGGAATCCGGTACGGCTGGTCCTCCGCGACCGGCACCGTCACCGTCCCGTGCTCGCCCTCCGCGATCTCCTCGCGCTGCTTGCCGACCCGCAACGGGAACGCGGTGTCGCCGCTGTTGGCGACGGTGATGTCCACACCGGAGGCGGCGCAGTTCTCCGTTGCGGTGGTGGCGGGCACCGGCCCGCGCTCGGCCCAGTTGACGGCGGCGGTGGCCGAGACGGTGGACTGGCTCGACCCGGCCAGGATCTGGGCCTGCCCCCGGCCGCGCTCCCCCGCGCCGGTGAGGACCCGCCCCACGGGCACCTTGGTGGCCGCTTGCGCGGTCAGCGAGGCGTTGCCGGGCTCGGCGCCCTTGGGCAGCTCGAAATAGAGCCGCGTCCCGTTGCGTGCGGCACGGACCCGCCTGCCGTCGCGGTCGACGATCCGCACCCCCTGGGAGGCGGCGTGCGGCTCCGGCGCCACGCTCACGGTGGCGGCGTTCGTCCGCACGGTGACCGGGCCGGGACGCTCGCCGTTCCTGCCCGGGATCTCGGCCTTGTCGAAGGTGAGCGACGGACCCGGCTCGGTCATCGAGCGCGCCTTCTTCACCAGGTAGGCGGCGAGCTTCTGGGCGGAGGGGTCGGTGGCGGTGATGACGGGGCGCTCCTGGGGGGCCTCCCCCCTCCCCCCACCC